>JBGPKH010000646.1:0-5143 GCA_041485845.1 Bryobacteraceae bacterium
AGCCAACGCCGGCGCCCAGGGTCTGCCCGTCTTGCCAGCTCAATCGCAACACCCGACCACTTCTGCCGACTCGTTGTTCGCCGCTGCCGTTTTCACCGCGCTGATCCCTCCCGCCGCCCTCCCCCACTGTCTGAATCGCAGCGCTCAATCCGCCATTCTTCGTGGAGTCCGATATCAGCTACGATGCCGCCACGCCGGGCGACATCCGCACCGGCTTTTCGGACGTGATCGCGCACGGCGATCTCACCAGCCCCCGCTCGCCCACGGGCGCATCCTACTCGCCCATGGCCTGGGACTTAAACCTGCGGCCGCAGTTCACGAACCAGTGGAACTTCGCTCTCGAGACCCGGCTCTCCGCTTCCACTTCCGTTAGCCTGGCGTACGTGGGCCAGCGCGGCACTCACCTGATCATGATGCGCGATGGCAACCAGCCGCTGCCGGGGACCGGACCCTTCAGTACCTGGGCGCCCAAAGACGACCGCCGCCCGCTGGCGCGCACGCTGCCGAATGTCGGCTCGTTTTACTTCATCGAATCCGGCGGTATCATGACCTATCACGCCTTGCAGGCAGGAGCCCGGCGCCGTTTTTCCCATGGCCTGGAATTCCTCGCGTCGTACACGCTCTCCAAGAACCTCACGGACGACATCGGGCTTTTCGGTTGCGGCTCCGTCAACAGCCAGAACCCAACGGTCCAGAACTCGTATAACCGCCGCGGCGATTTCGGCCCGGCTTGTTCTGATGCCTTGCAAAACTTCGCCGCTGGAGGGCTCTATGAGCTCCCGTTCGGCAAAGGCAAGCGGTACGGCTCATCCTGGCCGCGGGCCGTCGACTTGCTTCTGGGCGGATGGAATCTCAACCAGAACCTTGCCGCGCACTCCGGCTTCCCCGTCACGCTTTTCGCGACGGCGGCCAATAGCGGGCAGTCCGCCCGCCCCAACGTCCGGCCCAATCGCTACCGTGCGTTGACGATCACCAGCCAGACGGTGGACCAGTGGTTCGGGCCGAACGTCACCCTCTGTAATACGCCAGGGCTGGACAACGGCGTTTGCGCCTACGGCGTGGCGGCGAATGGAACTTTCGGCACCGCCGGCGTGGGCACCGAGCGCGCCCCTAGCTTTTTCAACCTCGATACGTCGCTCGGCAAGAAGTTCCACGTCACGGAGAAAAAGTATGTCGAGTTTCGCGGCGAGTTTTTCAACGTGTTGAACCACGTCAGCTTCGGACCACCCGGCCGCGACATTAGCACTCCGGCCACATTCGGCCTGATCACCTCGCAGATCGGGGGCGCGCGGACTATCCAGTTGGGATTGAAGTTTGCCTTCTGAGCAGGGGGACCGGGGCGGCGGGCCGCACACGCTCCCCGGCCGCTCCATTGGAGCGGTGCCGACGAACGTAACTTATTGATTCTGATTAGAACGGGTAGTTTTCACGCCTTGATCGAAGCGGCGGCACGTGTTCTTGGTTTGCTTTTTCCTTGGAAGACCCAACCCTTTCGGGCGCCGGGGAGGATTGCTTCAGGGGTCTTTTATTTAGAGGTTAGTCTCGCTTTGGTGGGAGTTGCCTCCCCGGCTTACTTCCAATAATAGTAGATTCCGATTTTGGAATCAATAGTTTTTTGTATTTTTTTATTGGAATTTTACAGAAACCCCCGCTAATTCCTCTAACACCTTGATTGTAGAGCACATATCCTCTTCTGCATAACCCGCCGCGATGGCCGTCTGGAAGAGCTGCCGGGTCAAACCGGTCAAAAGTAGGGGTACGCCGAGCTCTTTTCCGGATTCCAGGATCAGGCCGATGTCCTTATCCATCCACTTTGTAGAGAAATTCGGCTTGAAGTCGCGGCGGAAGACAAACGGAGCCTTGTAGGAGATGAGCCCACTCTTGGCGGCGCTGTTGTCCAGGATCTCAAGCATGAGATGCGGATCGACACCCCCCTTCGTGGCCAGCACCATGCCTTCGTTGAACGCCATCAAAATATTGGAAAGAATGAGGTTCTGCGACAGCTTGGCCTGTAACCCCATGCCCGGACCACCGCAATAATAGAGCCGCTTGCCCATGGGCTCGAGGTAGGGCTTGGCCTTTTCGAAGACGGCCCGATCGCCGCCGATCATAAAGGTTAAGGTACCGCCTTCGGCGCCGGGCGTCGATCCGGTACACGGGGCGTCGAGAAAATCAGCACCCTTGGCTTGGAGCGCTTGGCCGATGCGGCGGCTCTCGCTGGGGCTGATGGTGCTGGCGTCCGCCACGATGGTCCCGGGACGGATTCCCTGGACAATGCCATCCGTCCCGAGGAAGACCTCTTTGGCCATGGCGGTATCGCCGACGCACAGGCAGATGAAATCGGCGTTCTCCGCCACCTCTTTCGGCGTGTTGCAGAACTTCCCTTTTTCTTCGGAAGCCAGCTTGCGCGCCTTTTCCGTGGTATGAGACCAGAGCGCCACTTCGTGTCCGGCGCGCAGGAGGTTGCGAGCCATCGGGTAACCCATCAGGCCGAGTCCTAAAAATCCGAGTTTTGCCATAGATAGAGGATTGTACTACGCGAAGAACGCTTTCCACACAGCAAATACGAGCGCGTGGGTCACCATGCCGGCCCGGATGCTGCCGGCGCGATTGCGCGCCCGCCCGCAGAACCAGCCCATGGTGCCGGCGAGCAGGACCCATCGCCCGTTGGGAAAGACGCGGAAGCCGATGTGCATCAGTCCGAAAGTGAGCGACGCTCCGATCATGGCGGCGGTGGGACTCGCAGTCCATTCGGCGAGCCACTTTTGTAGTACGCCCCAGATGAAGAACTCCTCGGAAAGCGCCACGGTCCACAGGAATCCGAAGAAGGCTGGGACGATGAGCCAGGGCGCCGCCGGCCTGGTGAACGCGACCAGGTGCAGGAGCAGCGCCAGCGCCAGGCCGACCGGAGCGAAATACAGGAAATGCAGGACGCCAATGCGCCATTCCCGCAGGTTGGGGAGGAAGCCGTAGCCGGCGTCCGGCACGCGGCGCTCCACCAGGAGGACCATCACCGCCATCTGATCGAGCGAGATGTGACCCAGAAAGACGATGTCCTTGAGCTTGGGGTTGACCGGCACGTAGATGGCGGTGAGGTAGCCGCCCAGAAGCACGAAAGGGATGAGCGCCAGGAAAGCGAGATCGGCCCAAATTCTGGGGTTGGGGGTTGGGGGTTGGGGGTTGGGGTTGTGTGTGGGCTGGGGGCCAGGGGCCGGGGACCGGGGGCCAGGGGCCGGGGGCTGGCAATCGGGGGTTGGGAGTTGGGGGTTAGGGGTTGGTGTTGGTGTTGGGGTTGGGGTTGTGTGGGACCGGGGGCCAGGGGCCGGGGGTCGGACTTGCGGCTTGAGAAGGCGGAACCATAGGCCCAACGTTAAGGCCAGTGCGACCAGACGCGCGAGGCCGCTCCACTGAAACTGCACGCCTCCCAGGCAGCAGACCAGGTAGGGCAGGACGGCCGATGCAACCAAGTACACAGGCAATCGCCTCCCGGCCAGACGGTCGCGAATCACGGGGAAGGCTGGAACCAGATAAAATGGATACGCCGTGAGGAAGGCTGCGATGACCGGCAAAGCCGACCAGGTTGGAATTCCCTTGATGCGCGCGTACCCAACGCCCGCAGCGCCCAGCGCTGTCCAGCCGATCCAGAGGGCCGCCCAGAAAGGCGCGGGCAGTTTCACCATCGGCCTCATTCTAGCATTCGCGCTCTCGTACCCCGGCGCGCGGGCGCAGGATCCGCCTCCCAACGATCCGCCTACCAACATCGCGAAACTGGTGGCGCACCGCGAGAGCCAGACGGAGGCCGAGCGCAACGAGTACATGTACCGGCAGACCGTTACCATCGAGGAACTGGATGACCATGGCGGCACGCGCGGAAGCTATCGCGAAGTGCGCGACATCATCTTCTCGCCGCAGCACGCGCGCACCGAAGAGATGATCGGGAAGGCGCAAAACGGCCTGAAGTCCCTGATCATGACCGAGGAGGATTTTCGCGACATCCGCGACATCCAGCCGCTGGTCCTCACCGAAGACCGCCTGTGGAATTACGAAACGAAGTTCCGCGGGGAAGAGACCATGGACGACGTGGATTGCTGGGTGCTCCAGGTGCGCCCACGACAGATTCTGGCAGGGCAGAGATTCTTCGAGGGCACCATCTGGGTGGACAAAAAGGAATACAACATCGTGCGCATGGAAGGCCAGGCGGTGCCGCAGATCCGGACCACCAAGACTGAGAACCTGTTTCCCAGGTTCACCACCATCCGCAAGCCGGTGGATGCGAAGCACTGGTTCCCGATGTACACCTATGCCGACGATACGCTGCAATTCCGGAGCGGGCCGCAGCGCGAGCGGCTGCGGATCGCGTACAGCAACTACAAGCGGTTCGGGTCGGAATCCACGTTTAGTGTGAAGTAGTAAAATGCCGCTGACCTCTGGAGATCGACTGGGCCCTTACGAGATTCTGGGGCCGATCGGCGCAGGCGGCATGGGAGAGGTCTATCGTGCCCGGGATGTGGCGCTGGGACGCGAGGTCGCGCTCAAGGTGCTCGCCCATGCCGGCGATGCGGAGCACTCGCGGCGTTTTCCCGATGAGGCCCGGCTGGCCTCCAGTCTCAACCACCCGAACATCGTCATGATCTACGCCCTGGGCGAGGAGGGCAATGTTGCGTACATCGCGATGGAGTTGGTCCGGGGCCGGACATTGCGAACACTGTTGGCTGAGGGAGCGCTTCCCGTGCCGAAAGCTCTCCACCTGGCGACGCAGGTGGCCGACGCTCTGGCGGCCGCCCACGCGAGCGGCATCGTACACCGGGACCTGAAGCCCGACAACATCATGGTGACGGCGGAGGAGCGGGTCAAGGTGCTGGACTTTGGTCTGGCCAAGCGGCAGGGCGGACTGCTCCCGGAAGGACAGCCCCCGAATGAGGCGGCCACCGAGACTTGCCTGACCGTCGCCGGAGCGATCCTGGGCACGATCGGCTACATGGCGCCGGAGCAGGCAGCCGGCAGGCCCTTGGGACCCGAGGCCGACCAGTTCTCATTCGGCGCAATTCTTTACGAGATGCTCTCGGGCCGGCGGGCCTTCAAGCGGGACACGGCAGTGGAGACGCTCTCGGCGATAATCAGCGAGATGCCATTGCCGGTGCAG
>JBGPKH010000647.1:0-5138 GCA_041485845.1 Bryobacteraceae bacterium
CTGCGCCGCCGCGACGGAGCTTAAAAGCACAATAGCTGCGAACGCTCTGCGGGTCGATCTCATTTCCCCCCCTGCTGTGTACGCTGAGTGGTCATTTCATTGTAATGCTGACGGGCGTGCCCGCAATCCACGCTGCGCCCACTTGGATAGCGGTCACGCCCTTTGCGGCATCCGTAGGTACTCGAAAGTTCACCTGATAGCCGTCTACGGCGCCGGGGAAGCCGGCCGCGGCCAGCACCTCGGCGGGTTTCCCATTGACCGTTACGTCCACTGGCGAATTGACCGCGGCCGCTGGACTGGACGGAAACGGCTCCCCGGGGTCGACGCCGGGATTCGTCGGACCGAGGCCGGTCGCGAAGAGGGATAAGATCTCTCCCGCGGCGGCCGGCTTGGACGCAGTGACCAGCGTGAAATCGCCGGAGTGCGTCACGGCTGGGCCGCCGGCAGTGGTCGCAATCTGCGGCGTGGTCAGTGGGATCACATGCAGGAAAAACCGAATCGTTCCGCCTCCGTTAATACGCCGGTTGGCGGGATCCTCCGCCATCGAGGCCGCACGAGGAGGATTAGCTTCTAAACTCTGAAGCCGCTGCACCAGTTCCCCCCGCACGCCGAGAAACGCTCCCGTGCCACCGAAAATCGTGTAATTCCCTCTCGTGGCGACCGGATTAGAAGGCGCCCCCGGGGGAGGCTGTCCCCCATCCAGTCCAAAGGACATCATCGTCCCAACCGGCGTACCGTCGATCTTCAAGATCTCAAAAGTATGGGATCTGAGCGAGGCGTGCGTGGTGTCGGCGATTGCTCGCCCAGGATTGGGAGTCGGGGTCAGGCCAATCCCTACCGGTCGGCCGACGTATGGACCCTTGGCAGGCTGGCCGTTGACGGCCACGATGTCCCCAAAGGCCACGTTCACACTAAAATCCCTTGCTCCGGCTGAGGGTGTAACGTTGGGATTGGTCGCAAATTTTGATGGATCGGAGATGTCACCCTGGTACTCGACGACGTTTTGGACGTCGATTGTGAGGATGGTGGGGGGCGGCTGCTGCCCTAGGGCCAGAGTACAATGCGCCGCAACCAACAGAACTGTCATTGCAATGGTTTCTGCTTTTCGAATCATCTTGCACTCCTATTTTTTGACTCACCGCTCCCGAACTTGCGCAGGATCTCCACGGTCTGGCTGTCCACCCGCCGCGAGGATTGGGTTCCCGAACACGCGAAATCCTGAAAATCCCGGGAGGCGCCGTCGAAGTACAGAATCGTGATCGAGCTCTGGCCTGCACACACAATGCGCCCGTCAGGCTGTAAAAACAAGTCCAGGTGTGTCGGAAGCGTGTTTCATACATTTGCAGAGCGCTGAAAACAAGAGGTATGCTCGAACGAATGGCCCTGGCGGAATCCGACGTCGATGCCGCGCGGCGGCAACTGGAACGAGTACTGGCGAGCGCCGGTTTCTCCCGCAATGAGCGCTTGGCCCGATTCCTGCGGTTCGTCGTGGAACGGCATCTGGGGGGCCGGGACGGCGAGATCAAGGAATCCGTGATCGCCGTCGAAGTCTTCGGCCGCGGCGCGGATCACGATCCCAAACAGGATTCGATCGTGCGGACCGAGGCCGCCCGGCTGCGCGCGCGCCTGGGTGAATACTACGTAGGCGCAGGAAAAAACGATGCCCTGGTAGTGGAGCTGCCGAAGGGTGGCTATGCACCCGTGATTCGTCAACGTGAGGTTGAGCCTCGGGTGTCCACCCAGGTCCCAGGGAGTAACTCGCCGCCGCCCGGAACACGCCTTCGGCTTTTGGCCGCGCTGGCTGGAGCCGCCCTGGCAGTGGGCGCCTTGGGTTGGTGGTGGTCTCAGCGCCAGAATGCGCCGATTTCGATCGCGGTCTTGCCTTTGACGAACCTGAGCCGGGATCCAGCCAACGACTACTTCGCCGACGGCCTCACCGACGAGATTATCCGCGATCTGTCCATGATTGACGGGTTGGCGGTGCGGTCCCAGACCTCGTCCTTTGTCTTCAAAGGCAAGCCACGGAATATACGGGACGCCGGAAAGCAGCTTGATGCCGATTACATCCTGGAAGGGTCGGTTCTGCGCGCCGGACAGCAATTGCGGATCAACGCCCGGTTGATCCGCGTGCGCGATGACTTCCCGCTGTGGTCAGGCCGCTACGATCAACAGTTTTCGGACGTCCTGGCCATTCAGGATAAGATCTCACTCGGCATCGTCAATAGCTTGCGGTTGAAGCTGGGGCGTGGCCGCCGGCGCTATGAGGCCAACGCCGAAGCCTACGATCTGTACCTTCGGGCCCGTGCTTTCGAGAACTGGCAAGGCTTGTCAGGCCTAGAAAAAAGCATCGGCTTCTTCGAGCAAACGATCGCCAAAGATCCTTCGTTTGCTCCGGCTTATGCAGGTCTCGCCGTGGCTCACGGCGGCATTTCGGGTTTCGATCGGTTCGATTCGGCCGAGCGTGCGGATATGATCTTGAAAATGCGGACCGCCGCGGAGAAAGCCATCGAGCTTGATCCTATGTTGGCCGAAGCGCACGATGCGTTGGGGATTATGTATGCGCGCGACGCGCAATGGGAGCAGTCGGAGACGAGCTTCCGGCGCTCTCTCCAACTGGACCCCAACAGCTCCGGCGCGCGGGGCGATTTGGTCCTTTATCTGCTTTTGCCGCTCGGCCGGATCGAGGAGGCAGTGGCGAAGGCTCGCAGGGCCGGAAAAACCGATCCGCTGTCTGACGGGGTTCAGCGCATCCTGAGAACCGCCCTCTTTTCGGCCGGGCGCCTCAATGAGGCAATCGCCCATTGCCCCAAACCATGTGCTGAGGCCCTGGTACTCCAGGGAAAGGCCGCCGAGGCCATCCCGATCCTCGAAGCGCAGTTTAATGGGCGCCTTTCGGCGGTCGGGGCGGGGTTGCTAGGCCGTGCGTATGCGCTTGCCGGACGCCCCGAAGAGGCTGAGAAGATGGCAGCCATGCAGTGGCGGCCGTTCGAGCAGGCCGCGATCTTCACGGCCTTGGGCGACAAGGACCGGGCCTTTGAAGCGCTGGAGCGCGCCATTCCTTTTGGCCCAGTCCGGCTGGGCAGAGACCTCACGTACGCGGAATTTGCTCCCCTTCGCGGCGATCCGCGGGTGAAAGCTCTTCGCAAGAAGGTCGGCTTGCCGGAATGACATCTTCGCGGTTTGACATCGCAGACCGAGTGCGCCCCGGAATTTCCAGGATTTCGGGTGTTCGGGAACGCAATCCTCCTTGCGGGTGGATAGCCGGACCGCGGACATCTTGCGAACCTGTGGAGATTCGGGATCTTTGAACAGATGGCTGGCGCCGAGCACCTCGATGACGACAAGTTGCTCGCCGGCCGCGAAATCGAGCGAAATATCGTTGGTTACCCGAACCGCGCGACACTGGAAATCTCCATCCAGCAACTGGGATACTGGCCCGGTCCGGGATACGCACGACTTCCCGTTTGTGGCTCTCCTGCTTCAAGTAACCAAGTTGGGATGAGATCAGGAACCCCAGGACTTCCGAATCGGTGATGCAGCCAAGGATCAGGAAGTACTTGTTCTTCGCGGGATGCCCGCGGCTGGCAAAATCCCGGATATCCCGGATATGTAAGACAGCGCCTGGCGTGAGATCAACGCTACCTCGCGACATAGGGGCGCAGCAGGTCCCTGGACCCCTGTTCCCTCTCCGCCAACTCCTTTACCTCCTCGGCTTCGGGACGGCCTTCAAAGAACAGGCTGTAATCAATTGCGCACGAGTTCGCAGAATCGCGCCACGGGGCCTGTGAGTGGGTCTCGTTTCGCAGAGCCGACGGTGACCATCGGCCATACTTCTTCACCACCCAATCCAGCACCTCGATGTCCGACTTTGAAAAGACTTTCCGGTTCGCTGGTTGCTTCGGGTGGACGGACTCGCCAATGACCGAGACGTATTTCTCAAACAACGCGTTCTCGGCGGCGCCCGCCTTTCCTCGCAGCATATCTAAACCACGGGTCGGAATTGGGCCGTGCGGGAGTTTGTAATAATGATCCCCAATCACTGGCCTTCCATATCTAACAAGATGTTCTTTATCCGCCAAATAGAGATACTTACAGATCGTCAGCTTGGTGCTCCTTGGGCAGGCATGGGCCAGATACGCAACAGCGTTTACAAACTTCTCTGCAGTTGAACCGGAAGCGCAGTACTTTCACTATTTGTTCGCCTCTACTCGTTAGTTTACCGCCACCCTCATACTAGCGCAAATCGGAATGCGCACCCATCGGTTCGTTCATCGCGGTATCGCCAGTAGCATTGCGTCCAGGAGCCGCTTCTCCTCGCTCTCTTTGGGATACAGCGCGGAGAGCGCGTTCGCCAGGCGTAGAAAATCAGGGCTACGGTCGGTCTCCGACTTGAGCAAAGACCGCAAGGCGTTTGCCCGGCCCCCAGCCTGCAACAGCATGGCGGCATGAACCCGGTCGAGAGTTGTTGCTTCGCGCCGCGTCCTCAGCGCCTCATCGGCGACGCCCGCCTTCTTGCGCCCGCGCTTGGGTGCGATCTCGGGAACGGCAGCGTCGACCAATCCGGCGGCCGAGAACAGGTCCAACTGTTCCGCGCCCCGCGAGACTCTCTCGATCCGGTCGGCAGCGAGTTCCGTGCCGGCCTCGCCAAAGAGTTGCTGCGAGCGCTCCCGAACCGGAAGAAGCCGCACAACGCCCTTCTTCGTCTCTATGATCCGTCCCTCCCATTCGGCCAGGTGAATGCCTAGCGGGAGTTTACAAGGGCGACAGCGCAATTCTTCTTCGACGTTGCGCAGAAGCCTGTCCTCCAGATCGGCGTCGCCCATTCCACCCGCGTAGTATTCCCGGAGTACACGCTCGACGTGGGTCGCAGGGAGGATCTCTCCAATCACGTTGAACACCGAGTCGTCATCCAGGGCGTTGCGAATCTCCTGGAGCTTTTCGTGCAGCTTGCGAAGAACCTGGCCCTCGATGGTATTAGTCGCGACAAAGTTGAAGATCAGGCAGTCCTCGGTCTGACCGTATCGGTGGATACGGCCCATCCGCTGCTCCAGCCGGTTGGGATTCCACGGGATGTCGTAGTTGAAGAGGATGTGGCAACACTGGAGATTGATTCCCTCGCCTGCCGCCTCTGTGGCGAC
>JBGPKH010000648.1:0-5129 GCA_041485845.1 Bryobacteraceae bacterium
CTGACGAAGGCCGAGTACGAGGCCAAGCGGGCTGCCCTCCTGGGACCGGCGGCTCCCGCGGCTGCCGCCCCGTCAGCGGCCGCACCTTCGAGTCCCGCACCCTCTGCGTACGCCTCGGCGCCGGCGGCGCAAGCACCAGCGTCGCCGCAACTCGCGGCGCTCGAAGAAGCTTACAAGGCGGGCGTGCTGACGAAAGCGGACTACGATGCCAAACGGGCCGCACTCCTTGGGGGGGCGGCGCCCGCGGCTCCCGCCCCGGGACCGGCCGCGGCCTATTCGCCGCAGAATTCCCCCGCTCCGCAAGCTCCCGCCGCGCGCGGCAATTACCTGGTTTTGAAGAAAGTCGCGCTCATGGACCAGAGCGGCTTCGACCACCCCATACCGGTGGCCACCATGCTGGTCCCCTCCGAATGGCAAACCCAGGGGGGAACCCAGTGGAATGTCCGGGATAGCTGCAACCCGATTCGGATCCAGTTTCGCGCCAGCGGTCCCGACGGCCGCGGTTTCGAGGTATTCCCGGCCCAAGCGTGGTCCTGGGCCGACGATCCCACATTCCTGCGGCAATCAGCCGCACAGCAGGCGCAGATGGGAACCCACGCATGCGATGTCATGCCTCCTATGGCAGCGGCTGACTATCTCCGCCGGAACATCGGGCAGGTCCGGCCCAACGCGCAAATCGTAGCTATGGAGCCACTGCCGAAATTAATGCAGAGCTTGCAGCAGCAGGCGCGCCAGGCCGAACAGCAGGCGCTGCAGTATGGATTGCAGCAGCGCGTGCGTCCCGACACGGTGCGGGCGCGTCTGCGTTACAGCCTCAACGGTCAACCCGTGGAGGAGTGGGTCATCGTCACCACGATGGCCATCGGCACCGTCAGCCCCACCATGAATGCGTCCGGGCAAATGATGCAAACCTCCAGCTACAGTTGCAATGCGTCGTGGATCGCCGAGCGGGCCCCGCAAGGCCAGTTGGAAGCCTCCGAGAAGATGTTCGAAATGCTGCTCTCCACCATCCGATCCAATCCCGAGTGGGTGGCTCGCGTAACCAAGAACAATGCCGAGATTTTCAAGAGCGAGCACGCCGAAATCGGCAAGCGTGTCGCCATCAACGGAAAACTAGGCGAGGATCTGGGCAACATCCGCCGCGAGGCCGCGGGGAACCAGGCCAGAAGCGAAGACCACATCTTCGGACAGTTCAGCCAGGCCACGCTCGGCGTGGAGACTTACCGCAATCCGATTTCGGGCGAGACCTGGGATCTCAGCAATCAGTACAACCATGCCTGGGTAAATAATCGGAACGAGATCGTGCTTTCCGACCAGGAAGGCTGGGATCCGAACGTCGCCTTGAAGGGCGACTGGACCGCCATGCAGCACGTCCGGCAGTAGGGCGGCCGTATGCAGATCTTCCTTGCGCTGTTCATTCTCGGGACGGTGCTCAGCGGCTGGACGGCCTGGCGGCGCAGCCCCCGATACTCCGCCCGGGCCACCTGGCTCTGCGCCGGCGCGATGCTGGTCACGATGGCCGTGGTGGGCGGCGTCGCCGCGTGGGTGGTCCCATCGCTATTGCCGGCCATCACTTGGATGGCGATCCCACTGCTCATCGCTTTTATCCTGCTGGCGGTGATTGGGATTTCTGCTTTCATACTGCGGGCCACCGATGGCCCCATGGCGAAGGTTCCCTCGTCGGCGCCGCTGGTCGACCTGCACCGCCGCAAGTTCCATCGGATCGCCAAGGGCATCGGGATTGCAGTCCTGCTGCTGGCCGCCCTGGACATTTATCCGCCGATCCGGCCAGTGGGCTCGATGTTCGCGGGCTTGCTGGCGATCTGCGCCGTTCCCGCGCTGTTCGGTCTGCGCCACAAGGCGCTCCGCAATGACCGCGGGGTCTCGGCGCTGATGGCGAATCCGTGGGTTCACTGGCAGTATGCCCAGGCCGAGTGGGAGGCCTTGGCGAATATTCAGTTCCCGAAGCAGGCGAAGCCGGCATTCTCCTGGAAACGGAATTGCGGAGCGGGGCTGCTGTTCTGGGTCAACTGGCCAGTCCGCAACGCTGCGCAGGCGAAGCGCCGCCGCATGATCGCGGCTCCGGCACGGGCCTGGTTCGGACCCGACGGGCTTCTCATCGGCGACGATTACACTCCGTGGTCTCTTTCCGGCACCTACCTTCTGGGAGCGGGGGTCAGATCCGACCCGCCCGCTCGCCTGGTGCTCCGGTTCTACGTTTATGGCGGCCGTGGCGCCAACGTGGACAAGTCCGTACCGCTGCCGGAAGGCGCCGGCCACGAACTGGAATTGCTCCAGCATAACCTCCACCAGATCTGCCCCCGCGCGAAAATTGCCGTCTCATAGGAACTTCCCCGTTCCCTGCCCGTCTAACCCACTAGCCCGAAGGGAGCTTGTCCATGGAAACACTGCTCAACGACCTGAAGCACGCCATTCGTCTTCTGCGCCAGAGCCCCGGCTTCACCGCCACCGCCATCTCCGCGCTGGCTTTGGGGATCGGCGCCAACACCGCCATCTTCTCGGTGGTCAACGCCGTCCTCCTGAAGCCGCTCCCCTTCCCGCAGCCGGACCGCATCGTCCAGTTGATGAACAGTTCCCCGCAGGGCGCCGGCGCGGCAGCCAGCGTACCGAAGTACAACATCTGGCGCTCGCAAAACCAGGTGCTGGAAGACGTGTCTGCCTACGATACCGGCGGCCCCGGCATGAACATCGCCGGCGGCGACCGCCCCGAACAGGTCAAGGGCATTCACGTTTCGCATGAGTTCTTCCGGCTCTTCGGCGCCCCCGTGGCACTCGGCCGCACCTTCCTCCCCGACGAGGATCGCCCGCGCGGGGGCCGGGTCGCGGTGCTCGGGAATGGCCTGTGGCAGCGCCGCTTCGGTTCCGATCCCTCGGTCATCGGCAAATCGCTCTCACTCGGAGGCGAGCCGTACACCATCATCGGCGTCCTCGGCGCGGGCTTCACCTTCTCCGACCCGCCTCCCGACCTCTACCTCCCCTTCCAGGCCGACCCCAACAGTACCCAGCAGGCCCACTATTTCCAATCCGCCGCCCGCCTCAAACCGGGCGTCTCCCTCAAGGCTGCCAAGGCTGGGCTGGCCCTGGCCGCTGAAGAGTTCAGGCGCAAATTCCCCGGCGCCATCGGCCCCAACGCCAGCTTCACCGTCGAGCCGATGCAGCAGATCATGGTGCGCAACGTTCGCTCGGCACTTTACATCCTGCTGGGCGCGGTGGGGTGCGTGCTACTGATCGCCTGCGCCAATGTGGCCAACCTGCTGCTGGCCCGCGCATCGGTCCGCACGCGCGAGATCTCCATCCGGGCGGCTATGGGCGCCGGGCGCGGCCGCATCGTCCGCCAACTGCTCACCGAGAGCGTGTTGCTTTCGCTCTCCGGCGGCCTGCTGGGCCTCGCACTCGGCGCATTCGGCGTGCGCGCTTTGCTGGCGCTCAATCCTGGCAATATCCCGCGCATCGGCATCGACGGATCGGGGGTCCCGCTCGATTGGACCGTCCTGGGCTTCACGCTGCTGCTTTCCGTGCTCACCGGCGTGGTCTTCGGACTGGTTCCGGCGCTTCAGGCTTCGCGCGCCGATCTCAATTGCACGCTCAAGGAATCCGGCGCTCGCGGCGGCTCCGGCCTGCGCCAGAACAAGACGCGCAGCCTTCTGGTGGTCGCCGAAATGGCGCTCGCCATCGTCCTGCTGGTAGGCGCCGGCCTGCTCATCCGCACCTTCGCCGCGCTGCACAAGGTGGCGCCGGGCTTCGACCCGCACAACGTGCTCACCATGGAGACCTCGCTCACCGGGACGAACTTCGAGCGCACCGCGCCGATTTCGGATCTGGCGCGACAGGCCACAGACCGCATCCAGGCGCTGCCCGGCGTACAGGCCGCCGCCGCGAGCTGCTACCTGCCGCTCGAAGGCGGTCTTGGCCTGGGATTCATCATCGAAGGCCGCCCGCTCGGCGACGCTCGGGTTCACGGGGGCGCCGGATGGGCCTACGTGACGCACCGCTTTTTCGACGTCTTCAAGGTGCCGATCGTGCGCGGCCGCGGTTTCACCGAACGGGATGACGCTGCCGCGCCGGGCGTTGTCCTGATCAACGAGGCGTTTGCGCGGCAGTACTGGCCGAAGCAGGATCCCATCGGCCAGCGCCTCCGCATCGGACCGGGCATGGGGCCGGCTTTTAACGAGCCCGCGAGAGAGATCGTGGGGATCGTCCGCGACGCGCGCGACGCGGGCCTCAACAGCAACCCGCAGCCGCAAATGTTTGTGCCCGTTCCGCAGGTTCGCGATGGCGTGATGGCGCTCAACAATCGCTTCATGCCGCTTCGGTGGGTGGTTCGCACCAGTGTGACGCCGTTCTCGCTCTCCGCGCCCATTCAGCGGGTCTTCCAGGATCTCGCCGATCTCCCGGTGGCCAACGTCCGCTCCATGGACCAGGTGGTGGTGCAATCCACCGCGCGCAACCAGTTCAACACCTTGCTGCTGGGAATCTTCGCGTTTGTCGCGATCCTGCTAGCGTCCATTGGACTGTACGGGCTGATGGCCTATTCGGTGGAGCAGCGGACGCTCGAATTCGGCATCCGTCTCGCGTTGGGCGCCGATTCTCCCGCACTGCGCAACATGATCGTGCGGCAGGCCATGCTGCTGGCAGTCGCCGGAATCGCTGCCGGCCTGGGAGCGGCCTACGGCCTCACGCGCCTGATGGCCACCATGCTGTTCGATGTGAAGCCGACCGATCCGCTGGTTTTTGGAGGAGTCGCTTTCCTGTTGGGAACGGTTGCCTTTCTGGCGAGCTATTTGCCCGCGCGCCGCGCCGTCCGTATCGACCCGGTAGTGGCGCTGCGTTATCAGTAGAGACGGCGTGCCGCCCGTGGCCGCCTCATGCCAACGGTCCATCCTGAGGAGGAGAACTGTAGCGTCCAGTTGCCCAGCGCTTGCCAGGCTGCCACAAGCGAGTCCCGCCTCCCATCCCCCAAAACGGTTAGTAAGGCGTCACGGAAGAATAACCTGGACAGTAACCAGATCTCACCGCGGAGAAACGGAGACGCGGAGATTTGCGCGGAGAAGAAACAGGGAGAGGAGAGCAAGCGGATTCGCGTGAATTGGCGGTCGCGACTCGCAGTC
>JBGPKH010000649.1:0-5127 GCA_041485845.1 Bryobacteraceae bacterium
ATCGTGGGCTTCGTGCACGTGCGCGATATGTTCGAGCTGGAGGAAGCGGAACGCGAGAACCGCACCGTCCGCGAGCTGGTGCGCCCCATCCTGTTCGTTCCCGAAACCAAGCCGGTGAGCGACCTGATGCGCCAGATGCAGCAGGAAAACACTCACATGGTGATCGTGGTGGACGAGTACGGCAATACCGCCGGACTGGCTACCATGGAGGATCTGCTCGAAGTCATCATCGGCGAGATCCGCGACGAGCACGAGCCCGATAGCGACGTGATCGACGATGGTCAGGGCGGCTACATCGTCTCCGGGAGTTTCGATCTCGACCGCGTGAGCGACCTTTTCGAATCCTTCCGGCCCGAAGAGGAGATCGAATCCACTACGGTCGGCGGCCTGGTCACCGAGTGGCTGGGTCGCGTGCCCAAATCCGGCGAGGTCGTGGAACGCGACGGAATTCGTATCGAGGTGCTGGCCGGCGACGAGCTTCGCGTCGGACAGGTCCGCATCACCAAGTCGCAAACGGTGGCTCATGAGTGAACACTTCAAGTCCGGGTTCGTCTCCCTGATCGGGCTGCCGAACGCCGGCAAATCCACGCTGCTGAATGCCCTGGTCGGCCAGAAGGTCGCCATTGTGGCGGACAAGCCGCAGACTACCCGCACCTCCATTCAGGGCGTCGTCACCAGCCCGGAGGCGCAGATCGTCTTCATCGACACGCCCGGTATCCACAAGGCCGATTCGCCGCTCAACAAGCGCCTGATGAACACCGTGCGTAACTCCCTGGAAGAGCGCGACCTGCTGCTGTTCGTAGTGGACGCCGCACGCACTTTCAGCGGGGAAGATCGCCGCGCGCTGGACCTCGCGCGCAAGACCGGGACGCCCGTCGTGCTGGTGCTCAACAAGATCGACCTGGTGAAGGAGAAGGCGCGCCTGTTGCCCCTCATCGAGGAATACCGCCGGCTCTACGAATTCGCAGACTACATACCCGTCTCGGCCGCGCGCGGCCAGGGACTCGGCGATCTGCGCAAGGCGATCATAGACCGATTACCAAAAGGGCCGGCCTACTTCCCCGAGGACTACGTCACCGACCAGCCCGAGCGTTTCCTGGCCGCCGAACTGATCCGCGAAAAGGTGCTGCTGGCCACGCGCCAGGAAGTGCCGCACTCGGTGGCGGTGATGGTGGACCGTTGGGAGGAGACGCCGCACATTACCCGTATCTACGCCACCATCCGGGTGGAGCGCGACGGCCAGAAGGCCATCGTCATCGGCGCCAAGGGCGCCGTTCTCAAGAAGGTCGGCACGCTGGCCCGCCAGGAGATGGAGCGGCTGTTGGGAGTCAAGATTTATCTCGACCTGCACGTTCGCGTGCAGCCGGGGTGGCGTGAAAAGCCCGCCTTTCTGAATGCCCTCGACTGGCGTACAATGGCCGGTGAAGATGATTTCTAAACTCTGTGCCGTTCTCGTGCTGGTGTGCCTGGCCGCCGCCGTCTGTCCGGCCGCCGATAAGCCCATCAGCGACGACCTGATTGTCGATCGGGTCCGGATCAAGCTCTCTGGCGATCAGGAGGTGAAAGGCGGCGCGTTGGTGGTGGACTCCAAGCAGGGAGTGGTCACCTTGACCGGCACCGTCGAGACCTCGCGTCAAAAGGACAAGGCGACCAAGCTCACCAGGAAAGTCAAAGGCGTCAAGCAGGTGATCAACAACATCGAGATCAAGAAGCACGGATAATGAACCGCGCCGTCCTTACCGGTCTCGCCGCTGTGATTTGCCCGGTCCTCGCTGGGGCGCAGGACTTCTCCGACATCAAGCTCGAACAACTCACCAAGGACCTTACCTACACCGAGGGGCCCGCCTGGTCGAAGGACGGGTACTTGATCTTCAGCGATACCCCGGGCGACCGTCTCTTGCGGTGGATTCCCGGCCAGAAGGTCGAGATCTTTCGTCCTGACGCTCATGGCCCGAGCGGCAACGCCTTCGACGCCGAAGGCCGCTTATACACTTGCGAGACCCGCACCCGGCGCGTGACCCGCACCGACAAGAAGGGCGCCATCGAGGTGCTGGCGGACAGGTGGGAAGACAAACGATTCAATGCGCCGAACGACATCGTGGTGAGCAAGACCGGGCACGTATACTTCACCGACCCGGCGTTCGGTTCGCAGGCCGACCACCGGGAGCTGGACTTCTACGGCGTGTACCACCTGCCGCCGAAGGGGCCTCTGAAGCTGGTGGCCAAGCCCGCCGGACGGCCGAACGGAATCGCGCTCTCGCCCAACGGCCGCATTTTGTACGTGTCGAATTCGGACGAGCGCAACGTGCGGGCGTACGATCTGGACAAGAATGGCGAGACATCCAACGAGCGCGTCGCGATCTCTGGAATCGCGGGCGTGCCCGGCGGCATGCGGGTGGACGAGAAAGGGAATCTCTACATCGCCGCCGACGGACTCGCGATCTATAGCCCCGAAGCCAAACTGCTGCACACCATCGAGCTTCACGCACGGCCCTCGAACTGCGCGTTCGGGGAGGCGGACTATCGCACGCTGTTCATCACCGATCGTGGATCCGTCTATCGCACGCGGCTGGATGTGAAGGGGGCGTATTGAAGGGGCGGGGGGGCCAGGCTCGCCAACGCGCGAGTGGGCCGGGGGCCGGTGCGGTTCCGGACGTGGCTCTCGACGAGCGCCGCTATCCGAAACACCCCCTGGTCGGGGTGGGCGCGATCATCCTCCGGCGCGATCGCATTCTCATGGCGCAGCGCGGCAAAGAGCCGCTGAAAGGTTGGTGGTCACTGCCCGGCGGCGCGCTGGAGATTGGCGAATCGCTGAAGGACGCTGTCTGCCGCGAGGTCCGCGAAGAAACCGGCCTGGAGATTCGGCCGCTCGGGGTGTTCGAAATCTTCGAGCGGATTATTCGCGATGCCGGCGGCGCGCCGGAATATCACTACGTGTTGATCGACTACCTCTGCCGTATCACCGGTGGGACGCTCTGCGCGGGGGACGATGTCTGCCGCGTGGAGTGGGTGCGCCGCCGCGATCTGGCAAGCCTGCTCATCACGGAAGGCACGCTGGCGGTGATTGAGAGGGCTTTCGATCACCGCGGCCGCTGGATGCCGCTCCGCACGGTACGGTGACAAGTGTGGGAACGGCACCGCTCAGCGATGCGTCTATGGCCAACATGAATCGGACGTCGAAACGTAACGGAATGGATTCCCCGGCTGTAGAGCCGGAGCCGCCGGCGATTCGCGATCAGTGTGATGCGGGACCAAAAGCTCACCTACCAGGAGGACTTCGAAGGTTATGCTTTCCGGCGTTTCGACGGAACCCGGGTCGGGGTGTAGCTCGCTACCGCGAGACGCTCGCTACCGCGAGACGCTCGCTACCGCGAGGAGAACCGATGCGTTACCTATTGCTGCTTGCCCTGGTTCCGTTGCCGGCCTTCGGTCGGAAGACCGAGGCCGATCCGATTTAAGTTCCAGCCGCCGGCGGCTTTTCAATGCGCATGTAGTTCACGTCCGAGGTGGCGATCATGCCGGTGTCCATCATTTCCTCTAACTCGGGAATCAGCCGCCCCAGGTTTTCCGGCGTATCCACAATCGTGACGACAATGGGCTGATCCTTCCTGATGAGGTGGTGGCGGTGGATTTCCGCCGTCTCGCCGTACCCTTCGAGGCCGCGAAATACAGTGGCGCCGGCGATCTTCAATTCCTTGCAGCGATTCACGATCGCTTCGTACAACGGTTTCCCGTTGTACTGGTCGCTCTCGCCAAAATGCAGGCGGAGGAGTTTGGCTTTCTTAACTGTTCGCATGCGAAGACTCCGCTGCCGGGCGGCTGTGAACGAGGCGGATCACATCCACATCGGAAAGGACGATGATTCCGTCCTGCATCATCGACTCAATCTCGTTTATCGCCTTGGCCAACTTTTCCTCCGAGTCCACAACCGAAATCATGACCGGCAGATCGTGCGAGAACGGAAGCCTCCCGCTCTTGTGCGTGTGACCCTTCACTCCATATCCGAGAATGCCTCGGTACACGGTGGCGCCGGCAATGTCCATCAGGCGCAAACGCTTGACGATCGCTTCATAAAGGGGTTCACCCTGCCACTTGTCCGACTCGCCCATATAGATACGCATCAACCGGGCTGTGCCTCTCATTTCCGTATGAGGCCCCTTCGGCGGCGATGGGCGTTCCTTGCTGGCAACTTTGACAACAGTTGTATCCTGGACCTCGATAACGCCGTCGGTAACCATGTCGTAGAGGGTGGGCATGAGCTCGTCGACTTTCTGAGCGGATTCGATGAACTCGATGCGAATCGGCAGGTGCTCGGTGAGCACCTCGATCTTCGTTGTGTGCATCACGTGGTGGGCGCCGAAACCGGCCATCGCGCGCGTGGCGGTAGCACCGGACACCCCTTTGTGAAGCAGGAACGTCAGAATCGAGTCGCATAGGGACCCAAAGTGGTGCTGCGTGTCCTCGTTGATGAAAATCGTGACCTTCTTTGCCGTGCCCTTCTGGAGCATACCGACTCCTCCCGCAGCCGCTAGCGCCGGGCCAACATGGCCCCGAGCCAGACGGCTACGTAGCCTAGCATAATGCTCGAAACGACGTTGAGCATCCCGGTCCGGAGCCCGCCCTCCCGGACCGCCGTGCAGGTCTCCCATTCAAAGCTCGAAAATGTGGTGTACCCGCCCAGAAACCCGACCACCAGCAACAGCCGCCAATTCGGATCAAGATTGAACCGTTCTGTGAGGATGGTCATCAGAAAGCCGATCAGGAACGAGCCGGTTACATTGATGACCAGCGTCCCCAGCGGAAACCTCCCGCCGAATCGCGTCATGATGGCCGACGCCGCAACGTAGCGCGCCAAAGCTCCCGTACCGCCTCCAATCAGCACCAACAGGTACCGGATCAACTCCTGGTCTCCGCAGCCAGGGATTTCCGCGCGTTCTCAAGCTGCTCCAGGTCCGCGCGGAGTTGCGGCGCCCGTTCATTGCCGCTGCTCTCTACAAGCCGTTCAACCGTGCCAATCAATTCATCCAGGCGTCGCCGGGCTTCCTTCTCGACACCCCACAGCGCTCCATTGATGCTCTCTTCCCACTGCGTGCTGAGCCGGCTAAGGTTCGTATAAACCAAGTAGGA
>JBGPKH010000650.1:0-5126 GCA_041485845.1 Bryobacteraceae bacterium
CAACTTTCCGGCCTGTGCGAAAGCCGAAGCAGCCGAAAGGCAAATGAGCAACAGTCCGCGCATATAAAGATTGTACTAGCCCGCGGCAAAGTCCTGACAGGCTGAATACCCGCCGGCCGTTTTCCGGCTGGTCTCGTAGGACAGGCCTCCCGGTCTGTCCCCGACCTGCCCAGCCGAGCACGGCTGCATGGGAGGGGGTGGGGCAGGCGGTTTCGCCCCTGCTACCGCGCGCGTGGCTCACGACCCGGCGCTGTCGCCGGACAGGCGATCCTTCTCCTGCGCGGGGGCCGGCGCCGGCGCAACTTGTCCACGAATCGCCCGCACCGCCACCGGATCCGAATCCCAGCTCGTAGCCGTACAGATCGCGGGCCACTGTTCCATCTCGGCGATGAGACTGCCAATCGGATCGGCGATCGCGAGAGGGTTTATCGTTCCCTCCGCACCCATGGCTCGCCGGACTCTGTACTCCGAGTCGCGAAATGTACCAAAATAGGAAGGATGCAGTGCTTCGATCACATAACGTGGAATCCAAACCAGATGAACGGCCAGCCGTGCATCCGTGGCATGCGCCTCACGGTGCGTCGAGTCGTGGAGGCCGTGGCACTCTATCCAAACCGCGAGGACCTCTTCCGCAATTATCCCGAATTGGAGCCGGAAGACGTTCAGCAGGCGCTGGCCTTCGCCGCCGCCAATCTGGACGACAGGGCGGTGGAAAGCGACGCGGCTTGACCGCCCACACCGCCATGTGGCTGGTGCTGTATCAGGGAGTTCCGCGAGACGCCGCAACCCGGTTACGCGACCTGGGATACGAATGTGACCATGTCGGCGAAATTGGAATGTGGAAGGCCGCAGATGATGAGATCCTCGCATGGGCGCTGGGCAAGCACGCCATTGTGGTGACCCTGGACGCGGACTTTCATACGCTCGTGGCAGTATCCGGAGCGCATGGACCTTCCGTGATTCACCTGCGCATGCAGGGTCTGCGCGGACCGGAGACCGTGGAATTGATTCGGAATGTCCTTGCCGGATTCGAAGTGGATCTGCGCCATGGATGTCTCGTCACAGTCAAGGCCCACAAGACTACATGCCACCGGCTGCCGATCGGCGGTACCGGCTGAGAACTGGCAGTGTTCGGCGTTCGGCCAGTCGACGGGGCCACCCGCAGGGATCGAACCGGCGACCTGCTGCTTACGAATCAGCCCGCAGGGCCGGTGGGTCGTCCTGCGGGACGAGTAATTAGCGCGCGCGCAAAAATAACTTGACCGTTTCGCCCTGGGACACGCTGCCGCGCCCAGGACTGCGCTCCTCCGCTCGCTCCGCGTTCTCGAACCCGACTGCGAGTCGCGACCGCCAATTCACGCGAATCCGCTGGCTCTCCTCTCCCTGTTTCTTCTCCGCGCAAATCTCCGCGTCTCCGTTTCTCCGCGATGAGATCTGGTTACTGTCCAGGTTATTCTTCCGTGACGCCTTACCCCTCGGCCGACCCCACCAGCTCCAAAAATGCGCGCGCCGCGCCATTAAACGTCTTCCGCTTCCGATGCACGATCCCCACCGGCCGCACCAGCTCAGGGGCGTGCAGCGGGACGGCGACCAGCGTCCCCTGCTCGATTTCGGCGTGCATGGTGCGCGCGGGGAGAATGCTGATGCCCGAGCCCAGCGCCACCGCCTCCTTAATCGTCTGGATGTTGTCGAAGTGCATCAGCAGGTTCACTTCGATGGCGTGCGCGCGGAAGAAGCGATCCAGCTCGCGGCGGATGCGCAGGTCCTCGTCGAATCCGATGAAGCTCTCTCCGTTGAGGTCCGCGGGAAACACTTCCTCGAGCTTCGCCAACCGGTGCGACGGCGGCGCGGCGACCTGCATCTCCTCGTTGCGCCACGGAATGGCGGCGATCTCGCGGCTCTGTTCCGGGTAGCTCACCAGGCCCAGGTCGGCGGTATCGTCGCGCACTGCCTCGTAGATCTTGTCCGGCCGCATGTACTCCACGTGCAGGTGCGCAGCGGGGTAGCGAGTGGAAAATTGTTCCTGGAGCCGGCTCATCTCGGAGAGTCCGATCGAATAGATCGACGGCCGCCGAGCCGTTCGAGTTGACGCCGCGAGACTGCGGCGGTCCGATTTTCCGGGGCTTGACGAGGTCTGGATCAGGGCGCAGTCGCGGAACCGCATCGTAACGAAGTCAGCGGGCGGCCTTCAGCCAAATCTCGACCATTTCAGAGAAATCTGCAAACGTGAGATCTTTGGCCCGGCGTTTCAACTTCTTGCAGATTCTCGGCAGATCTTTGATGAAACGTGCATAGAGCGCAGCAATGTCCGCTCCGCCCGGCAAGCCCTTCGTCTTGGAGACATTGGCAATCCAGTTGCGGACTTCAGCAATAGCCCGCTTTGGATCCCCTCTGTGCGTGTGGATATCCTGCCCGGAAATGTCCGAAATGAATGCACGGTAGCGGTACGGATCAGTGTCCAGGATCAAGCATGCTTTCCTGCCCTGAGTTCCGCCGCCAAAGCGTTTACAGCCGAGATACAACCCAAGCTCGAGTGGCATGTTGAACCTTGGCAGGTTGGTCCCGGTGCTGAGCCCGACAGACGAGATGTCGTGGACGCCGTAGGCGCACTGCCCGATGATCCGCATGATTTTGTCGAGGCGCAGCTCGCTGGCGTCGTCGACTTCAAGTGCACAACGGGCGTCGAAGCCGAGGTAATGCACGGCAAACAAAATCGCGTGAAAGATGGGCTTGTACGCGTCGTCGAACGGACAATTGATGAATACGTCTTTACTGCGGAGGCGAGATGGCACGCGTCAATCGCCTGAGAGGCGCTCACGGATGACCGAGGAAACCGCTCTTTCGATCGCCTTGGTTCCGAGCTTGCTCTTGCGCGGAGATCGATGCACTTCAGGCAGGCCGTGAGTGTATCGTGTTCGGAAGGAACCATCGCGGTAGTGGATGACAACCTGCCCCGCGGCCATCCGCTGAACGATCTCACGCGCTGCCTCTATGGCTTCCTTCTGCGTTGAATACACACTGGTGCTGCGGTTCGTGGAGCCTTCCTTCCTAACGGCCCATCCGCCGTTCTTCGGGATGACGTGAGTGGTTTTCGCAGGCATTTCGGGGACCCTCCTCCATTGTAGAAGATCGCCGGCCTGCTCGAGGAGCCCATCGAGCGGTGGAAGTCGATTGTCGTCAGATCCCGGGCGATCCCACCAGTTCCAGGAACCGGGCGCACGAGCTCGGGCGCGTGCAGCGGGATGGCGACGAGCGTCCCCTGCTCGATTTCGGCGTGCATGGTGCGCGCGGGGAGAATGCTGATGCCCGTGCCCAGCGCCACCGCTTCCTTGATGGTCTGGATGTTGTCGAAGTGCATCAGCAGGTTCACTTCGATGGCGTGCGCGGTCTTTGCCGGGGTCTCGCTGTTTCTGCTCACGGTGACCGCACTGGCCGCGTACCTTCCGGCACTCCGCGCCGCCCGCGTGGACCCGAGCGTCGCGCTTCGGGACGAGTAGGCGGCAACGTGCGAATCCTGTTCACCACGATTGGGGCGACGTGTAGTCCGATCAGATCGTCCTCAGAACATTTTCTATCACTTGAGAATTCTAATGGCTCTATCGGCCCTCCCTGGATCGTTCGTGTAGACTAACGGCTTTGCGACGTAAAGCTGGAGGCACGTCGGGCTCCGGCGGTGGATTCTAGCTGGCGGTTTCAATTTTCCCGCCCACAACTTCATAGAAGTCCGGGTTGCGTTCGGCGATCAGATCGAGCAGTTCGTTGAACGCCGTCTCCAGAGGGATAGTGTTCTTGGGATCGCCCACGCGATACACGTCATACTGGGGCGCCTCCGGATTCGCGTCGACGAGGATGATGTACAGCCGTTCATACTGCTCCGGACGGCCTGCCGGATCGTCGCGGCCGGTGAACATCCGGAATCGCGAGTGAGCGGTCACCGCAGTGGATTTCCGCGTCCCGGTTTCATCGGTTGCGGAGCCTTTGTCGAGGAAAATGAAGCCACCCAACCCCCCGGCCATCCGGCGTTCGGCTCCCCGCTTCTTCGCCCTCGCCTTGACGGCTCCTTTGCCCTTTGGCGCGGCGAGCACCTTGTTTTGCGGCAATTTAGGTTAGAAGTTAGACAACGCCGGATAATATGAGGTCTCTTTCCGGCCGCGCCCGACGAGCGAATGGCCCGGAGTTCCTGAAGGTAAGTCTCCAGTGGATGCATGAGGCGAACTTTGATTTATACCACCACGCAAGGGGGCCTGGGTTTTTTCGCCTGATCCGGGCCGCCACCAGATCAATGAATCGTGGTGCTATGAACTTCGGAGGCGCCTGCCTCTTCAACAAGACGCCCGATCAGATGCGCGCGGTTGGACGGCGCGGGTGGTCGTGCCCGCGCCCGGAACCTGCGCCTGCGGGTGCAACAGATGCAACTTGGGCAACAACTCAACCACCAGCCCGAGACCCGCGGCATGTCGGGTGCCCGCAGAGGCCGCCTGTTTGATACACTTCCCGCTATGGGATCCGTGAAGCGAAAGAAAACTCCCGCCGATATTGAGGCAGACGTCGTGCTGAGGAGCGCCAGGCGGTGCACTCTGTGTTTTCAGCTTTCCGGCGATTTGACTGAAAAGCAAGGCCAGATCGCCCACCTCGATCAGAACCCGTCCAACTTCGTGGAGGATAACCTCGTCTTCATGTGTCTGCCCCACCATTCGCTGTATAATTCGAAGACGAGTCAGCATAAGAACTACACGATGGCTGAGGTGAAGGCGGCCCGTAGCCGGCTGCATGAAGCGATTGTCCAGGAGAAGCAGAACGCGTCGCCAACGATATCGCAGAATTTCCAACCAGAAATACCAGAAATCCATATTCACCCTCCGGTTGCGAGGTCCGTGGAAACCGTAGGTCAAGAGAACCAAAAACGGGAAGCCCCTCCCATTTCGAACGACGGGTGCCCAGTGCGGTCGCGTAGAGAGCTTCCCAGAATGTCCGATTGGGCGCCCGCCCGCGAAGCAAAGGACATTCTATACAGCCGCGCATAATTAAAGGGACATACATGGCTACCCGATACTTGTCGGCCTTCGGCCGGTTAAGGCAGGCCGCGCAGCGCTGCTGAGTTCCCGCGGCCTACCACGTCTGTTCTG
>JBGPKH010000651.1:0-5125 GCA_041485845.1 Bryobacteraceae bacterium
CAGCGGGGAATATCGGCAGTTGCAGTTGCGGCATCCTTCTCTCTTAAACCTTTTGCCGTCCACTCCGCAAATACATTTCCGGCTCATTCTGTTTTCACCGACTGTGAGAAATTACTGGGCGAGATCAGGAGTTCTGAACGAGTACGCCCGTTCCGTCGAGTACCTTCCGCAGCCCAGGCCATCTGGCACGATCTGGGCGATAGAGGGGAAAACCGGGTTCCAGGCTGGCTCGCCGTAACCTATCGCGCTCTGGGACGCTACGAAGAGGCTTTGGCCCAGTGGGAGCGGGACCGCGCCTCCGCCCGCGCCGCGGGGGACCCGGACAGCGAAGCCGTAGCGCTGCTGCAGATGGCCGATACCTACGACCAGATGGAACAGCGGCACCAGCAGATCGACGTCCTGAAACAGGCACTCGCCATCTCCAGCAAACGTCCTGGCGACATGCAGCGCATTCTACTCGGGCGCCTGGCCGATACCTATTCGAAACTGCGCGATTATTCCACCGCCCTGGATTACATGCGTCGCGAACTCGCTCTCGTGCGATCCCAAGGTGTTCCTTCGCCGGACATCCTCCAGGCGATGGGCAGCCTGTACGATACCCTGGGCGACTACCGCAAGGCCCTCGATTACAACCTCCAGGCGCTTGCTCTCATTCAGGCTCCGGCCCCTAAGCGAGCAGCCCTCTTCGATGCCATTGCATCGCTGCATGCACGGCGCTCCGAGTACGCCAAGGCTCTGGACAATTACAATCAGGCGCTGGCAATCTATCTATCGAAGCATGCGACAGCGTGAGTCCGAAGCCTTTAACCTGATCTGGATCGCAACCACCTGGCAGAAGATGGGGAATCGCGAGAAAGCGATGGAGTCGCTCCAACTCGCCCGGGAAACGTGGCCCGACTCGCCGCCTCAGAGGACCGTCGCTCTGTACAGTCAACTCGCTGGGGCATACGACTCGCTCGGAGAAAAACTGGAGGCGCTCGCCTGTTACGAGAAGGCACTGGACCTGGGGCGGCCGTTCCAAAATCCCGCGTTCGAAGCCCCGCTGCTCGCCGGCCTGGCGCGGGCCGAACGGGACCTCGGGAAACTGACGGTAGCCCGTTCGCACATCGAATCCGCCCTCGCCCTTTACGAGTCGGTTCGCACCAAGATCCACAGCCCGGACCTGCGCGCCTCCTATTTCACGGGCGTGCGGCGGTATTACGAATTCTACACGGACCTGTTGGTGCGCCTCGACGCGCCGGCGGAAGCGTTCGAAGCCCACGAGCGCGGGCGTGCCCGCAGCCTCCTGGAAACCCTCGCGGAAGCTCGCGCGGATATCCGTAAGGGCGCCGATCCGCGTCTACTCGCCGAGGAGCGTGTGTGCTGGCGCCCCAGGAGTTGTGCCTGCCATTCCGCGCGCGCCTCCAATTGCTGTTTCACACCGCGAGCAGGAGGAATCGGTCGAGATCGAGATCCGGCGGCTCAATGCGGACCTGGGCCAGGTGGAAGCGAGCATCCGCATGAGCAGCCCCGCCTACGCCGCCCTCACCAAGCCGGCGCCCCTCGCATCGCGCGATCTCCAGCGACTTCTCGATCCCGGCGCCTCGCTGCTGGAATACGCCCTCGGCGACGAGAGCAGTTACCTGTGGGTAGTGACTGGCGATTCCGTGGCGGGCTTCGCGCTGCCGCCCCGCGCTGAAATCGAGCGGGCGGCCCGGCGGGTCTATGAGCTGCTGACCGCACGCGGGCGCAGTCCCAAGGGCGAAACCGAAGAGCGGCGCAGCGCGCGCGTGGCGCGTGCAGACGCGGAATATCCTAAGGCGGCCGCCGCCTTGAGCCGGATGATTCTGGGCCCCGCCGGCAAGCTGCCTGGAAACCGGCGGATCGCGGTGGTGGCGGATGGAGCGCTGGAATACGTTCCGTTCGTAGCTCTGCCGGACCCGGAAGCCCACGAGCCCCTGATCGCGCATCACGAGACCACTACCCTGCCGTCGCTGTCGGTGCTGGCCGAGATCCGCCGCGAGGGGGCCGCGCGCAAGAGGCCGGCGAAGACCGTGGCCGTCCTCGCCGACCCGGTCTTCGATCGCAACGACGAGCGCGTCAAGGGAAACCGCGCCGCAAAACCCGCGCCCTATTCTTCCGACCTGTTGCGTACCGACCTCCTGCGCTCCCTCTCGGCGGTGGGTCTGGGAGGAATGATCCCCCGCCTGCCCTTTACGCGGCGCGAGGCCGACGCCATCGCAGCGCTGGCGCCTCCAGCCTCGGCCTTTGCGGCAACCGGTTTCCAGGCCAGCCGCGCCACTGCCACCTCCCCTATGCTGGCGCAATACCGCATCGTGCATTTCGCCACGCATGGACTGTTGAACAGCGAAGACCCGTCGCTGTCGGGCCTGGTGCTTTCCATGTTCAACCAGTCCGGCGCCCCGGAGAACGGCTTCCTCCGGCTTAACGAAATCTACAATCTCAACCTACCCGCCGACCTCGTGGTCCTCAGCGCTTGCCAGACCGCTCTCGGCAAGGAGGTCCGCGGCGAAGGGCTGGTGGGCCTGACTCGCGGATTCCTCTACGCGGGGGCGCTGCGTGTCGCGGCGAGCCTGTGGAAGGTGGACGATTCGGCTACCGCCGGCCTGATGTCGGGCTTCTACCGGGCGATGCTCTCGGGCCGGCTTGCGCCCGCGGCGGCGCTCCGCAAGGCGCAGTTGGAAATGCGCGCGCAGCCCCGCTGGAGCTCGCCCTACTATTGGGCCGGGTTCGAATTGCAGGGAGAGTGGAAGTGAGCGCGCGTTGGGAGTTGACGCCCGCATCTTTCGACCGCCTTCTGCTGGCCCTCCATCCGGATCGCGACTGCGCCGCCGAGGAATACGAAAAGCTGCGCTTCAAGATTACCAAGCTGCTGGAATGGCGCGGCTGCCCGTCCCCGGAAGAATTCGCCGATCGCGTTCTGGACCGTCTGGCGCGGCGCATCGAGGCCGGCGAACAGGTGGAACAGATCTACAGTTACTGTTGCGGCATCGCTTGCATGCTGCTGCTGGAGGGCTCGCGTCAGGCGGAGAAGGACCGTGACTTTGAGCGGCAACTCTCCGCGAAGACCCCGGACCCGCCGGAGATCGCCATCCCGATGGAGATCTTCGAACGATGTCTTGCGCAGTTGCCCGAGGAGAGCCGGGAACTGGTCCTGCTCTATTACCATAATGACAAGCAGGCTAAGATCGATCGCCGAAGAGAACTGGCGGACCGTCTTGGCATGCCGCTCAATGCCCTGCGGCTGCGTGTTCACCGGATTCGCGCGAGGTTGCAAAAATGCGTCGAGCGACATGGGTTGAAGATTCCCGACACTCCAATGCGAGAGGAACCCGACGATCTCTCCGATGACGAAAGGCTGATCGCATACCTGCTCGATGAGCTGCCGGAGGAAGAACGCCTCCGCATGGAAGAGCGGTTCAACGACGATCCGTTATTCGAGCAGTTGGTCGCAATCGAGGACGAGTTATACGACGCCTATGCTCGCGGCAGCCTCACCGCCCGCCGGCGGGAGCGCTTCGAACGGAAGTTCCTGGCCACCGCAGCGCAGCGACGCAAACTCGAGTTTGCCAAGACTCTCCTCGGTTACCGCGTCCGGCGGCACTGGTTCTCCTGGCTGCGCATCCCCAAACCGGCAATCTTGGTGCCGGCTGCCGGGATCGCCCTGCTGGTCTTGATCGCCGTCACGTCGCGACACTTCTTCCAGCCGGCAACATCACCGACTCATCAGGTGTCGCAGCCAACCCGCGAACCACTTACGGTCGCGTTTGTCCTGCTCCCGGGGCGGACCAGGGCAGCCGAGGCGGCGGCCCCGCTGGCGGTCCCTTCCGGCGCGGATTTTGTGCGCCTCGAAGCGGTTCTCGAGCGTGATGCCTATCCCGCTTACGAAGCGGTTCTCCAGACCGTGGCGGGAAGCGAGGTGTGGGGGCAAAAGGGCCTGGCTTCGCATGCCGCTCCGTCCGGCAAAGTCGTGGCGGCCGTCGTGCCCGCCGGACTTCTGTCGAACCGGGACTACATCCTGACTGTGCAGGCCCGGGAACCCGGCGGCGGAATCGCTACGGTTGCCGGGTATTCGTTTCGCATCCAAAAATGATTGGTAGCCGACATCTTTTGCGAGGTACGGTCACTCACCCATAGGGGTGGCGTTCACTCCGGGAGGTGATTCATGAGATCAGCGTCTCGACCGCTCGTGCTCTGCATTCTGCTCGGCGCCGCAGTTCTGCGCGCACAATCCACGTTCGCCACGATCCTCGGCGCCATCCGGGATCCCTCGGGGGCGGCGGTGCCGGACGCGGTCCTCGCCCTGCGAAACCTCGACGAGAATACCGTCACCGCCAGCCGAAGCAGTTCCCAGGGACTGTATGAGTTCCTCAATCTCGCGCCCGGCCGGTACCAGCTCACGGCGGAGCGTCGGAACTTCAAGACCATCCGCACACCCGCGATTCTCCTGCACTCGCGCGAAACGCGGCGCGGCGATTTCACGTTGGAAGTCGCGTCCCGCACCGACTCTGTCATCGTGGCCGCCGGCGTAACGGCGATCAATTCCGAGGACGGCACGGTCGCGGATTCGAAAAACTTCGAGCATGTGACGCGCCTCCCGCTGAACACTCGCGCCCTCACCAGCAGTCCATTCGGCGCGGTCGTCACCATCCCCGGCGTGCAGGCGGACCGCTTCGGACAGGTGTCCGTTGGCGGCGGGCTGCCGGCACAGGTCGAGTGGAGCGTCGACGGCATTTCCTCCGTCGATATCCAAAGCCACAAAGCGAACTACAACACCGCGCCGTCTTCGGAAATGGTGGCAGAATTCCGCGTGGCATCGGTGGACAATAACGCGGCCTTTGGTCCCATGGGAGACGTGACGGTCGTGACGAAGAGTGGAGGCAACCAGCCGCATGGCAGCCTGCTGTGGTACCACCAGAATGCGGCACTGGATGCCAAGACCTGGGGATCGCTGCAAAAACAGCAGAAAGTCTATAACACTTTCGGGAGTAGCCTGGGCGGTGAGTTCGCTCCTCTAATTTGGCCCACTTTGATCGTCTAATTTGGCCCACCTGGACAGCCCCGGATGAGAAGATTCCGGGATGGACAGGAGGCGCAAAGTGGAACTATTCGAAGAGATCCGGCG
>JBGPKH010000652.1:0-5124 GCA_041485845.1 Bryobacteraceae bacterium
CTCTGCCAGGCCCGCACGCAGAGCGTCATTCACCACCCGCTTGAGTGAAACCTTCTGGTCCGCCATGCGCTGGCGGATCTGCTGCGCCACGTCTGGCTCGAGCGTGAGAGTGGTCCTCATAAAGACATCATACTATGGTGAAGAATTGATGCCATAGCATCAAATGCCGCGAACATCTGCCCGCTTCGGAGCGTGGACTACCGCGCCCGCCGCAGGTATCCGCCGGGATTGAACGTCATTCCGAACTTCTCCCGCGACGCGCCGGGTTGAAACTCGGGATGCGTTGGCAGGAACTCGGCGACCGCCTCGCCCGGTCCCGGCCCGAACTTCGGGAGGATCGGATGACCGTTGAAGTGGGTGTCCTCCACGATCGGGTAGCTGCCCGGCGTGACCAGCGGGCTGTAGAGATGGAGTTCCTTGCTCACGTATGGCTTGCGATGGTCCGAATCGAGATCCACGAGCACTTTTTCGCCGGGCTGGACCGCCGACCGGATTCGCGAAAGAATTTCGTCCGATGTGGAAGAGCCGGTCTTTCAGCCATGCCCCATGAGTTCGAACAGCGAGGCGAAATGATATGCGCTGCCGCCGAGGTAGGCGCCGGCCTCGACGAGCACATCGGGCTTGACCGGTTGGAGGATCTCCTGCATCATCCACATGTCCAGCGGGGATTTCTGCACTTCGACGCCCAGCCACTGCGTGTTGTTGTAGGTCTCCTCGCCTTTCCTGTGGTACCAGATGTGGTAAGCGTCGATCACTTGGCGCGGGCGGGAGCGCCACCACGACGCCGCGGAGGCGCCGGCGGCGAGCGATGGCCGCCCGATGACCGCGAGCAGGATTCCTCTCTTCATGTCGTTGGGAGTATAGCGAACGCCAGGATTGGATCCGCCGCGCGCGGGGTCCGGAGCGGCCGAACCGTGCAGGTTAATGTTCATTAGGATCGTGAATTAGCCCGCATCGGGGATAGGAGCCTGGCCCGGGCCGCGCGATACTGTTAGCGCGATGTTTCCGCGGCAGATCACCCATCAGAACATCTTCCGGGCGCTGATCGCCGGCTTCAGCCTGGTGATCCTGCTGCTCCTGGGCGCCGCTGTCGTGGGGATGCGCAATATCCAATCCATCCAGACGAGCGCGGCCAGCCTGGTTCGCGAACAATCCGTCACCAATCGGCTGATCGACGAGCTGCACAGCCAGCAGACCAGCCTCAGCGAAGTCTTCTCGGTGCTGGCGCGCGACCCGGATTCGGTGGATTTCGACCGCATTATGAGCCAGCTCGACGAAGCCGATCGCGACATCGACCGCATCTCGGCCGAGGGAGCGCAGACCGCCGAAAGCCGTCTGTGGACGCGCCTCAAGCAGTCCGCTACCGATTTCTCGCAGGAGGCCCGCCGGCTGCTCACCGCCGAGAACGTCGCAACCTACGCCTCGGTCGAACTCTTCCGCGACCACGGGGCCTTCGTCTCCGTGGTAGCCCGGCTGGTGGAAGCCGAGTACCGCAAGGTGAGCGCGGCGCAGGCGCAGATCGACCGGCGGTCTTCGCACCTGTCGGAGATCTCGCTGCTGGTGGGCGGGGCGAGCATACTGCTGGCGCTGGTGTTCGCGGTGGTCACGGTGCGGATGGTGTCGCAGCTCATCCGCGAAATGGAGTGGCAGACCGCGGAACTGGGCCGCGTCTCCTGGCACATGCTGGAAGACCAGGAAGCCACCGCCCGCCGTTTCTCTCACGAGCTGCACGACGAGCTGGGACAATCTCTAACCGCGGTGAAGACCAATCTCGCCGCGCTGGATTCCGGCGGGCAGGTCAATCGCGCGCGTCTCGACGACTGTCTGCGACTGGTGGACGAAGCCATCGGCAACGTGCGGCAGATGTCGCAGCTCCTGCGCCCCACGATCCTAGACGATTTCGGACTCGAGGCCGGCGTGCGGTGGCTGAGCGAGGGATTTGCCGCGCGTACCGGCATCGACGCGCAGTTCCACTCCGACTTTGCGGGGCGACTCCCCGACGAGACCGAGACGCACATGTTCCGCATTGCGCAGGAGGCGCTTACGAACGTGGCGCGGCACTCCGGCGCGAAGCACGTGAGCATTAAGATCGAGCGGAGCGGTGGCGAGATCTGTCTCACGATTCGGGATGACGGCCGGGGGCTGGGGGCGGAGGGCGGACAGGCCGGGAGGCCTGTCCCACTGGGCATGACCGGCATGCGCGCGCGCGCCCGCTCGGCCGGGGGCGACGTCACGGTTCATTCACGCCCGGGCGAGGGTGTTCTAATTGAAGTACGGGTCCCGATCCGGAATGAAACGCATTCGAATCCTGCTGGCTGACGACCACGCCGTAGTGCGCCAGGGTTTCAAGATGATTCTGAGCGCGCAGGCCGACATGGAGATCGTGGGCGAGGCGGGGAACGGCCGCGAAGCCGTGGAACTGGCCGAGCAACTGCGGCCGGACGTAGTGGTGATGGATGTCTCCATGCCCGAGCTCAACGGCATCGAGGCTACGCGGCGGCTGGGGTCCTCGGCGCCGCACGCGCGCGTGGTGGCGCTCAGCATGCACAAGGATTCGGTCTACGTGCGCGAGATCCTGCGCGCCGGCGCGCGCGGTTACCTGCTCAAGGACTCGGTGGCCGCCGACCTGGTCGCGGCGATCCGCGCCGTCGCGTCGGGCGAAGGCTACATCAGCCCGGCGGTTTCCAACGCGGTGCTCGACGATTACCGCCGCCACGTCACCAATCCCATCGACCTGCTCTCCAGCCGCGAACGCGAAGTGCTGCAAATGCTGGCGGAAGGCAAGACCAACAAAGAGATTGCGGGGGTGCTGAATCTCAGCGTGTACACCGTGGATGCGCATCGCGGCCACATCATGGAGAAGCTGAATCTGCACAGCATCAACGAGCTGGTGCGGTTCGCCGTGCGCAACGGGCTGGTCGATTAAGTGAGAAGGTGAACATAACCGCTCACGTTCTGTGTGCGACAGGCCACCGGGACGGAAACGGCAGCGTCATCTGCTGCGCGAACTCGGTGACTCGCTTGTGCTCCAGGAGTTGCGCGTCTGCGTGCCGTCCCCATTCCTGAAGAATCCAAACCATCTCGCGCGCCGATTCCTCGAGCGCTCCACGGTCGTCGCGGATTTGCGCTTCGGCGTGCCATTGGTCCATGAGTTCATAGCACTCCGCGATGCGCCCCTGCTCGCAGCACAGCCTTCGGCCGAGCCGCGCCTGGGCGCACAGTTCCGGCCAATCGGCGGCGGGGTCGGGATCGCGCAGCGCGCGCTGGACCTGGCGCAGAGGATCGTCGCTCGCAGGGTCCGCGGCGCCATCCTGGGCAATCAGCGTCGAACACCGTCCACGGAAGATGAGCTGCCGGGCGCTCGGAGTGGGCTCGCCGTCCAACAGCAGCAGGAAGCGGCGCGCGGAACAGAAGTCGCGCAGGCGTTCGACGTTCTGGTCGACTTCACCTTCCAGCCGCAGGCCGAGCTGGGCGGCCCAATCGCCGGCCAGCGCCGCCAGGCTGCGGCCGCCACACTCCAATCGGGAGACCTCGTCGAAATCTTCGCGGTAGGCGCGCGCGAATTCGAAAGCCACTGCCCGGCTGGCCACCGTCTCGCAGCCGGGGCGATCGGCGACAGCAGTCCCCAGAACCTCGAGATCGGCTTCGTGCCCAACACACCGGGCGCCCTCAGGTGGAGAAAACGCCGCTGCGCGATGACGGACCCAGCGCTTCAGTTGCCGCAGGCCCTTCAGCGGCAGGCTGCTCAAATCGAACTGCGGCGCGAGCACCTTGGGAGGCAAGCAATCGTCACAACGTAGAAAGGCGATTCGTACGCCTTCCTCGGCCGGCTCGTGGACCAGCGCGTCCTCCCACTGCGAACGCGGCCAGGGATGGGGCAGGGAATTGCGGGAGAACATCACGAGCACTGAGTCGGCCGTGCGGGCTTCGCGCGCCTTGTCGGTCAGGTCCTGGCCCGCCCGCAGTTCGCCTTCCTCGAGGAAGACGCGAACGTCGCCGCAACGTTCCAGAAACGCGGCGATGGCCGCGGCGGTCTCCCCATCGGAAGCCGCATAACAGGGACAGACGGTGGGGCTCAGAGCTTGCACGCCAGGGTCAGTCCATCCCCCATGGTCACCATGCTCAGCGCCACGCGCGCATCGGCGTGCAGCTTGCGATTGAACGCGCGGATGGATTCCGTGTCGGGGTCGTGGCCGGCCGGGTCGATGACGCTGCCGTCCCAAAGCACGTTGTCCACGGCGATCAGCCCGCCGCGGCGAATCAGCACCAGCGCCCGTTCGTAATAATTCGCGTAGTTGCTCTTGTCCGCATCGATGAAAGCGAGATCAAACGTGCCGGCCTGCCCGGCGGCGATCAGGGCATCCAGAGTCTCGAGCGCCGGCGCCAGCCGCAAGTCGATCTTGTCCTCCACGCCCGCCTCGCGCCAGGTGCGCCGCGCGCGGGCGGTGTATTCCTCGCTGCGATCGCAGGCAATCACCTGGCCTTCGGAAGGCAGCGCCAACGCGACCCACGTGGAGCTGTAGCCCATGAACACGCCGACCTCGAGCGTCTTGCGAGCGCCCGTCACGCGGGCCATCAGGTGCAGAAACTGGCCCTGCTCGGGCGAGGTCTGCATGGAAGCGCGCGGATGATTCTCGGTTTCCTCGCGCAGGCGCTTCAGCGGCTCCGGCTCGCGCAGCGTCACTTGACGAATGTACTGGGCCAGCTCATCGGTAATGGGTGTGTGGACTCGGGACATGGCAGCGGATCACTACTCCAGCTTGTAGATCGTCAGCCCGGAGAGGAGCTTTGGGTAGAAGTCGGTGGACTTCTGCGGCATCACGCCTCCGGCGAAAGACGTGTCGGCCACCTGCTGGACGGAAGTCGGCTTGAGCAAAAACGCAATCTGCGCCGAGCCCTTGCGGGCCTCATCCACGGCCGCGTCGATTCCGCGGATGTAGCGCAAGTGTTTCTCGTCGCGCACGGCTTCCTCGTCAATCCCCAGCGCCTTGCCCAGCAACTCCGCGTGCAGAATGCGGACATCCAGCTCCCCGTGAGCGTCGCGCGCCTCCATGCGGAAGAGGCGGCTGCCGATCGCGGCCCCGATGACGGTGCGGCCGCCCGATTCGTCCCACGCGCGCCGCA
>JBGPKH010000653.1:0-5117 GCA_041485845.1 Bryobacteraceae bacterium
ATTCGCGGAGGTAGATGGACTCGTAGGTTTTGCCGTTGGAGGAGGGCCAGCGGGCGCGGGCTACGTGCATGTCCACAATATAAAGCAAAAAAATCCAATAATCAATAGGAAACATCGCATAAATTCCGAACTAATGCATGTCTACACATTCCAAGCCAAAATCGACCTAACTGCTTCAGTTAGAATTGCTTACCTCAAAATGTCAGGGTGAACATCCGCTTGAATGTCACTACGTCCGTGGAACGATTATAGACCCGGCGTCTTCCGATCGTCCGTAAAGAGTCGGTAAAGAAGCTGGCGCGCGGCCCGCCATCAGTGAACGCTGTACCGCGCGCGCAGCGCGAAAGGCGCGATCTCGATATCGAACTGGCTTCCGTCCCCGCGAAGCATCTGGTAGGTGCCGTGCATGATTCCCGTGGGGGTCTTAAGAGGACACCACGACGAATATTTGAACGACTCTCCCGGCGTCAGCACCGGCTGCTCGCCGACCACTCCCGGACCCCGGACCTCTTCGATGTGATCCAGAGCGTCGGTGATGATCCAGTGCCGGCTGATCAGTTGCACCGTTGCGGATCCCTGGTTTGTAATCCGGACCGTGTACTGGAACACCCACTCGCCCTGTTGCGGCCGCGAGTTCTCGGGTGAGTGTCGCGATAGAACCTCCACGCGGATCCCGTTGGTGACCGCCTCGGAAATGGGAGTGTTCTCGAATCGCAGATCAGGCATAGTGCAACGCCTATGATAGCAGTCCTGGTTCGGCCCCATGGCGCCGCCCGGTGGCGATTGACCGATGTCCCATCTCATCTGCTGCGCGGCGCGGAGCGGTCGGGCCGAGGCGGCACTGGGGCTGGTGACCAGGCGGGTGACCGGGGTGGGGGCAGCCACGAAACGCGATGGGGGAAGGCAGGCTGGAATCTGCAATCGCCAGATGGCCAGGCACTGCAAGAGCAGTAACACTGTTGGCAGGCTGAAGCCTGCCCCACCCCGGTCTGATAGGATGGGCAAGCGGAAGGGGACATGGCCGATCTCGCAATCACGGTGTTGCTGGTGGACGACCACAGCCTGGTGCGGCGCGGCTTCCGCCGCCTGCTGGAGGACGATCCGCAGATCCGCGTGGTGGGCGAGGCAAGCGACGGGCACGATGCCGTGCAGGCGGCCGAAAAGCTGCATCCCACCGTGGCGGTGATGGATTTCGCGCTGCCGAGCATGAACGGCGCGGTGGCCACGCGCCACATCCTCAAAACTTGTCCTGGGACGGCGGTCCTGATCCTCAGTATGCACTCCGAGCCTTCCTACGTGCGCACCTGCCTGGATGCGGGCGCTGCGGGGTACCTGCTCAAGAATGCCTTGGACCTGGAGTTGGTGGAAGCGGTGAAACGCGTGGCCGCCGGCGAGCGCGTGCTCGATCCGCGGCTCGGTTCGATCGACGAACCGAAAGACAAGCCCACGCTGACTACGCGCGAACTGGAAGTACTGCAGCTCATCGTCAACGGGAAGTCGAACCGGGAGATCGCCACCGTGCTGGGGCTGAGCGCCAATACGGTGGCGGTACACCGCGCCAACGTCATGCAGACGCTCGGAATTCATAACACGGCGGAACTGGTGGTGTACGCCATCCGCGAGGGGCTGGTGAGCATCGCGTGAGGACCGTCCGGCAGTCCTGGAAAAGCGCCAAGGCCGTCGCTTTCCTGCGCATCCCCTCCTGGTAGTCGAGCACGTCTTCCACGCTCAGCGGACATCCCTTCTGGCTCGAGCACGTTGGCTCCCAGCAGCGACACAAAACGTTCGCCGTGCTCGTACGGGATGGGCTTGATCAGCCGCTGGCTTTCGCAATCGCTGGTGGTGTCCGAAATCGCGCTGGCCTTTGTTCTGCTCAGCGGCGGAGCCGTCCTGGTTTCCGAACTCTATCGCCTCACGCGCGTTTCGCCGGGCTTCGATCCCGAGCACCTGTTGACCTTCCAGCTCACCTTCTCTCGCGACGCCGTTCCGGGCAAGCCCACGCAGGTCGCCTACCAAGAAAGGTTGATTCAAGAGATCGCAGCCATTCCGGGAGTCGGCGGAGCGGCCATCGTCAACCAGTTACCCCTGAACGGCTGCTGCTTCAGCACCGCGATCTTTCCGGAAGGCGCCTTGGCCAACCCCAGCAACGCCGAGAGAGTGGCATGGCTTCCCATCAGCACGGGCTACTTTCGAACCATGCGCATCCCGATCCACCGCGGCCGTCTCCTGGATGAGCACGACACGAGCGAGAAACTGCTGCCGGTGATGATCAATGAGGCGGCCGTCAGGCGCTACTGGCCGAACCAGGAGCCGGTCGGCGCATTTGGCCATTTCAACAGTCCTGCCGGAGATCGCTTTCAGGTGGTCGGGGTGGTCGGCGACGTCAAGAACAATGGCCTGGACAACACGACTGTGCCGGAAATCTACCTGCCCTCCGCCATTGTGCCGCCGAATCCGATGAACTTCGCGGTGCGCTCGTCCTTGCCGGAGAAGACGCTCGTTCCGGAGGTCCGGCGCGCGATTCAGAAAGTCAATCCGGGTCAGCCGATTCACGATGTGAAAATGATGAGCGAGATCGCGCGGGATTCGCTGGTGCTCAAACGGGTGGCCTCTTACGTGATGATGTTCTTCGCCCTGGCCGCGCTGCTGATGGCGGCCATCGGCTCCTACGGCGTGGTCTCCTATTCGGTGCGCCTGAGGACCGTCGAGCTGGGGACTCGCATGGCGCTGGGCGCGGTGAGCCGCGACCTGCTGACGCTGGTCGTAGGCTCCGGTTTGAAAATGGCGGCGTACGGAAGCGGCATCGGCATGGTGGCGTCGTTTGGGGCGGCCTGGCTGCTTCTCCGCCAGTTCGGGATTCTGAACCCGAGCTTACTCCCCTTCGCGGTGTCCGTGGTAGTGATCGCGGCCGTCGCTCTGGCCGCCTCCTTCTTCCCGGCGTGGGGGGCCACACGGCTGTCTCCCATGGTGGCGATCCGCAACGAGCCCGCGTCCATGTGGCAATCGGCGAGAGAGGGGATCGGCCAGTTGTTCGAGGGGCTTTTTCGCGCGGCCTCGGGAGGTGACGCGGCGATCCCGGCGGACGCCAGTCTCATGACGGAGTTCATCGAGGCCTCGCGCCGCGCGGCCTCGTTTCGCGAGGCCCTGGGGGTAGCGCTGGAGTCGCTTCGCAGCGGCACGGGGGCGCCATCCGCTCTGTTGCTGGAAGGCGTTTCCGCGGAAGAATTCCGCTCGACCACGGCCGTGCCGGACCAAAGTGCAGGCGCCTGCTCGATTCCGCGCCACGGGCTGCTGGCGAGCCGCCTGCGGTTTCATTCCACGCCGTTGCCGATCGCGGCCGAAGATTACGAGGTCTGGCGACGGTGGGCGGCGGAATACAAGCCTGCGCATCTCGCGGAGATCGAGTCTCTGCGCAACGCCGGCGCCCGCCTGGCCGTTCCGCTTCGCACCAATAAGGAAATGCTCGGTGTGGTTCTCCTGGGACCGTCGGCGGACGGCGACCGATACGGCCAGGCCGCCACGCGACTCCTGCGCGACTGCGCCAACCACTTCGCGCTCATGCTGGAAAATGCGCGATTGACCGAGCGCATCGTGGAACACAAGAGGCTCCAGCGGGATCTCGCACTGGCGGCCGAGGTGCAGAAGCGGCTGCTGCCGCGGCAATCTCTGGAGACGGCGGTGGTGGCGCTGGCGGCGGTCAGCCTGCCCGCGCGCAGCGTCGGCGGCGATTATTACGACTTCCTCGATCTGCCCGGCCACCGCACCGCCATCGCGCTCGCCGACGTGGCGGGCAAGGGCGTGGCGGCGGCGCTGATCATGTCGGTGGTGCAGGCTTCGCTGCGGGTGATCTCATCGGACCCGGACATCTCGCTGCCGCAGCTTGCCGCGAAGTTGAATCATTTCCTGTACCGCTCGACGGGCTCGAACAGCTACGCGACCTTCTTTTACGCGCAGTTGGAGGAGTCGAAGCGCGAGCTGCGCTACGTGAATGCCGGTCACAATCCGCCGTACCTGCTGCGGGCGGACGCGTCGGCGGCGGTGGAAGAGCTGGCGACGGGCGGCACGATCATCGGCATGTTTCCGCAGGCGCGCTACGAGGAGGGGACCGTCGAGCTGCGGCGGGGCGACGTGCCGGCGGTCTTCACGGATGGGGTTACCGAAGCGCTGAATCCGCGGGAAGAAGAGTTCGGCGAGGAGCGGCTCAAAGGGCTGCTGGGGAGACTGATGCCGTTGCCGGTGGAAGAGATGTCGTCGCGGATTTCGCAGGAATTGAAGGATTGGATTCAGGACGCTGCGCAATCCGACGATCTGACGTTCGTTCTGATGAAGGTGAAGTAACAGAAAGCCCACCCGGCCGAAACCATCTTCCAGACTGTCCGCAACGGTGAAGATTGCCTGGCCGAGAGCCTCTGCCGCATAGCCCCCCTCCGGCGGTTCGTATACCAGGAAGGTGATTTCGTTCATTGCTCAACTCCCCAAAAACAAGAACCGCTGGCACGCCTCGCAACGCACCAGCGATTCGGATTCTCAGCCCTCGGAGGCATCTTAGGGCCTTCGCAAAAGCCACGCGCTCGATGCCCAGCAACTCCGCGGCTTTTCCGCTCGAGATCTTGCCTTGGGGATACAATTCGAGGACAATCAACTCCCGCGCCGTGTCCGTCACCGGCTTGTCGAACATCTGAAGCAAGCCGGTGAGTTCCTGATCGAGCGCGATGTTGATCGTCATCGTTACCTGCTTGTCATTCCGCCAGCGTCGATTCTTCGCCCGTCTCCTCCGGGAGGCCGCCGGCGTATTGCAGGCGCGTCTCTTCGTCGTAGCCGGGGATCGCGTCAATCGCGGGCTCGACCACGGGCTCTTCCACCACGTCCTCGCCCGCGATTTTGACCTGGCGGTAATACTCCATGCCGGTGCCCGCCGGGACCAGGCGGCCCATGATCACGTTCTCCTTCAGGCCGCGCAGGTAGTCCACCTTGCCGTTGATGGCGGCTTCGGTGAGCACTCGCGTCGTCTCCTGGAAGGAGGCCGCGGAGATGAACGAATCGGTCGAGAGCGACGCCTTGGTGATCCCCAGCAGCATCGCCTTGCCCTGCGCCGGATGGCCGCCGGCTTCGATCAC
>JBGPKH010000654.1:0-5115 GCA_041485845.1 Bryobacteraceae bacterium
CATACCGACGGAGGAATGTTCTGATCGAACAGAATTCGGAGGTTCAATGTCCGATGACCTGGACCTCATCGACGACTTTAGCGGCGTACTCAACGGCGGCGATGACGTCCTCCAGGCCCAGTTCCGGATAGCTGGCCACGATCTTGTCGACGGTATACCCACCGGCAACCATGCCCAAGATGTTCCGCACCATGATGCGTGTGCCCCGGATCACTGGTTTCCCAGAGCAAATGGCTGGATTGACTTCGATTCGGTTCATAGCTTCCATGGCCGTAGGCCGCCATTTCCTAGCATACTCCCCGAAGACGCCGCAGTGGCTACTTAAAACGATGGCCGGTTCTTGGCGTACAAAATCCCCCCAGCCCCGCTCACTCTCGCCCTGGAACGAATACTTCCCCCTCTGCCACGATCTCCGCCGGCCCGGTCAGGTACACATCCTCCTCCAGCCGCAGGTCGATCGGCCCGGCAGGGGTCATCACCCGCACCGGCGATTTCGCCATCCCGCGGGCCGCCGCGGCGAATGCGGCGCCGGTGGACCCGGTCCCGGAGCTCATGGTTTCGCCTGCGCCTCGTTCGTAAAAGCGCACGTCGATGGTGTGCTCGTCGACAGGCTTGACAAATGAAACATTCGTGCGCTTGGGGAAATGGGGATGCCCCTCGATCTCCGCCCCCATCGCCCGCCAGTCGAAATCGAAATCCGCGACCGGCACGGCGCACTGCGGGTTGCCCACCCAAACGAGGGTCACGTCGCGCGGGCCGGTGGAGAGGGGAAGGGCAAACCGCTCGGCCTGAATCTCGGGACGGCCCATGTTCATTTCGAACTCGAAGGTGCGGCCGTCGCGATGCAGCAGCCGCAAAGACTTGATTCCCGCGCCTGTGCGGATTCGGATGGATTGGATAGCCGATTGGACAGGCCAGGAGGCCTGTCCTACGAGGAACGCGGCGGCGCAGCGCGTGCCGTTGCCCGAGATCTCGGCCATGCTGCCGTCGGAGTTGTAGAGCTGGATGGAGCCGTCGGCGTCGGCATCCGCAGGGCCCACCAGCAGCCAGCCATCCGCCCCCACGCCGGTGTGGCGATCGCAAATCGCTCGCGCCATCGCCGCGCGGTCGCCCTCCGGCGCGTCGTGCAGCCACGTCAGCAGAAAATCGTTCCGAGCGCCGTGTGCCTTGGTGAACGGAATCTTCATGGCGCCGGTTCGACCTCGACCGCCGTCCCGTAAGCCAGCACCTCGGTAACGCCGTTCATGATCTCGGTAGCGTCATACCGCGCCCCGATTACCGCGTTCGCCCCCAGCTCGTTAGCTTGTGCGAGCATCAGCTCGAAGGCGTCGTTGCGGGTCTGCTCGCACAGTTTGCTGAAGAGGGAGATATTGCCGCCGACGATGGTCTGCAGTCCCGCCCCGATGGTCCCCACGATGGAACGCGAGCGCACCACGATGCCCCGTACCACGCCGAAGTTGCGCTTGATGCGGCAACCCGGCAGTTCGAATGCGGTTGTAACCTGTTCATGCCGTACCATGACTGCCTCCTATGCGCCGGTAGATTTCGATCGCCGGCTCGTCCTTCTTCTCAATGGTAAGTTCCAGCCGGTAGCGAATGCCATACCGGGTGGCGCGTTGAATTGCCGTTTCGACCGGGTCGCCGCGTTTGACCACGGCCCACTCCTGCCAGAGGAAGAGGTCGGGCCGCTCCAGCGTCGCCAGCCAGGGCAGGCCGTTGCAGATGCTGAAGGTCTCGCGCAGCGGGATCCCCATCTCGCGGTAGATCCCGAAGAAATCGTCGCCGGACGAGCTGATGATCCCGGAACCGCGCACGAAGCGGGGCGCAAGGTATGCGGCCGCCTCGTGCATCCACGCGCGCCGTCCTTCGGAATTGGCGCGCGATTCGGCCCACGTGATCCAGCGTTCGTGGCTCGGGTGCGCGAGCCACGGGGCGATGGCGGCGCCCACCAGGAGCACCGCGATGCTGGGACGCATACGCTCTGGAACGGCCGTCACCAGGGCCGCCGAAGCCAGCGCCAGCAGCGGCAGCACGGCCAGCCCGTAGCGCGTGTTGTAGTAGGAGAACGGCCACAAGTGCGGCATGAAGATGGGGACGGCGCCCGAGTGCATGCTCCAGATGAAGAACACGCCCGGGAGTGCGGTCAGCGCAAGCGGCCAGAAGATCCGCTGGCGAAAGGCGGCGATGGCGCCGGCGATCGCCGCGAGCGTGAGCACCGGGCCCGCGCAGAACTGCACCGCATGACGATAGTAATACCAGGCCATGTGCCAGTCGCCACGGCCAGGGTAGAGAGCGCTTCCCTGAATGGCGAACGCCGTGTAAGGGCCGCGGTAGAAGTCGAGCGCGTCGCCCGTCTCGTACCAGCCGTGGCCCATCCAGTAGAGTGGACCGGCGCCGGCCAGCAGACAGAAAAGGAGGCAGCGCCGCCAGCCGGCCGCGTACAGGAAGAACGCTGCCGCAAACGGCAGCAGAAACCAGCCGTCGTATCGAGTCAGTGTGCCGGCGCAGGCCGCGATCCCCGCGCCGGCGGCCGATCCCCAGCCCTGGGTGTCGCGGCAACGCACGCTGAAGTAGAGCAGTGCCATCAGCGCAGCGAAGAACACCGCCTCGGTCATCGCGGTGGATTGCAGGTAGAGCAGATTGGGATTGAGCGCGGCGAGCCCCGTGGCCGCGGCTGCCGCCGGGATCGAGTCGAAGATGCGGCGCGCGGCAGCAAAGAGAAAGGTCCCGCCGATAACGAAACACAGGGCCGGAGCGAACGCTGCGGCCAGCCCGCTGTGCCACCAGGCGTCCACGCGCACGAACGGCAGCATCAGCACGTGCGGCAGCGGGAGCCAGTAGCTGCCGAGCTGGTCGTAGCCGGGCGTTTGCGAATCGAAGATGCGGCGCGCGATGTTCAGGTGAGCTTCGGCGTCGCCGTAATAGAGCAGCCAGCCGCGGGAATGGAAGAACCACACAGCGGCGGCGCTCAGCACGGCTAGGACCATCGAAGAAAACCAAATAGGGCCGCCGATGAACGCCGATAAACGAGGATAACGTTCGTGTTTCTTATCTGCGTTCATCTGCGTTCATCGGCGGCCCAACAGTTCTTCCGTCAAAATGCGGTGCAACTTTGGAACTCCTGATAGCGCGCCTCGATCTCTTCGCGGGTGAGCGTGCGGAAGCGATCCACCCCAAACTTCTCGCAGCAGAAGCTGCCCATCACCGACCCGTAAATCACCGCGCGGCGCAGCTCCGCGAAATCGATATCGCCATTCGACGGCGCAACGCCGCGGCCGGCCAGGTATCCGATGAAGCCGCCCGCGAAACAGTCGCCGGCGCCGGTGGGGTCGAAGACATCTTCCAACAGATAGCCCGGCGCCATGAAGTGGCCGCCGCGCCGGAACAGCACGGCGCCGTATTCGCCCCGCTTGATCACCAGGGTGTGCGGGCCCATTTCGAAGATCTTCGCCGCCGCGCGCCGCAGGTTGTGCTCTCCCGAAAGCAGGCGCGCTTCGCTGTCGTTGATCAGCAGGAAGTCCCACTCGCGGATGGTGTCGAGCAGCTCGGCGCGGAAATCGTCGATCCAGTAGTTCATGGTGTCGCCGCCCGCCAGCTTCACGCCGTTCATCTGCGCGCGCACGCTCCGTTGCAGCGCCGGCTGGATGTTGCCCAGAAGCAGATAGGGCGCCGGGCGGTACGATGCGGGCAGCTTGGGATTGAAATCGGCGAAGACGTTGAGGTCGGTGCGCAGCGTCGTGCGGTCGTTCATGTCGGCCGAGTAGACCCCCGCCCAGAAGAAGGTCTTGCCGCCCGGAATGCGTTCGAGGCCGTCGAGATCGATCTTGCGCGATGCCAGGAGATCGAAGTCCTCCTGCGCGAAATCGTCGCCCACCACGGCGACGAGTTTGACGGGGGCGAAATAAGCCGCGGCCAGCGCAATGTAAGTGGCCGCGCCCCCCAGCATACGGTCCACCTTTCCATGCTGCGTTTCCACGCCGTCGTATGCCACAGAGCCTACTACGATGAGCGACATGTAAGAGTCGATTGTAGCAATCAGGGGTGGGGGCAAATTGGAATGGTATGAAATCCCGCCACCTCGCAGGGGCCGCCGTCTGCCGGAGGCCGTGTCGTGACCACGAAGCGCGATAGCGGATTGGCGGCAGCGGCCTCTTCGATCAGCCGGCAAATCGACTCCCGCTGCACTTCGCCGGGAACCTCGTTCAGCCCGTCTAACAACAAAAAGGCGGCGCCCAGTTTTTCCTGAAAGAAGCCGGCATGCAATCCCCAGTTCAACTCCCGGTTTTGCTTGCCCAGGAAATCGATCAGCCGCTCGCGGGGGTCCCGCGGGCCAGATCGCCGAACGAGGCAGCCCTCGATATGCTCCGCCAGTTCCGGAAGACGGATGAAGATGGGGAAGAGCAGGGAATACGTCCGGGCGTCCTCCAGGCCGCTCGACCACAAGAACGCCAGGTGACGCAGAAAGGCGGTCTTCCCGCAGCCTGCCGGCCCTTCAATGAGTAATCGCGAGTTAGTCAGGGCCTCTTCCATCTCGCCGTTCGGCTCATCCATCAAAGCGCTGTGCTCGCGCAAGTACCGAAGATAGGTGGAAGGATCACCTGACGTCGCCATCCCGATGTCGTGTCCGCGCTAACGCTCCCGGTCCGAATCCGGGAACATCTGGTGCGTCAGATCCTCCTCCTTCCTCACTCGCGAGGCTTCCCAATAGCCCACTGCGGACGCCACTGCGGCCAGCCCCCAGATCGCCAGGTCCTCGGTGTCGACCGAGCCCCGCATCGGGTACCACACCGCCGCCATGCATAAGGTCAGGCGGATCAGCCAACTGTAAAGGCTCGAAATCCGCACCCGGCCATTGCGTAACGCCACCACCGACCGCGCCAGCATATACGCGCAGCCGATGCCGATCACTCCGATCAGCCCCCGCATGAAATCGATTGGCACGGGCATGCCTTGAGTTTGCCACAGCCGGAGTTTGCCACAATAGCCCCATGAGTCTCATGCGCGAGATTCGCGAGTTTCCCGTGCCGCGCCAGTCGGTGGCTCTCTGGTGGCTCGGCCAGAACGGCTTCATCTTCAAGTCGGCCGAAGGCACGCTGCTTTCGACCGACCTCTACC
>JBGPKH010000655.1:0-5108 GCA_041485845.1 Bryobacteraceae bacterium
CATGCGCATGCGGTTTTTGTTTCTCGCTGTTCTGGCACTCGCACTTTTCGGGGGCAGGCGCCTCCTGTTCCCCCAGACCACTCGACTTTTTCTCCAAACAACTCCATCGGCGTCGCCGATCTCGTCTCCCGCGTCTCAGTCCTTCCTGCTGATCCTCGGCATCGGCGACCGGGCCAATACGAACTGGGACGGATCCGTCACCGTCACCAGCGCCCCACTCCTCGGACTTCGCGGCTGGCGCTTCACCGGCGCCGACGCCCTCGATGGCAACGGCGGTTGGAAGCTCTCCGTCCGCCAGACCACCGCCGGACCCAATGAGTCGGGTGGCGGACTCTTCCAGGAGAACGGCGTCATCGTTACCCCGGGGCCCGCGCCGGTCACGCTCAACGTGCAGACCACCCAGGGAAACTTCACTTTCTCGTCGCAGAACGTTTCGTTCGGCGGCAGCCAGTCGTTCCTCAATGGCCGGGCGCTCGTCGCTCCCACCGCCGCCGCGCTCCAACTGACCACCTCCGAAGAGGAAGAGGATTACCCGTCCATGGCGCAGTCGGGCGACGACGTCTATCTTGCCTACACGCTCTTCGTGCATGGCGACCGGACTTCGGCGCAGGGAATCAGCACCAAGACGACCATCACCGATTTCGCGTTCCTTGCGCGGCCCACCGGCGGCGATCAAGTCTTGCTGCTGCACTATTCCAAGTCGCAACGTGTCTGGACCGGGCCGTTCCCGGTCACCGGCACGGGCGAAGACGTTATGCGTACGGCAGTCGCGGTCGATGGCCAGGGGCGCGCATGGGTGTTCTATTCCGCCCAGCGATCGGGGAATTTCGACATCTACGCCCGCAGCGCGCGGGCCGACGGGAGCATGACTTCCGAAATCCGCCTCACCAGCGACGCGGGGACCGACATCTTTCCGGTCGCAACTACCGATGTCACGGGCCGTGTGTGGCTGGCGTGGCAGGGCTTCCGTAACAACAACCTCGAGGTCCTGACGCTGGCCCAGACCGGCGACACGTTCACCGCTGAATCCACGGTGTCGGTATCGCCGGCCAGCGACTGGGACCCGGCCATCGCCGCGGCGCCCAACGGCGAAGTCGCCATTTCGTGGGATACCTACGACAAAGGCGATTACGACGTCTACGTGCGGCGCGTCCGATTCACCGACCAGATCGGGCTCGACGATCCGATCCCGATTGCCGCCACCACCGAATTCGAGGCGCGCAGCTCCGTGGCCTACGACGCGCAGAATCGCCTCTGGATCGCGTACGAGGTATCAGGCCCGAAATGGGGCAAAGATTTCGGGGCTCTCGACACCACCGGGATCGGCCTCTATCAGAACCACACCATTCAGGTGCGCTGTCTCATTGGCAACGATCTCTACGCGACCACCGACGATGTCGCGCGGGTGTTGCCGGGCGCGCCCGCCACGCAGCTATTCCTGCCTACGGCGAGGGGGCCGTTCCCCGCCCAACCCGATCCGACCCTGGCGCAGAAACGCCAGCCGGATAGCGGCGCCAGCGCTCCCGCAGCGCCCAAGAACAGCTTCCCGCGCCTGGCGACGGATCCCGACGGTACGGTCTATCTCGCGTATCGCCGCCCCATGGGCAGCGCGGGAGTCTCCGATAGCACGGCCACGGGACAATCCATCGGCACGATCTGGATCGGCGAGGTGGTCTATTACGATGGCGCGCAGTGGCACGGGCCAGGTGTGCTCGGCGATTCCGATGGCCTCGGCGACAATCGCCCGGCGATGCTCCCCCTGGGCCCCGGCCGCCTCCTGATCGGGCAGGCGATGGACCACCGCCTCTTCCCGCAACGCAATGGCACGCCGCAACAGGATGGATCGAACTCCGACGTCTACGCGCTCGAGTTGCCCGTCGCGCGGCAGCAGCAGTCGCCCCAGTTGCAGAAGATCGGGCAAGCGATACCGGCCGCAGCCGACGCCGCTGCCACCGCTGAGGCCGCGGCGGACGCTCTCAACCGCAGCTACCACCCGACGGTGAACGGACAATCGCTTCAGTTGCTTCGCGGCGACTTCCACCGCCACACGGAACTGTCCTTCGACGGCCGCGCCGATGGTCCCCTGGTGGATGCATACCGCTACGCCATCGACGCCGCGTCGCTCGGCTGGATCGGTTGCTGCGATCACGACAACGGCAGCGCCCGCGAGTACTCCTGGTGGATCACCCAGAAGTTCACCGACGCGTTTGCGCTGGGCTCGAAGTTCGTGCCCATGTATTACTACGAGCGCAGCGTGGTGTATCCCGAGGGACACCGCAACGTGCTTTTCGCTCAGCGCGGCGTGCGCCCCCTGCCCCGCCTGCCGGTCACCGCGTCCGATTCGCCGCCCACGCCCGCGCCGGACACTACCATGCTGTACGCTTATCTGCACTTCTTCGGCGCCATCACCGCGTCGCATACCAGCGCCACCGACCAGGGAACCGATTGGCGCAACAACGATCCGCAAGTGGAGCCCTTCGTCGAAATCTATCAGGGCGACCGGCAGAATTACGAGATGCCCGGCGCGCCCAGAGCCAACACCGCCAAGGATTCCATCTCCGGATACGAAGCCGCGGGCTACGTTTCCAACGCGCTCGGCAAAGGCTATCAGCTTGGGTTCGAGGCTTCCAGCGACCATGTCTCCACGCACATTTCCTTCACCAATATTTGGGTGACCGCGTCGACGCGCGCGGGCATCCTGGATGCCATGAAGAAACGGCGGCTGTACGGATCGACTGACTACATCCTCGCGGACTTTCGCAGCGGCACGCATTTCATGGGCGAGACATTCACTACGACCACCGCGCCGGTGTTCACGGTGCGTTTGTGGGGCACGGCGCCGTTCCAGAATGTGGTGGTGGTTAAGGACAACAATGTGGTCTACTCCACGAGCGGCGAGCGGGTGGTGTCATTCAGCTACCAGGACCAGAGCGCGCAAAAAGGCAAGACCAGCTACTACTACGTGCGCGGGTTGCAGACCGACGGGCAGATCGTCTGGGTAAGCCCGATGTGGGTGACCGTGCAATGAGAACCGCGACGATCTTGCTAATGGCGGCGGCTCTTCAGGCCCAGACAACTTCGTTCCGCCCGCTGCACGTTTCGCCCGCAGGCATCATCCTCGACGATGCGGGCAAGCCGGTCCTGCTCCGTGGGCTCAATCGCAGCGCCACCGGATCGGGCAATGCCGATGCCACCGCGGCCGATGCGGACTATGCCGCCCAGAACCAGTTGCTCTCCATGAACCTGGTCCGCATCTTCGTCAATGCAGCCTGGTGGAATTCCAACGTCCAGGTGCCCATCACCAATCTGGCCTACCAGGCCTACATCGACCAGCTCATCCAGCGGGCCGAGCGATATGGCAATTACGTGCTGATCCTCAAGGCCGGGGAGTTTCCCGACCCGCCCTGCGGCGCCGATGGCAGGAACTGCCAGGCCGCGAATCCCGGCGACACCACCGGCGCGAATGTGGACACGGCATTCACGTTCTGGGCTGCATTCGCTAAGAAGTACGCGGCCGATCCCGCGGTGCTCTACGACACCTGGGAGGACATGCACGGGATCGACGGCAACACCTGGAGCAACGGACAGAACCAGTTGATCGCCGCCATCCGCACCTACAGCCCGCAGTCGCTGATCTTCGTCGAGGACACCGGCGCGGCGTTCGAGTCGATCGTGCTGGGCACCCTGCCGGACCTCGCCTGGTCCAACGTGGTTTGGAATTTTCATCTATTCACGGCGTCGAGCGGGACTTGCACCGAGCCGGCGTCGCCGCGTTACGCCAACTGGCCGCAGAATCTCGACCCGCTGGTGAGTTATGCGCACAATCACGGCCACGCCGCGGCCATCACCGAATGGGGCGGCTGCAACGATCCCGAGCCCTACCACACCAACATCACGCAGTACGCGCAATCTCACTCTGTAGCGCTGGCGTATTTCGACAGCAGCAATTTGATCACGGGCTCCGGCGCCGCTTCGCAATTGACGGCGATCGGTGCGAAGGTGAAAGCCGCCTTTGCGGCCATAGCCGCCGGGGCGCCAGGGGCGGTCACGAGCGTTTCTTCGGCGGACGGATCCCTCACCCTCGCGCCCGAAGCCATAGCTGAGGCATTCGGCGCCAATCTCGCGGCGGCCGCGGAGGCGGCGACTACGCTGCCGCTGCCTACCATTCTCGGCGGCACGACGGTGACCGTGACTGACGCCGGCGGCATCGCGCGCCAGGCGGAGTTGTTCTATGCATCGCCGACCCAAGTCAACTACCAGGTGCCGCCCGGCGTGGCTGCTGGTAAAGCTTCGGTCGAGGTTTCGGTAAACGGCGCTCCGGTGGCGTCGGGCGCCGTGCAGATTGCGCCCGTCTCGCCGGGCCTCTACACGGCAACTGCCGACGGCAAAGGCGTTGCCGCGGCGATCGTCGTGACCGTCCACGCCAATGCGACCAGCACCTTCGATTACACCTTCCAGTGCGCATCGGCAACGAGCTGCGCTCCATTGCCGATCGACCTGGGGGCGGACACCGACCAGGTGGTGCTCGAACTTTTCGGCACCGGCATTCGCGGCCGCACCGCGCTCGCCGGCGTCACCTGCCGCGTCGGGTCCACCACGCTGCCGGTGTCGTATGCCGGGCCGCAGGGCGTGTATGTCGGGCTGGACCAGGTGAACATCCTGCTGCCGAAATCTCTTCGCGGCAGCGGGAACGCCAACGTCTCGATCACGGTGGATGGGCAGGCGGCGAATGCGGTGACCATTGGGTTCAAGTAAGGCATGTGATATTCTTCCGCATGGCCTCTAGTGAAGACCCCCATGGATGAGGAACGCCGGGAACGAATCCGCTATTACGCGTTTGCCGCGTTCGTGGGCGTCCTGCTGCTCCTGAACTGGCTGGGCATCTTCAAGAGCATTTTTGGACTCGACACCGCCATCCCGATCACGCTCCTCGCTGGGTACAAGACCTTCTACAACTCCATCTCCGCGCTCATGGAGCGCCGTATCTCGGCCGATATCGCGCTGTGCATCGCGGTCATCGCCGCGCTCTCGGTGGGCCAATACCTGGCTGCCGCCGAGGCGATGTTCATCGTGCTGGTGGGCGAAGGGTTGGAGTCCTACGCCGCCGG
>JBGPKH010000656.1:0-5090 GCA_041485845.1 Bryobacteraceae bacterium
ACAATGATCAAATACGAAGTCATCATCTATTGGAGCGACGAAGACGGGGCGTTCATCGCGGAGGTGCCGGAACTTCCGGGGTGTATGGCGCACGGCGTCACCCAGGAAGCCGCGCTCGGCAACGCACAGGATGCCATTCGTCTCTGGATCGATACTGCCAAGGAGTTTGGCGATCCGATTCCAGAGCCGAAGGGGCGGCGCCTAATCTTAGCCTGATGGGCGTCCCCGGAACCCGCGTAGGGCGTAATTGCCAGACTGCTGGCCGGCTTCCGAGTGAACGGAGCCGCCTGGAGCCCGGCCGGCCAACTTCCCATATGAGGACGTGTGGTGGGTCGCTCATGGGAAGCGGATATCGCGCCAGCAATCGGTTTCCTAAAACGCTACGGCGTTAGGGAGGATCTAGGTGTCAGACAGAAACATCTTCAGCAATTGGGACTGACGGTCGGAAACCGCGAGCTGGGAAGCGACGGATACCGCCCTTACTCAGGCACTACCCGTGGGCGCTCACTGCTGATTGAAATGCGTGGCCACGCGAAACGCCTCCACGTAGTGTCCGTCCTTCTTCGTCGCCCGGGCGCGCAGCCCCTGCCTGGTGCGCTCCAGCTCCTTCGGATCCCAATCGGGGCGGTACCGGTCGATGGACGGGCTGAACTGGCTGACGTGCGCGGTGGCCGCCGCCAGTTTCAAATCCACCACTTCGTCGATATTCACCCAGTAGTTGGCGTCCCGCGGCGTCACATAAAAAAAAGCCTCCATCGGAACCTTCCATGGCTCAAGACCGTCGTGCAGCCGCTGGTTGGGAAAGTAAAGGTGCCACTCGGCGGCGCGGACGGCGTCCAGCGTGTTGTTCGCCGCCATGCGGTGGTCGGTCTTGTGCCAACGCACGTACTCCGACCCGGGGTCGATCGTCAGCACCAGGTCGGGGCGATAGCTGCGGATGATTTTCGTGACCTCCTCCACCAGGTCCCGCGGGTTGGCGTATTCGAGCATCCCATCGTGGAACTGGAGCCAGTGGATGTTCGCCGCCGGGATGCCCACCACTTTGCAGGCTTCCTCCTCTTCGTGCTTGCGGATGCGCGCCAGCCGCTCGCTGGTCATCTCGAGGTCGTTCGATCCCTTGTCGTCGTTGGTGTAGATCACGATGTGGATGTTGTTGCGGCGCCGCTGGAGCAGGGCCAGCGTGCCGGCGCAACAGAAAGTGTCGTCGTCCGGATGAGGCGTGAACAGCAAGATGGTTTTGCCTTCGAGCTTCTCCAGTTGAACCGCCGGCCGCTGGTCCGCCGGTTGTGCCGCCAGCAATCCCGCAGCCAGGGCGGCCATGCACGTAAGTCGGATGGAAGTGGGTACCGTCATGAGCAGTTCCTCGATTCATCGATCACTGGATGTAGTGGTAGTAGCGGCCCATCCAATAGGCGTGCAGAAAGTCCGCGGCTCCGGTTTCGTATTCCCGCCACAGGCGCAGCTCGTTCCACGTTTTGCCGTCGCCGCTGGCGTACGCGCCGCCGGGCCCCGCCGCTATGGCGCCCCGCGGCGTGATGAATACGGAAGTCGCCCGCGGGATACGCCAGCCCGCCATGGCCGGTTCGCCATCGCCCTCGCCGGTCCTGCGCAGCAGCCGATTCAAGCTGTCGATGCGCAACTCGAATCCGCCGCCTTTTTGCCAGGCGCCGAAATCCGGCTTGCGAAACGCAGGCGCGGCCTCACCCGCCACGCTGTGCCAGCTCAGGCCGCCATCGCGCGTCAGCGCCAGCCCGCGGTCGGTCCCGGCATACAGCACGAAGGTGCGGGTTTCCGAAGGCGCGATGTTGCTCACGCGCGCGCCCATGAGTCCGGCGCTCCGGTCGTCCCAGCTCTTCATCCCGTCGCGGGTCATGTAGATCCGGCCCTCGGCATCGCTGAACCAGGCCACCTGCGGATCGTCGCAGGAGAATTCGAGCGCCGTGATGGCGGGCTTGAGCCAGCCATCCATCTGGTACGGGTTGCCTTTCCACGCGTACTCGTTATCCAGCGGGCGCTCGTTGATGGGGACCGGTTTGGCCGCCTGTTTCTGACCCATCCGGTCGGCGAAGGGGTTTCGCTCGAGATCGCTCCGCAGCGAGTTCATCACGGGGCGCATCACGCGGCCGGCCGGATAGAGCCGCAAGGTCTCGTTAGCCAGTTGCAGCGCCTCCGCCCGGTGCGGCAGCGCCGCGTCCTGCCCGGTGAGGACCAAGGTCATGTAGGCGAACAGCGAGTTGCCCTCCATCCAGTTCATCTCCCACAAATCCATCAGCCACTCGCGATAGCGCGACCCGAGGCCGGGGTCCCGCTCATAGCGCATCAGGTTGAACAGCGCTTCGTAGGCCTGCCCCTCGCTGCTGTGATTCACTCGCGCCACGCGCTCGAGTGAGAACGGGCCCCGGTCACGGGCCGGGTCCGGATGGTCGCGGAACCGGGTCGCCACCTTGCGGTACTCGTCGAGGTAGCGCTGCTTCCCGGTGATGTGATGGGCAATCAGCAGGTCGGGCAATGCCATGAGGCTGGCCCGTAGCGCGGGCCGCCAGCCGGGCGTGACGCTATAGCGCGCCAGCGTACGGGCGTAGGTCTTGAGGTAATACTCGTCGCGCGACGGGTCCGGGTCGATGCCGACGTGCCCGTACTGGGTCACTTCGCCGTCGAGGTCGATGATGCGGTAGTGGTTGTCGAGCAGGTGCGTCATCAGACGGTCCACGTCCTCGGCGACGGTCGCCTTCTGCGCGGCGTCGGCGGCCAGGTCGTAGTAGATGGCGTAGCCGTACAGCACGGCATTGAAGTTGTCTACGCTGACGTCGCTGTAGAACCGGTAGTCGGAATATGTCCCTTGTCCCTGGCGCCACTCGCGCGAGTCGCCGCCGCGTTCGAAGCCTTCGACGGGGCCGTGTCCTTTCACGTAGCCCCGTGCCAGCAGGCCGGGCTTACCGGTCACCTCCTGCAATACGCGCAAACCGTGCAGGATTTCGCCGCCATGCCGGCGAACCGCGGGGTCATGCGTGACCGCATACTGATACCCCACACCCGCCAGGTATCTTCCGGTCCAGACGCCCGCGTGGATCACGTTGCCGGGCTGGTCGACCGTGTGCAGCCATTTGTCCCCGGGCGCTTCGGCCGGAACAATTGAGACGTAGAGCCCGTCGAGCATGTGCCGCTCCATGAGGTTTCTTTGCAGCACCCGGGACTTTTCTTCCAGGCTTTGCGCCGCCCCGGGCCGCTCGGCCGAGAGCAGAGCCAGGGGCAGACCAAGGCCAAGGAAGTAGATGGCACGAAGGACAAGTTGTCGAAACATCCCATTCATGTTATCCCTTTCGTCTGGGGCGAAAATTATGGCCGATTCGACCGGCAACCCGTGTAGGGGCGAAGCCTGCTTCGCGCATGCCCGGGAGACTCCTGGGGGAATACCGCGAACTCACGGTTTCAGTTTGGCCTGCAGAGCCTGCGCGTGGCGGCGCCGGTGGCCTTGCGACATTCCACATTCACGGCGCGAGATTCATCGCGGCTTTTCTTGTGACGTTTGGCCGTTCGTGGCGCTCGCCGGAAGCTTCACGTACGCAATCCCCGTGAGGCTTCCCACCCCGGCCAGCAGGACCTTCTTTCCCGATCCGTCCATCCTGGCGCTGTACACATTCCCCCCCAGGTCGGTGAAAAACATGCGCCCGCCGTGGACATCGAGCGCGATGCCGATGCCCTCCTGCAGACCCGACACCAGAATCTCCACGGCGCCGCCATCCATCGGCGCCCCGGTTGATCGTGTTACCACGCGGTGGATCGCCGCGATCGGTCCAGTACATCATGCGGCTGCCGAAGTCCAGATCCAGGTCGATCGGTTCCGGCAGTCCGGCGACACTCTGCACAGCGTCAGATTCGCCGATCCAGGAGCCGGACGAACCCCTTCCTGCGAGAAGTGGCGGTCGTGGGTGAGGATCTCCTGAATTTGCTTTTGCCTCATGACGTTCATGGAAATGCAGTCCGCGAGGCTGTATTCCTTGTCGGGGCGCTTTTCGTATAGATACAATCCGGCTAGGAACGATTCGCGGGATTGAAACGACAACCTCAATGCCTGAGTTTGCGAGTATTTCACGGACAGCCATACACGCAGGCGTCTGGTCCGTTCGCCGCGCGAAGAAACAGCGGTCAGGAATTCGCTCAAGACTTCTTCCGTGGTCACCAGCGAGGCTCCAGATAGATCCACGGCACTGGCGGCTTCGGACCAAGAGTCGCCGGGCACAAAGAGCGCAATCCAATAAAGCGTGTCGGCAAAAACGAGCTTCACCGTTTCGGCGTTCCGTACACGTAATGGTCCACTTGATCCGAGAGATCCTTCGGGATTCTACTCAACTCTTCCTCGGGAATCATTCGCCCGAGACGCTGCACGATTCTGGCGATCTCCGGCATCCGCGATTTCGGGGCCGGCTTTCCACCGGATCGCGCGTCGCTTTTGGTTTTTCCGATCGGGCGTGCCATAGCAATTCAAGCATACCAAGGTGGCCAATTGATTTGCTCCGCGCGAAAGTGATCGCCAGCCAGGCCATGTCTGCTGGCAGCACCAGTCGCAGCAGTGGCGCGGGAAACGCGCCTTTTCGGCCTTGATGCCGCTGACGCGGAAATCGCGCCAGAAACAAAGCACTCAGCCATCCGGAAACGCGGCCTGGCGCGGGTTTGGCAGCGACGGCGCGAGATTCATCTCGGCTTTTCTTCCGGCGTTAGGCCGTTCGTGGCGCTCGCCGGAAGCTCCACGTACGCAATCCCCGTGAGGCTTCCCACCCCGGCCAGCAGGATCTTCTTTCCCGATCCGTCCATCCCGGCGCTGTACACATTTCCCCCCAGGTCGGTGAAGAACATGCGCCCGCCGTGGATATCGAGCGCGATGCCGATGCCCTCCTGCAGACCCGACACCAGAATCTCCACTGCGCCGCCATCCATCGGCGCCCGGTTCATGGTGTTACCGCGCGGTGGATCGCCCCGATCCGCCCAGTACATCATGCGGCTGCCGAGGTCCAGATCCAGGTCGATCGGCTCCGGCAGTCCTTTCAGCAGAACTTCGATATCCGACCGGTGCGCCGCATCCTGGCCCTTGG
>JBGPKH010000657.1:0-5072 GCA_041485845.1 Bryobacteraceae bacterium
AGTCGAACGGACCTCTCCACCAGGTGCCCTCGACCGGCGGCGAGCCCAGGCCCTTGCTCAAGCTGGATGCGGCTCGCAAGGAGATTCGCCAGGGATGGCCCCACTTCCTGCCGGACGGCCGGCATTTTCTCTACGCTTCGTACAGCAGCGATCCGGGCAAGGGAGGGACCTACCTCGGCTCGATCGATGGCCAGGAGCCCCGCCGGCTGCTCGATACCGTATCCAACGCGAGTTTCGTATCGCCAGCCCTGCTTCTATTCGGACGCGGGCGGGTGTTGATGGCCCAGCAGTTCGAATCCGGAAAACTCCAACCCGGCGGCGAACCATTCCCAGTGGCGGACCTGGTCGGCCGCTCGGAGTTCGCCCAGAACAGCATCTATTCCTCGTCGCCAAACGGCGTCCTGGTGTACCGGTCGGAGATTTCCGCCGCGGCGGATGTTCAGCCGGCCTGGTACGACCGAAACGGGAAGCGGCTCGGGTCTGTTGGTGAACCTCGTGTTTACCGGCAAGGCGCTCTGTCGCCGGACGAGAAGCGCTTTGCCGCGGAGATTTTGGATCCTAAGGTTGGGACCTACGACATCTGGCTGCTGGACCTGACCAGCAGCATCCTGTCCCGGGTGACCTCGGATCCGGCCAACAAGAACACGGTCGCCTGGTCACCCGACGGACGGGAGATTCTTTTCAGTTCCAACAATAGCGGCACCCTGAATCTGTACCGAAAGGTGGTTGGTGGCGGAGACGCGCAGCTCGTCCAGGCATCCACGGAGCCGGTCTTTCCGGCGGAGTGGCTGAAGGACGGGTCGATGACGTTCCTGAATACCAATGGCAGGTCCTTCTACCGGCTGCCTCCCGGCGCGGGCGGCGCGGGCGCCAAGCCCGAGACTCTGCTGAAAACGGATTACGACAAGGATGAACCGCGGGTTTCTCCGGACGGGCACTGGGTAGCTTACAACACCAATGAATCGGGACGTTGGGAAGTGTATATCGCGGCGTTCCCATCCTTCACCGAGAGACGCCAGGTTTCGAACAACGGCGGGGTCCAGGGCTACTGGAGGAAAGACGGCAAGGAGTTGTTCTACCTCTCGCTCGACGGCAACGTGGTGTCGGTCGCGGTCAAGCCCGGCCAGGCTCTCGAAACCGGCATACCCAAAGTTCTCTTCCCGACGCGGGTTCCGGTCCAACCCACATGGGACCAGTTCGCGGTGACGGGCGACGGCCAGCGGTTTCTGCTGCTGGAGTCGATCGAGGCCGAGGCCAAGCCATTCACCATCGTGCTGAACTGGCCGGCGGCGGTGAAGCGGTGAAAGACCGCCCGGCGGGTATGGAGGCAACGCGCAAACCGGGATGGACGGTGCAGTGAAGCGGGCGGGTTTTCTTGGCCCCTTTTCCGGGCGCATTGCGTTTAGTAGATGTGGGACATCGAGAGCTTGCGTCGAGCACCCGGCGCGGCCGGCTGAAAGAGCTGGAACGGCTGGACGGTTGGCTTCTGTCCGGCGGCGCACGGCGGTTGCGGCATGTTGCGTTTTGCATCGCTTTGTTGATGAATTTACCCAATGCGTGGGCGTTGTTCCGCCCAGGGGCGGGGGCGGTTCCGACTTCGCTGGAGCCGGTGGCTCGTCTGACCTGGATGGGTCGTTGAGTACCCGGGTTCGGGACTGACACCGCCGCAGGACAGCGAGCAAACTGCGGGTGAGCACGGGACGCGATTCCGGCAAGACCACTCCCTACCGGTCGTGGCTCCGAACAGAGCCGCGCGCCTCGGCGAGCGGCATTCGGATACGGGAGCGAATTTCAAAAATCGTGGTAGCGTCCAAGGGTGTCAGGCGGCTACCCGCACCAGCACCTTGCCCATCGGGCCTTCGGCCAGACGCGCGAACGCCGCCTTGACTTCCTCGAAGAGGAACACACGATCCACCACAGGACGCTTGCGCAGCGCATCCAGACGGCGGACGATCTCCTGCCACGCGAGTTGCGCGGACTGCGGCGTGAAGTCGGCGACCGCCACGCCGCCGATGCGGTTCCTGCGGAAGAAAAGAGTTCCGGTGTTGAACTCGGGCACGGGTCCGCCGCTCCTTCCCACCACGCTGATGCGTCCGCCGTAGCCCAGCATGGCCACCACGTCGTTGAACAGCGGTCCGGCTACGTTGTCCACCGCGAGATCCACTTTCCTGGGAGCAATGGCGGCGAGGACGCTCTTGCGCAGATTCTTGTCCTGCGGGTCGAACACAGAGTCGGCGCCCAGATCCCTCAGCTTCGCGCCCTTTTCCGCGCTGCGCGATAAGGCAACCACGCGCAGGCGCATCGATTTGCCGAGCAGCACCGACGCCACGCCCACACCGCCAGAGGCGCCGGTCACCAGCAATACCGAGTCTTCCGGCGGAGGCGCCGGCGGATCGCTCCATTGCGTCAGAGCCTGCCAGGCGGTGAGGAAGACGAGCGGCGCGCCGGCCATTTCTTCGAGAGACCAGCCCGCCGGAATGGGGGCGAGGCTGGCGGCGGGAATCACGGCCTTCCCGGCCAAGGTGCCCCAGGTCTCCACGCCCGCATTGCAGCGCAGGACGCCGACGGTTTCTCCCACGCGGACGTGATCGACACCCGCACCGGTGGCGAGCACGTCGCCAACCCCGTCGCGGCCCAGGATGTGGGGGAGCGGCGGTTTGGCCGGGTACATCGCCCTGGCCAGGAAGGCATCGGCGGGATTCAGGGCCGCGAAGCGGATTCGCAGCAGCACCTCGCCGGCGCCGGGCACGGGGTCGGGCACGTCGCCCAGACGCAGCTTTTCTACACCGTCGTAGGAGTCCATCAACCATGCGCGCATGGTGTCATTGTCGCGCAGTGGCGGGCGGGGGTGAGAGGCGGATGTGGCCGCCCTAGGCGACGTTGACCGAGTCACCGGCCGGTGGGAAACGCGCGTTCATCCACGCGTGCCACAAAGGCTGGTCGCGTGTTTGTGCGGCATCGGGTGCGCGATGAACGACCAGGCGATGCGCGCGGCCGCCGGGGGCGGTGAGGCCGAAGAAGAGCTTTCCGTCGTAGGTAGCTCTGAGCGGTGGGGCCGAAGAAGAGCTTGCCGTCGTAGGTAGCTCTCAGCGGTGGGGCCGAAGAAGAGCTTGCCGTCGTAGGTAGCTCTCAGCGGCGATGCCGACGCCCAGCTCCCAGCCCGTGGGGACCTGGGGATCCGAGGCGAACATGCGCCGCCCGACGGTGTAGAGGGGCACGGGGGAGCCGGGCGCAGGTGGCGTTACTACGTGGATTAGCAGTTCTCGCCGGTCGTCTTGGGAGGGTCCGCGATCCGGTCTTCGAGGCCGGCGCAATGACGCCGCATCGCTGCGACGTGCGGATGGTCCTTTTCGAGAGTTCTTTCCATAACCATCAGCGCCTGCCGGGCCAGCTCCAACGCCTCGTGGGGTTGGCCCCGGTCCTCGAGGACTCCCGACAGATTGCCGGCGGTCAGGGCGGTGTCGGGATGTTCGATACCCAGGAGCCGCTCCTTCATGGCCAACGCCCCTCGGTACAGCTCCTCGGCACGTGCGACGTTGCCTTCGGCCGCTTCCAGGGCGGCCAGGTTGTGCAAGGTGGATGCCACCTCGTAGTGCTCGGGGCCGAAGATGCGCTGGTAGGCCGCCACGGCGCGCTCGTAGATGGGCCGCGATTCGGTGTAGCGCCCGAGCCCATCGAGAATCGCCGCGTACGCCACTTCGTCCGCCAGGGTATGGGGGTGGTCTTCTCCCAACGCGGCGCGGCGGAGCTCCCACGCTTCGCGAGAGGGCGCTACGGCCTCGGCGAACGCGCCGCGCGCATGGTGCAGCCCGCCGACATTGTGCAGCAGCGTGGGCAGGATATCGCTGTGCGGCTCCATAGCGCGGGCCAACTCCAGCGCGCGCTCGTAGAATCGCGAGCCGTCCTCGAAGCGCCCCCAGAACTTGCACAGCACGCCCAAATTATTGAGCGCGGTCACGACCATTCCGGGCTGCGCGGTTTCTTCGGCAACGGCCAGAGCGCGCCGCAGGGGACCTTCGGCTTCGGCGTATTGTCCCTTCTGCCGCAGCGCCGTCCCCCACAGGCCGAGCGCGTTGGCCAGAATCAAGCGCCCGTCATCGCCCTCAAACTGCGGCACGAGCGGCTCGATGATATGGGCGGCGCGCGCCGCGCACGCCGCGGCATGGTCGTAGCTGCCGCGCTGTTCGAGAATCCCGCCGAGCGTGTGCAGAATGTTGGCCACGTCGGGGGATTCGGGACCTTCCTCGGCTTCGAAAATCGTCAGCGCTTCACCGCAGAGACGCTCCGCTTCCGCGAGGTCGTTCTCCGCCGCGCGTTGGTCGGAGGAGTCCAGCAATTCGAGCGCGCGATCGATGGCTTGGCTCATGGATGCGCCACCACCATCAGGGTCCGGGCGCGCCGCAGCGCGCATTCGAGGGCCTGTCGCAGGCTTTCGGGATCGAGCGCCGCCAGGCTCTCGTCCAGAATGACCACTTCCGATTTTTGGAGCAGCGCGCGCGCCATGTACAGCCGGCTGCGCTCGCCCTGGGAGAGCTGCCAGCCGGTCTCACCGACCATTTGCATGAGGCCGCCCGGCATACGTTCCAGCAGGGGGCCGAGTCCCAACTCGCGGCAGATCGCGCCGGCTTCGCGCATGTCTTCGGGCGATGCCGGCCAGCTTCGGCCGAGCAGCAGGTTGTAGGCGAACGGTCCGGTGAGCACGTGGTTCTCATGATACTGGGGGGCGGCCACCACGTTGCGCCGCCACAGCGCGTCACCCAGCGTTTGGCGGTCGAAGCCGCAGGCCCGCACCAACCCGGATTGCGGCGAGCGAAGTCCGGCGAGCAGGGAGACGAGTGTGGATTTTCCGCCCCCGCTTTCGCCCTCGAGCAGGATCCACTCGCCGCGTTGAATGCGGAGCGCCGCGCGATCGAGGATGCGCCGCCCCGAGGCGTAGTGAAACGAGATCTCGCTGGCGTCGAGCACGTCGCCGGTGGTGACGGGCAAGCGTCCTACGGCGCCCGCGTTCGCCGGCCGCGCCGCGGCGCGGAACAGGCCGGCCACCTGCTCCCAGGAAATCGCCGCGCCGCTCA
>JBGPKH010000658.1:0-5071 GCA_041485845.1 Bryobacteraceae bacterium
AAAGTGCACGAGCTGCGTACGCGCGGTATCACGATCCTGTTTGTCTCGCACGCGGTCGCCGATGTCAAAGCCATCGGAGATCGCGTCCTGTGGCTGGAGCACGGCCGGCTGGTGGAGATCGGCGAGCCCGAAAAGGTCATCGCCAAGTACCTGGCGGCGATGACGCAGAAGGATTCCCGGTACCTGCAGCTCAAGGCGGGCGCGGAGGAAAAGCGCCCGGGCTCGGCGACGGTGCTTGCTCCCGAGGTGGTGGAGACCATTCCCAACATCGATCACCGCTATGGCGACGGCCGCGCCGAGGTGATCGGGATCGCGGTGCTCGACGAGCGCGGCGATGCGCTGCACGTGCTCGAACCGTCCACGCGAATCGTAGTGCGCATCAGCGTGCGCGCCAAGGACGACGTGCCCATGCCCATGGTGGGCTTCATGCTGCGCAATCACCTGGGCATCGATTTTTCGGGCGCCAACACGGCACGCGAAGGGTACGAGCTTCCCGCCATGCAGGCCGGCGATATCTACACGGTGGACTTCCACGTCGAGCTTCCCGAGTTGTACCCGGCGGCGTTCTCCTTTTCGCCGGCAATCGCCGACGGCACGTTGGCGGGTTACACGATGTGCGACTGGATCGACAATGCCGTGGCCATGCAGATGGGGCGCGGCGAGAAGGACATCTACGGCTATATCCACCTGCCTTGCCGCGTGGAAGTGAACGCGCGGATGGCGGGCGATCGTCCGGAGCCCGCTCCCGTGCTGGAGAAGAAAATTGGCTGAATTTACGGGCGAACGGGTGATCCCGGGCCAGGTGGACGTCGATCTGCTGAACGAGCACCTGGCGCGCTACACGTTCGCGGCGCGCCTGGCTCGCGGCAAGCGGGTACTGGACGCGGGATGCGGGGCGGGCTACGGCACGGCCGAACTGGCGCGCGCGGCCGAGAACGCGGTGGGAATCGACACCGCGGCGGAGGCGGTGGAGTTTGCGCGCGCCAACTACCACCTGCCCAACCTGCGGTTCGAGCAGGCCTCTTGCACCGCGCTGCCGTACGCCGATCGGAGCTTCGACCTGGTGGTGGCATTCGAGGTGATCGAACACCTGGAGAATTGGCGCGAGTTTCTGGGCGAGGTCCGCCGCGTGCTCGCGGAGAGCGGGCAGTTTATCGTTTCCACGCCCAACAAGCTGTACTACACCGAGTCGCGCGGGCCGGAGGGCGCCAATCCGTTCCACGTGCACGAGTTCGATTTCGAGGAGTTTCGCAGCGAGCTGAAGGCCGTGTTTCCGCACGTGGCGATGTTTCTCGAAAATCACGTGGAAGGCGTCGCGTTCCAGCCGCACGAGACGGGCAACACGGTGGAGGTGCGGGTGGACTCGTGCGATCCGGTTCCCGGCGAGTCGCACTTCTTCGTGGCGGTGTGCGCGCACCGGCCGCAGTTGGGCAATCCCACCTTTGTGTATGTGCCGCGCGCCGCCAACCTGCTGCGCGAGCGGGAACATCACATCGCGCTGCTCGAAGGGGAGCTGGCCACCAAGAACGAATGGCTGCGCAAGGCGCTGGAGGAGCACGAGCGCCTGGTGGAGAAATTCCGCGAGCAGAAGGAGGCGCTCGAAAAGAGCAACCGGTGGGCCCAGGCGGCCGAAAAGGAGATCGAAGAGCGGGGCGCCCGCATCCTGGAGCTTCAGGACGAGATGGCGCGGGAGCAGGAGTCCGCGCGGAAGGTGGCCGCGGATTATGCAGGCAAGGTGGTAGAGCTGGAAGCGGACATCCGCGCGAAGACCAAGTGGGCGTTGGATGTGGAGACCGCCCTCACCGCGGACATACAGAAGCAGACCGCGCACCTGGCGGCCGCGGTGGACGCCCTGCATCGCACCGAGAAGGAACTGGAGGAGCGCACCGGGTGGGCTCTCCGCCTACAGGAGGAGGCGGACGGCCTGTCGCGGCAACTGGCGTTGGTGCGGGCGTCGCGTTGGGTGAAGCTGGGGCGCAGCGTGGGGCTGGGGCCGGTGTTCCCTCCGGGATGACATGGCTTTCCTGAAACGCCTCCTGCGTGCACCTCGCGGCAGAGTTTCTCCAGTTGAAGGACCGGGATGACATGGCTTTCCTGAGACGCCTCCTGCGTGCACTGCCGCTGCTGATCGTCTCGCCTTTCCTGATGATCGTCAGCATGGCGGCGCTGGCGATCGCGGATCTGTTTTGGAAGATGGTGGGGCGGGTCTCCGACCCGCCAAGCCAGCCTGGAGAGGGCCGGTCAGGCTCGCCAAGGCGCGAGGGGACCTGCCCCACTGCGGCGTCCGTAGTCATTCCCAATTGGAATGGGAAAGACCTGCTCGAGAAGTACCTGCCTTCGGTGGTCACGGCTTTGGCGGGGAATCCGGAAAATGAGATTGTGGTGGTGGATAACGGGTCGAGCGATGGCAGCTCCGATTTCGTTCGCTCGGCGTTTCCCCAAGTCGCGCTACTCGCACTGCCCACGAATCTGGGGTTCGGGGGCGGATCGAATGCCGGGTTCCGCGCCGCCCGAAACGATATCGTGGTGCTGCTGAACAGCGACATGCGCGTGGCGCCCGATTTTCTGGCGCCGCTGCTCGCAGGCTTCCGCGACCCCGAAGTGTTCGCCGTCTCCTGTCAGATTTTCTTTAGCGACCCGAATAAGGTCCGCGAAGAGACCGGGCTCACGCAGGCCTGGTGGCAGGATGGCGGGCTGCGGGTCCGGCATCGCCTGGATGCCGGGATCGACGACCTCTATCCGTGCTTTTATGGCGGCGGCGGATCCTGCGCCTTCGATCGCCGGAAGTTTCTCGAACTCGGCGGCTTCGACCGGCTGCTCGAGCCCTTCTACCTGGAAGACACCGACCTCGGCTTTATGGCTTGGAAACGCGGCTGGAAGGTGCTCTATCAGCCGCGCAGCGTGGTCTATCACGAGCACCGCGGCACCATCGGCAAGCGGTTCCGCGAGGACCAGATCCAGGCCGTGCTCAAGAAAAATTTTCTGCTCTTCTGTTGGAAGAACATCCACGAGTGGCCGCGCCTGGCGTCGCACTTCTTTTTCAGCTACGCCGGCGCGGTGCTCAGCGTGGTGTTCGGAGACGTTCTCATCCGTCCCAACCTGGCTGCGCTATGGCGCGCCTTTCGCCAGTTGCCGCAAGCGATGCGCTCGCGATGGCGCGCCCGGAGCCTGGCCCGCGTCAGCGACACCGAGGCCTTCCAGCGGCCCCTGGGAGGCTACTTCCGCGATCGCTTTGCAGCCATGCAGCCTGCGCCCGAGCGCCTGAGCGTGCTGTTCGTTTCTCCGTATCCCATCTGCCCGCCGGTACACGGCGGCGGCGTCTTCATGTACCAGACGCTGCGCCAGTTGGCGAAGCTCGCGGACGTCCACGTGGTCGAATTGCTGGACTGGCCCTCACAGGAGAAAGACAACGAAGAGCTGCGCGAGTTCTGCGCCTCCGTCGAGTGGATCGTGCGCCCGAGGACGGACGACAAGGGCATGGGCTCGCTGCTGCCGTATGCGGTGCGCGAATTCGTCAACTACGATCTGGAGTGGCTCATCCACCGGCAGATGTACACCAGGCGGATCGACGTGCTGCAACTGGAATACACGCCGCTAGCGCAGTATCACGGCGAATACCGGCGGATTCCGTGCGTGCTGTTCGAGCACGACGTCTACTTTCAATCGGTGGGACGCGGGCTGGGCCACATGATTGGCCTGATGGGGGAGCTGAAGGCTCGCATGGAGTACCTGCGCGCGCTGCGCTACGAGCTGCGCGCCCTGCCGCGCTTCGACCAGGTGCAGGTCTGCACTCCGGCGAATCGCGACTACCTGCTTTCCTTTCGTCCGGACCTGGCGGCCAAACTGCGGCCGGGACTGCGCGCCGGCATCGACACCTCGCACTACGAGTTCCGCAATTGCGGCCGCGACCCGCTGACCATGCTGTTCGTGGGCAGCTTCCGACACGACCCGAATCGCGTGGCGATGGACTGGTTCGTGCGCGAGGTCTTGCCGCGGATCCTCGAGCGGCAGCCGGATGCGAAGCTGGTGGTGGCCGGTTCCGATCCGCCTCCCGACCACGCGTATTCCGATTTTTCCGGCGCTCTCGAACTGCTGGGGTTCGTGGAGGACGTGCGCGAGCCGCTGGGCCGCTACGCCGTGTTTGTGTGCCCGATCCTCAGCGGCTCGGGAGTGCGGGTGAAGCTGCTCGAAGCGTTCGCCGCCGGCATTCCGGTGGTTTCGACGGTGCTGGGCGCGGAGGGACTGGCGCGTAAGGACGGCGAGTTCTGCGCGTTGTCGGACGATCCCGCGGGGTTTGCCGACCGCGTGCTGGCGCTGTTCGAGGATCCCCAGGCCGCGGCCGCCATGGCCTCCAGAGCCCGGGCCGAGGTGGAGGCCAACTGGGATATGCCGGCGATTACCCGCAAGCTGGTGGAGGAGTATCGGGGGCTGGTGAAAGAAAAGCGGGGGCCGGGGGCCAGGGGCCAGCGAAACCGCCGGGCGACTGACGCCGGTCAGGCTATTTCGGTTTGAAGTTCAGATCCTTCTTGAGGCGCGCAACAATGTCGGACGCTGAGCGATCCATATCGGCGAGGGCGAGGCCCTTGGGAGGCTCGTACGACGACCAGATTACCTGGCGCGACTTCACATCCACCAGGAACACCATGCCCTTGCCGCGCCCGAAGGCGGAGTTCAGAGCGGGGTCGCTGCGCTTGTTCACCGTGTCCGTCGCCAGGCTGGCGGGTTTGGGTTCATCTTCTTTCTTGGCATCTTTCTTGGGCGGCTTTTCGGCTTCGGGCGGCGGGAAGAGGTTGTCCATTTGCGTCTCGAAGGCCTCGCCGATGCGGTCGGTAAACACCGCGTCCGCGAGCTTCGGATTGGTGACCACCAGGAATACATGGTCATTGGTCAGCCGGTTCGCCAGGTACTGGTCGAGGCCGCGGGACATCGGCAGCATGTATACCGAATGCACGCCGGCCACATCCGCGCCCGAGAGCAGCGCGCCGGACCAGCCGATGAGGAACAGGAGCCGTTTCATTGCTTTTATTATGACGCGCCAGCCACAATAAAAGTCTGACGATCCTAGATCCAT
>JBGPKH010000659.1:0-5058 GCA_041485845.1 Bryobacteraceae bacterium
CCTCGCGGCCGTATACGATCGCGACGCCGGCGATCTGGCGACCGCCGTGGAAATGCTGCTGACTCACAAGGACAAGATGCGGACGCGGTGGCGGCCGCGCTCGATCTCTTCCGGACGCGGCCGGCTCTTGGTTTCTCCGATTGCCTTATGCTCGAGCTTGCCCGCAAGGCTGGACACTTGCCACTCGGCACGTTCGACCGCGACCTCGGAAAGGATTCCCACCCGGCAGTTGGGTGTAGCCGGAGAGTCTCGAATTGATCGGCGGTTGGCAGGGAGGTGAACTTCCAGATCGACGCGCCCGAAGAGTAGAAGCCGGGGGCGAAGCCGAGGATGGCTTCCATGTCAGTGGGTGTCTTGCCGCGTATCGCGCGCAGACAGGTGAAGTATCCGCCCATGCGGTTGAGGGACAGGATGCGGTCGAACGCCCGGGCGAAAGGAAGCGGCCGGGTAGCGTCGAGGACCAGCAGGTTGGGCGTAATGCTCTTCATCTGTGCGATGGGTGGTGGTGGAGGTCGCAGGCGATGACGCGCACTCCCGATTCGAGAGCCTGCGCGGTCTTGTTGCCGGGCGCCGCGCAGAGATCCAGGAAGGACTGGCCGGGCGAGAGTCGCAGCAGGGGCCAGGGGCCGGGGGCCAGGGGCCAGGGGCCGGGGGCCGGGGGCCAGGGGCCACCCCGAAGAAGCCGGGGCCGTATTTCTTGTACAGGCTGATGATGTAGTCGGCCTGGGCTCCGCTGATATTCAGATATTTGGAGCAGAAATCACGCCAGCGGCCGGCGACCTTCTTGAATTTCTTTTCGTCGCGCAAGCGGGCGAGGAGGGCGGATTGGGCTGCCGGGCAGCGCCCGGAAAACAGGGCGAGCGCCTGGCTTTGACCGAGGAGGATGCCGGGCTCGAGCGCCGTCGTCTATGGGCTGCGGTTCGGATAACGTGTCTTCCATAACGACTCCGTTGAAAAGTGATGGACTCCAGCCACAAGCGGTTTCGAACCGATCAGCCTTTTTTTCAAGATCCAACTTCAAAAGAATCAATAATTCACCCTCTCCACCCCCGATTTCCTTCCTGCCGCCATGCTGCAATCAAACTGGGGGAGAAATGCGGCCGGTCAGCCGGCTCCCAAGACCGTGTGACGCATCTTCGGAAAAAACCACGCCACGTGCGTCACAAAAATCGGGCCGGTGAAGAATATAACTTTCGCGTGCCGCCAAAAGATGCGCCGCAGACCATTCCCGGAGGACCCCAAAACCGGGAGACGCATCTTTGGGAAAAAGCCCATCAGGTGCGTCTCCCAATTTGCAACAGTCTCCGTAAGCCACAGGGAAAAAAGAACTTATCATGCCACGAATAATGACTTCACACACCTGCCAGGAATGCGTCACCGGCGGGAGCCTCGCATCGATCCGTGGCTGGTTTTCCAGCCACTTTTCGACAGCGGGTTTATGCGCCTTGACACCAATGCCCCTCACGGGACACTCCCCTCGACCTGTGGCGCCGAAAACAACTACACTAAGTGGCAGCCCAACCTATTCGGATTGTGACGTGAACTCCCGCCGCTATCTCATCCTCTTGTGTGTGGTCTTCCTGGCGCTGCTGGGCGTCGAAGTGTACGGCTTCCGCACCGGGCATCTCTTCTCGCAGAACATCTGGGATCCCATCGGACTCCATCGGCTCGTCCGCCTTGCCGGCACGTTCCTGGCGGCCGCCTTGCCCGTCCTGCTCATCGCGCCGTGGGCCTTCGCCGCGCTGGTCTGCGGGCTCGTCATCGTGCTGACCACACTCGCGGTGGGCCCGCTGCCCGTGCTGGCCACTACTCTCTTTCTCGTCTCCTCGCGCGCCCTGGGCTCGCTGATTCTCGGCCGCACAGAAGCGGGTTCTGCGACCCTCCTCGGGATGGCGGTCTACATCTTCCTCATGAACCTTGTAGCCCGGCTACCGCTGAACTATCCCGCGGTCTGGTTGATCCTGCTCGCGATCCCCGTGCTCCTGGACTGGCGTGGCGTCGTGCCGCGTTTTGCATTCCCGGAGCTGCGCTCCTGGGGCGGGCGCGCGAGCTTCGCGCTCCTCACCTTCGGCCTCATGATGCATTGGCTGGTGGCGCTCAAGCCGGAACAGAGCGCCGATGGCCTGGCGATGCACCTCGCCATCCCCGCCAATATCGCCGTGCACCACGCCTTCACCTTCGAGCCCACGCTCGTCGTATGGTCCGAAATGCCGATGGGCGCGGACTTCGCCTATTCCATCGTCTATCTTCTTGGCGGCGAGTTCGCGGCGCGCCTGCTGAACTTCGCCATGCTGCTGATCGCGGTGGCGCTGCTGTATGGCGCCGTCCGCCGTTTTCTCGAACCGGCGCCCGCCTTCCTGCTGCTGGCCTCGTTCGCGACCACCCCGCTGGTGCAACTGGTCACGGGCTCGCTCTTCATCGAGAACACGCTGGCGGCCATGATCCTGGGCGTGATGACCGCGCTCTGGCGTTTCAGCGAGACCGGTGAACGGAAGTTTCTCTTCCTCGCCATGGCGCTCGGCGGCACGGCTCTCTCGATCAAGCTGGCGGCGTTGAGCTTCCTGATCGTGGCGCTGCCGTTCGTGTTTGCCCAGGCGCGCCGCCACTGGAAGTCGTGCGTGCTGGCGGGCGGACTGCTTCTGCTCGCCGGCCTGCCCCCATACGCGCGCGCGTGGTGGAAGACGCGGAACCCCATCTTCCCGTTCAAGAACGAGAAGATCCACTCACCGCTCCTCGACCCTTCGGTGCAGTTTCAGGACAACCAATTCCGCCGGCCGCTCACCTGGCACACGCCTTTCGACCTGACCTTCCGCTCGCAGTTGTTCTACGAATCGCAGGACGGCGCATTCGGTTTTCAGTACCTGCTGCTGGCGCCGCTCGGCCTCTTGGCGCTGCCACTCGTGAGACGCCGCGTCGCCGTCAGCGCCGGCGTGGTCGCGCTGGGCACGTGCATTCTGGTCCTTCGCGCGGAACCCAACGCCCGATACCTGTATGCGGCCCTGCCCCTGATGTTCGTACCGTTGGCGGCCCTGATCGAGTGGCTCGGCTCCAACGGCCGCTGGTTCGGCCATGTCCTGGCGGGCTGCGTCGCCGCGTGCGCGCTGCTGAACATCTACTTCATTCCCGCATCCGGCTGGTACCACAAGAACTTCTACCTGTCGTCGCCCTTCTCGCGCGCCAGCCGCGAGAGCTACATCCGCGAGTTTGTCCCGCTCCGCCACGTGATCGAACACTTCAACCAGGCGCACCCGGGGTCCCCCGTCCTGCTCACCACGGACAACGACACCGCCGACGTGAAAGGTCCGGTCTACGCGGACCACTGGCACTACTATACGGTGATCGACCAGTTGCGCCGTGCCGCCGGTCCGCCCGACATGCTGCGCCTGTTCGATCGGTGGGGCGTCCGTTACTTCATCGGGCGCATGCCGGGAAACGGCGATCCCACCGACCCTCCGGAACTGGAGAAGTTCGTCGAAGCCTGCACGGTTCCGGAGTACCAGTCCGGCGTGTTCCGGCTCTGGCGCCTCGACACCGCCTGCGGGAGTGGCAGGGTTCCCAAGCCGCGACGATGAGTCACCGATCCCCTCGGGATGTGGGGCCGCGCCGGCTGGCTGCGGGCGTGCGGCCGCGGCGGGGCGGGGCGCGTGCGGGCCCGCGGGCCTCGCGGCGGCGGTGCGGTGGCGGCAGGCGCTACGGAGTACAATGCTCCGTTGGAGGTTCCATGTTCACCGCCACTGCCGACCTGATTCTCCCCAGCACCACGACCGGTTCCTTTCCGCGGCCGCGGTGGTTCGACGTGAGTATGTGGGGCCGGCCGCTCGACACCTGCATGCTCGATATCCGCTTCCGCGAGAAGTTCCAGGACGCGCTCGCCGTGGTGATCGGCGATCAGGAGCGCGCGGGGCTCGACATCCTCACTCACGGCGACTTCCACGTCGATGAGGACATGGCGGGCCGCGCCTGGCACCACTATCCGCTACAGCGTTGGGCGGGCTTCGAAGGCGACTACCTCCAACCCGAGGAGACCACGGCGCCGTGGCTCCACTATCCGCCGGGCACGCTGCTCAACGAAATCTACACCGGCTGGCGCTGGCCGCACGTCGTGGGCAAGATCGAGCACCGGCCGCTCGACTATCCCAAGGTGTGGCGTCTCGCGCAAGGAAAGACGCGCAAACCGGTGAAATTCGGCACCTGTTGCTCGCAGGTGATGGCGCTGTTCCTCGACATCCACACGCCGCGGTACAAGGACAAGCGCGAGGTGATCTGGGACATGGCGGTGGCGATGAACCAGGAGCTGCTGGCGCTGCGCGGCGCCGGCTGCCGGTGCATGCAGATCGAGGAGCCCACGTTCCACTTCATGGCCAACACCTACGGCAAGGATCACGAGCAGGTGAAGTTCATGGTGGATGCGTTCAACCGCGAGGTTCAGGGGCTCGACGACGTGGAGCTGTGGATCCACACCTGCTGGGGCAACCCCAACATGCAGCGCGTGATGGACGACACCAGCTACGCCAACTCCATCGAGATCTACCTGGAGCGCTGCCGCGGCGACGTGTGGACGCTCGAGATGAAGGACCGCAACCAGCAGGACCTCGAGCTGTTCGAGCCCTTCAAGCACGATCTGAAAAAGAAGATCTGCATCGGCGCGGTGAGCCATCGGGTGCTTCAGGCCGACCGGCCGGAGGACGTCGCCGGCGAGATTCGCAAGGCCCTGAAGTACATTCCAGCCGAGAAGTTGATCGTGTCGAGCGACTGCGGCTTCGGACGCCAGGGCTGCAACCGCGAGATCGCGTTCTATAAGGCGAGTGCGATTGCGCAGGGCTGCAACATCGTGCGCCGCGAGCTCGGATTGCCGGTCGCGTACGTGCCGGCCACCGACCCGAAGCTACAAGTGGATGTCGTGCCGGGGAGGAGTTAGCGCGCGCAAAAATAACTTGCCCGTTTCGCCCTGGGACACGCTGCCGCGCCCAGGACTGCGCTCCTCCGCTCGCTCCGCGTTCTCGAACCCGACTGCGAGTCGCGACCGCCAATTCACGCGAATCCGCTTGCTCTCCTCTC
>JBGPKH010000660.1:0-5055 GCA_041485845.1 Bryobacteraceae bacterium
CCCACCATAACTGCTATCAACTGGTCGGAATTCTGGATGGTTGAACTTCCAGCCATACCCCGACCACCCCGTCATTTCGCCTGGCGTTCCCCTTGCGCAAGTACGAAGAAGCTCTCAGCTTTTCGTTCGGCCTGGCGCGAATCCAGCTCGACGATCTCTACAGGCAGCGCATGAACGATTATCTCTACCCGATTCGCGATGGCCGCAAACTCGGATTCATAGACCGCACCGCGGGCGCGAGCGAAGCGCAGACGATCAGGATCGGCGCAACGTGTTTCATTCCAATCCCTCCTGTGCGGCAGCCCGCAGCCCGGCCAGCGGGATCTGCCACAACTGCACCTTGGCCGAGAATTTCGAGCTGTCCTGGATGAAGCAACTGTGCGTGCACCAGCAGTTGGCGCCGGGAATCGCGCCCACCTCGTGGCGCATGGCTTCCGACTCGAGCGCGCGCCGCACGTCGAAATCGTAGTCGTGCAAATCGCCCACGATGCCGCGCATCTCGCAGGCGCGGAAACGGCCGTTGTGGTCGATCACGATCGAGGTCTCACCGGCCATGCACGGCATGGGCCACGCTTCCGGCGCTTCCAGGCACTGCTCGTGCAACTGGAAGTGGAAGCCGAGATTGCCCAGGTAGTAGGTGGTTGCGGCCTGGCGCACGCCCGGCGCCAGGTGCGCGAAGAGCTTGCGGCCGTAGTGCCGGTGAAAAGGCATCAGGCGGCGGTGCAGATCCGCGACCCGCTCGCGCGTGAGGACCTTCAACGATGGGTCGGGGGCCTTGCCGCGCACCACCTCGAAGTATTGGCCGTCGATCTCCGCGTGCTCCTTCAAATATTCGGCCAACTGCTCGATCTCGCCGTAGTTCTCGCGCGTGATCACGGTCAGGACGTTGCGCCGCAGGCGGCGGATGCCGCGATAGCGGTGAGCGGCCTCGCGCATGACGGCCAGGGTGCGGACGAAGTTGTTGGGCACGCCGCGGATCGAGTCGTGGGTCTTCTGGAGTCCGTCGATCGAAAAATTCAGGTCGATCGCCGTGTCCGGGCAGAGTTCCAGCATCCGGTCCATGGTGGGGAAGATCTTGTCCGGGAGCAGGCCGTTGGTCGGCAGGTTCACGTTGCGGACGCCGTTGCGCCGCACGAAGAGGGCGACGATGTCGGCGAGTCCTTCGCGCAGGAAGGGCTCGCCGCCGGAGAGCCAGAGCTTGCGGAACGGTGGGGCGGTCTCGGAGATGCGCGCGATTTCGGCGTGCGTGAGGTCGTCGGTGCTGTTCAGCTTGTCGAAGTAGAAGCAGGTGCGGCAGAGCGAATTGCAGCGCGAGGTCACGAACAGGAAGAGGGAATTGAACTGGCGGCGTCGCACCCGGTCTGTCAAAATCGGAAAGTACCCTCGCGTCCCCGCCATGTTGCTATTGGACCACAAGCCTGGGCGCTCCGGATCATGAAGAGCCTCCTGCTGTTCGCGGTACTGCTGGGCGCCGCCCGCGCGGCGGACTACGCGGGCGCCGAGGTGTGCCGCAATTGCCATGCGGCGCAATACGAACTCCAGTCGCGCAGCGCCCACGCGCGCACGCTGGCGCGGTCCACTTCCACCCAGCCGGGCGACTGGGCCTTCGGCGCGGGCGAGCAGGCCATCACGTTCGTGAGTCGCGTGGGCCGCGACCATTATCGCGAACATGGCGAGACCTGGTACCGCTCGTTGAACGGGTACAGCTTGACACCGGGCCACCAGAACGCCGCCGGCGTGCAGTTCCGCATCTTCGACCCGGACGCGCGCATCCTGCGCTGCTTCGCCTGTCACTCGACCGGGCCGGTTACGCTGGGGAAGCAGGACGAGATCGTCCCGCACGAGTTGGGCGTGCGGTGCGAGGTGTGCCATGGCGCGGCCGCGGCGCATGCGGGCGACCCGGTGAAGAATCGCCCGCGCAATCCGGCGCGGATGACGGCCGTCGAGCTGAACTCGTTTTGCGCCACGTGCCACCACATTACGTTAGAGGATGGGAAGGAGTCGAAGGATTTGCGCGACGCGCGCAACGTGCGGTCGCAGCCGCTACGCCTGGCGGCCAGCGCGTGTTTTCAGAAGGGCAGGGGACGGCTGACGTGCCTGACGTGCCACTCGCCGCACGCGCCGCTGGAGCGGAATGCGGCCGCGTACGATCGTGCCTGCCAGGGCTGCCATGCCGCGCCGCGGCACTCGCGGCGAGTGGCGGGGGCCTGTACGGAGTGTCACGTGCCGGTGGTCCGCCAGGGGAACCTGGCGTTCGTCAACCACCGCATCGCGGTTTACGGAAGCGCGGACCCGCTGGTGCCGGCCGGCGTGAAACCGCGGGTTACCGAGCCGGTAGCGCGCGGTCCGGCTCGACACCATGGTGGTGAGCGGTAGGCCCGGAACGCTGCGGATCATGACGTTAATAGCGGCTTCGACATCTTCACGAAATGGCACGGCAGCCTGGTGGGCGCGTCGGGCGGAAACGGCGCGGTGCCATCCGCAACGTATCCGAGCCGTCCGTAGAAACCGGGAAGCTCGGCGCGCAGGTTGACAATCTGAAGGTCCATGCAGCGGCTGCCGTTCTCGCGTGCGCGTTCTTCGGCCGCCTCCATCAGTCGTGAACCGAGGCCCGAACGCTGCCGCGCAGGGTCGATCGAGAGCAGTCCCAGATAGCTGCGATCGCCGCGCGCTTCGAGGTAGGCGCAGCCGGCCAGGGCACCGTCGTCCACGGCAACGAGGAACTCGCCCTTCTGAAAGTGCGCGAGGACCTCATCGAGGTCGATGCGGTCGCCATCGATGAAGAACCTCTCGACCTGGAAGGCCTGGTTGATCAATCGGGTGATGCTTTGCGCATCGGAGAGTTCGGCAATCCGGATCCGCACACCAATCACTGTATCGCGACGGGTACACTCGAAGTATCCCGTGAATTCCCGAAAAGTGGTCATCGTCGGCGGAGGCATCGTCGGATTGGCCACCGCATACCGGTTGGGCGAGCGTTTCCCCGGCGCCGCCATCACTCTGCTCGAAAAGGAGAGCGAGGTGGGCCGCCACCAGACCGGCCACAACAGCGGCGTGCTGCATTGCGGCCTGTACTACAAGCCGCGGTCGGTGAAGGCGCGGCTGGCGGTCACCGGCATCCGCCAGATGGTGGCGTTCTGCCAGGAGAACGGGATTCCGCACGAAGTCTGCGGCAAGCTCGTAGTGGCCGCCGGCGAGAGCGAGGTCGCCCGCCTGCACGGTCTCGAGGAGCGCGGCGCGGCCAACGGCCTCGAAGGACTGCGCCGGCTCGGCCGCGAGGAGATGCGCGAGATCGAGCCGCACGTGGGCGGAGTGGCCGCATTGCGCGTGCCGCAGGAGGGCATCGTCGATTATCCGAAGGTCTGCGCCACCCTGGTCGAAAAGCTGGCGCAGCGCGGCGCGCGCGTGGTCACCGGCGCGCGGGTCATGCGCCTGCGGCGTGAAGGCGCCGGTTGGATCGCCGAAACAACCGCTGGCCAATTCCCGGCGGACTTCCTCATCAACTGCGCCGGCCTGCACTCCGACCGTGTGTCCGAGCTCGCCGGTGAGCGCCGCGAGGTGCGCATTCTGCCGTTCCGCGGCGAGTATTACCAGATCCGCCCCGAGCGCCGGCGCCTGGTGCGGCACCTGATCTACCCGGTGCCCGATCCGCAGTTTCCGTTCCTCGGCGTGCACTTCACGCGCCTGATTCACGGCGGCATCGAGGCCGGCCCGAACGCCGTCCTGGCATTCGCGCGCGAGGGCTACCGCAAAACGGATTTCAACGCGCGTGATTTATTCGACGCGCTCAGCTACCGCGGCTTCTGGCGGTTTCTGCGGAAGTATCCTTCGATGTGCTGGTACGAATTGCGCCGCTCGTTCAGCCGCGAGTTGTTCTGCCGATCGCTGCAGCGCCTGGTGCCCGAAATCCAACCCGGCGACCTCGCGACGGGAGGCTCCGGCGTGCGCGCGCAGGCCATCTCGCCCGAAGGCGACCTGGTGCAGGACTTCCTCCTGGTGGCCCGCGCGAATGCGCTGCACGTGCTCAATGCGCCGAGTCCCGCGGCCACCGCGTCGCTGGCCATCGGCGCGGAGATCGCGGCGATGGCGGAGAAGGCGGCGGGGTGAAGATGAGTGCGCGTGGACTGGTGTATACGGGCGGCGGTGTCGTGGATGCGCGACCGGCCTTCCGGCCGGAGACAGGCCAGGAGGCCTGTCCCACCGGCCTACTTGGCTGCTGCCTGCAGAGCGGACCCTTCGCGGATCTCGTCGGTGGCGCGTCGCACCACCATGTCGCCGGGCTTCAGGGCGCCAAGAACCTCGACGAGGTCGCCGTCAACCGGCCCTTTCCGGACGTCCACCCACTCGGCGCGTCCGTTCTGGTTCCTTACCACGAAGGTCCTTTCGGTGGTCGTTACCACGCTGGTTCGTGGGACGAACAGAGCGGGGTGCGATTGGTGAATGGGCCACTTGACCGCGGGATACATCCCCGGCGCCAGCGAGCCATCCCGATTGGCGACGTCTAACTCGACGGCCATGGTACGGGTGGCCTTGTCGAGTACGTGGGAACTTCGCGCGATGGTGCCCGAATAGGTTCGCTCCGGGTGCGCCGGCACGCTGAACGTGACTTTGGCTCCTCGCACAACGGCGCCCACGTACTCCTCCGGAACCGCCACCACCAGCCGCAACTGCGAGATCTGCTGGATGACGAGAAGCACCTGATCGGCCCCCGCACCGACGAGTGCGCCTGGATGAATCATGCGATCGGTAACCACACCGTCGAAGGGCGCCGTGATGCGTAGGTAGGCCTGCATCTGTTTTTCGGCGTCGACCGCCGACTGGGCGGCATGGCTGACCTGTTGGCGCGCGCCAACCAGAGCGTGGGCCGCTTCCACCTGCTTTTCCATTTGCGTGAGCTCATTGCCCGCGACTGCCCCGGGTGTTTCCGCCGCCTTCTTCAACCGGTCATAGGTGCTCTGCGCGGCGGAAAGCTGGGCTTCGGCTTGCAGGCGATCGGCTTCGGAGGCCAGCACCTTGGACTCGGCTCCGGCAATCCGGGCCGTCATTTCGGGCGCG
>JBGPKH010000661.1:0-5055 GCA_041485845.1 Bryobacteraceae bacterium
TCATGTCAGAAAACCTCATGGAAGGGCAAGTGCAAGGACGGAACCGGACCGAGTCGCCGCCGGCACTCCGGGTCCCGGCAAAGGCGCCATCCGCTGCGCGCCCGCCAGGGATTCGTATCGGTTACACGGCGGCGGGCTCGCCGCCGGCGAGGTTGGCTGCGCGTCGCGACAAGGTGAGAAATGGGTATCTGTTCCGCCCAACATCGTGCTGATGGCGGTCAGATGGAGCACGCTTGACCGCCGGCCGCCGCTTCGGCCGTGGGGCCGCTCTACTCCGGACGCCCGAAAGTCTTCCGAATCTCCGGGCAGTCCAGGTTGTCCTTCGTGCAGAATCCCGCCACCCCCTGACGCATCTTGTTCAGATCCGCCCGGGGCAAACTGGGCCCGACCGTGCGCCGCGCCGTGGCCGATTTCGGACCCGATCTGGCGGCGCTCCAGCCCATGACCCAGCAGGCGCAATTCGAAAAATCCTACTCGCAGCAGCGCCTCATCGCGCGCCTCGCGATGTTCTTCGGCCTCCTGGCGGCTCTCCTGGTGGCCACCGGCCTCTACGGCACGCTGGCCTTCACGGTGAGCCGCCGGACAGCCGAGGTGGGAGTGCGCATGGCTCTCGGTGCGCAACGCCGGCAAGTGTTGTGGATGGTGCTGCGCGGAAGCCTGCTGGTAAGCCTCGCGGGTATCGCGCTCGGCCTCCCCGCGGCGATTGCTGCCGGGCGCCTGCTCCGCTCCATGCTGTACGGCGTCGAACCGGGCGATCCGCTGACCTTCGCCGGAGCGCTGGCCGGTATTACGCTGGTGGCGCTGGCGGCCAGTCTGATCCCCGCGCGCCGCGCCGCGTCGGTCGACCCCATGGTGGCCCTGCGCCACGAGTAGGAGTTCGGCTGTTCACTCCGCTTTACGTACTACCTCATGCGGAGTACCTATTAACCTAGCCTGAATTTTCACGTCAAGCCGCTGTTAACGAATTGAACGCTTGGACGCGATGGATGGGGCCATACGTCGACGCCTCCTCATCGCCGCTGTTAAGCATTTGGTGATTCGCAATCGCGGCGTGAGAGTAGATGCTGCCCCCCCCGCTGGGCAAGGCAAATCATGCGGCGACTTCTCGGAAGCTTCTGGTTGATCGTGCCGTCGCGTGCGATCCTGCGAGCGCGCATTGGGTAGCCGGTGTCACCGGCGTACACGTTCCCTTGCGCATCTGCCGCTACTGCTTGTGGCCAGAGCGCCGTCGCCGGCCGGGTCGCCCTCGCCTGCGTCTCTACCGCCCCTTCGTGGAACCGGTCGCCTCCTTGCGTTGCGATGGGTCGTCGTCGGGGATGACCAACGCAATCCAGGGAGCTTCGACAGAAGTCATTTTCCCCTGCCAGGCGATGGTCTGCGGCGCGCCCGGCTTCAGGTCGAGCTGCCGCTCCGGCGCCGTGAGCGCCAGGTTGTCGGCGCGGATGGCGACCTTGTGCCTGCCCGATCCCTCAACCGCCACCTGGATCGAGACCGTGCCGCCGGCGGCGGTTTGATGCGAGATCCGAAATTCGATGAACCGCCCTTCGCGAAAGTCCAGGGAATAAGTTCCGCCCGGAAGCAGCGTCACGCTCTTCTTCGACCCGCCGCTCGAAACCTGGTACTCTCCCTCGGCCAGCATGGCCCGGAAACCGGAGGCGCCGGAACCCGGATCGACGCGCGTGATCCGCCCCGATTTCACCTCGCGAAATTCGATCGCGTCGCGAACGCCGCCGGCGGCAAAGCCGTTGACCAGCGCGGGCCCGGCCAGGTCGCGCATGATCCAGATCCAGCGTGAGACCGGCACCACCCAGACCTCCTTCCAGTTATGGCAGTTTTCGGTGGGCCAGTAGGGTATGTCGCGGTCGCCGCGGGTCTGTATCCCCACCGGCAGCGAGCCGACGATGTCGCCCGACATGGCGGAGTATTGCGGCGCATAGTCGTGGCCCTCACCCCACATCGTGCTTTGGACGAAGGGATTGCGGCCTACCACCCACTCCAGTTGCTGCTCGGCCAGCTCGATCAGGTCGAGGTTGCCGCGAAGTTGCGCCGCGGCCGTGAGGGCCTTGGTCTGCGTGAGCGCGGTCCCATGGTTGCCCCGGAACTCGAACCACACCGGGAACAGGCGCACGTGGTGGTTGCCGCCCACGTCCACTCCGTTCATGACTTGAGCGCGATAGGACTCCGGCGTCGCGCCGCGGCCGGGTCGCACATTTTTGTACTCATCATCCCCGTAAACCGAATTGGCGAGCATGCCGTAGGGCTGCGTGAACGCGGCCATCGGCTTCTGGTAGTAGTCCGAATAGAGGACCACGCTGGAGTACCACTTCATCCAGTCGGGGTGGTTCGGAAACGCTTCGCACAGTCTGACCAGCGCGGCCACCGGGATGGATTCCTGGCTGTTATGGTCGGCCCGGAAGATGCGTTGCTTGTCCGGCCCTGTATAAAAGATGCCGGCCAGAGGATACGTCAGCCCGGGCAGAAACTCGCGCCGCTGCGAATCGAGGACCGTCCGTGCCAGTTCGATCGCCTTGCCGGCGTACTGGCGCTCTCCGGTCGCCTGCCAAAGCTCCACGCCGGCCTGAACGCCATGGGCCGCCGTCGTGATGCTGCCGGCTTCACGCGGGCCTTCCGCGGTCCCGGCCAGTGCGAAATTCCAATCCTCCACGGCCTTTTTGAGACTGTACGCGGCGATGGTGGGGTCCGCTTCGCGCAGCACCCGGGCGGCGATGGCCTCGGTCGCCGCGGCGGTGAAGTTGGCAGCGGCGCTATTCCGGGCCTGCGCGTTCATATCGTCGAAGTCGCCGAAAATGTTGTTCGTCCAGCGATCCATGGTGGAGAAGCTGGCCCGAAAGCCGTCGCCGAAGCTGGTCTTGATGACCCAGTCGAGGCCCCACATGGCCTCCTCGATGAGGCGCCGCCGCAGCGCCGGTTCTTCTCTCCTGGCCCCCAGCCGCTCGGCCAGGTGAAACATCGCATATGTGGCTTCGGCCGTATTTCCGAAAGATTGCGACAGGTCGCCCGCATCGTGCCACCCGCCGTTCACCGGAATTCTCTTGTCGCCGTGGGACAGCATCCAGTCGCGATGACAACTGTCGTGGACGCCCGGAATGGCGTAGCCGCAGCGCTCCACATAAAAGAAGTTGATCGCTTTCCATAGGCTGGACGTCCATACGTCGTTGCCGATGCGGAAGGGGCGAGTGGCCGATCCGCCCGCCCGGACCAAGTACGTCCCGGGCTCGCGAATCTCCGAGAAGTCCATTACCTGAAACTCGCCGACCTGTGTTTTGACCGCCCGCAGCGGCTTGGAGAGCGCCGGTTGCCCGGTTTCGACGTCAATCAGTTGGAACTCGTGCGCCTTGAGGCCGCTCGAGATGGCGCTCTTCGGCGAGCCCAGCGAATACCCGGAGTGACTGTAGGCGATCTCGCTGGGCGCCACGTTCCAGCCCTCCCAGTGATCGGCGTTGACCTTTTCGAGCTCCAGCTTGTCGATGTCGAAAGCGACCATGTCGGACGCGCCGGGCTCATTGCCTTGCAGCCTGTACTGGAACTCCACTCCCGTGACTTTGTCGCGCGGGAGGTTGGCGATCTCCCAGACCACGTGATTCCATTCCTGGTTTCTCAGGATCAGGTAGTTGTGGCCCATCTTGCCGTAGACGTCGGGAACCGGCTCCGCTCCTTCGTTATGGAAAATGATCACCAGGGAAACCACGCGGAAGCCGGGCAGGTCGGGATAGATCCAGAACGACAGGCGATTCGAACCTTCCCAGTTCTCGCCGTTCACTTTGAAATACGCCGAGGAGAATCCGAAATAGCGGCCGTTCGGCAGGGGCGTGTCGCCCACCGTCCGGGAGCGCAGTCGAATGGCCGAGGCGCCTTCGACCTTTCGCTCGCTCGTGAGGGTCAGGGTGCCCTTGGCCTGCATGGTGTTGCGAACTTCCCACGCGGCCATGCTTTCCATTCCGTCCAGCAGGCGTGAATCGAGAACCTGCTTGGCCAGCCACCGCGGCTGGATCGAGTTGGCGTAGTCGTTGGGCATCGGCATCTGGGGCGGCATCTGGGGAGGGTCCCCCGCCGTCAACAACGCCGTGACCGTGCAGAACAGGAGAATGCGAAACATCATAAGTCAGCCTCCGAATGTGGGCACCCTTTCAGGCTGGTGGAGGTGACAGACGACAAAAGGCGATCGTCTGTCCCACCGCCTACCACTCCAGGCGCGCGCCGAGCTGAGCGCTGCGATTGCCGCTCGCCGTCCGCACATTGCCGAACGAAGCGTTGCTCATGCTCATGTCCGGGCCGGCGAAGGAATGACGATTGAGAAGATTGAACGTCTCCAGGCGAAGCTGCAGCCTCACCGACTCGCCGACCTGGAAGTGCTTCGAGAACGTAGCGTCCTCGTTCCAGCCCCACAGGCCGCGCACCGTCGGGAACCGGTTGGGACTGTTGCCCAGCGACTGCGATGCGGCGTCGGAAAACGCCGCCGGGTCGAAGAAGCGATTCCCCGGATCGGCTGCATTCCAGGGGTTGAACGTGTCGGGGTTGAACACTTGCTTGAATCCGCCCGATGGAGTGGTGAAGTTGGAGTAAACTCCGGGGCCGTTCCAGAAATTCGGACGCGTGCGCGAACTCGGGTGGCCCAGCGGTGTGCCGCTCTGGTAGTTCAGGATCGCCGAGAAGTTCCACCCGCCCACAATGGCATTGAGTATCGGGTGGGCATTGCCGAGCAGCGCACGGCCTTTGCCCAGCGGAACGTCCCAGCTCATTGCGGCCTTCAACACGTGGGTGCGATCGGTGCCCGCGATGGACTTGTCGTGGGTGCGGTCATAGGTGTTCTGGATGCCGCCGCCGCCCCCTCCGTTGGACACGTCGGCGACGTTGGCGATGTTCTTAGAGAAAGTGTACGCGCTGTAGAGGTAGTAGCCCTTCGCCATGCGCTTGGTGGCGATCAGGTTGAGGGAGTGGTAAGTGCTCACTCCCACCGGGTCGCCGAATGCCGAGAGCCCCTTGCTCTGGAGCTGTGGGAACGGCAGCAGTGTATATGCGCCCAACCCGCTGAAA
>JBGPKH010000662.1:0-5036 GCA_041485845.1 Bryobacteraceae bacterium
ATGGCCAAAGCTACCCCGCTGGCATCAAAGTTCCAGACTCGGAAATGGCGGAGATCAAACTCCAGAGGGAGGCTTTTCACGGCGAATGGAATTACGAAATCCTGCCGCGAAAGTGACACTGTTATTTCTTAACAGTTCCTAACCTCCTGCTCAAACCAACACAACCTCAGGACACTACCGCCGCCGCGCCTTGCCCGCGTCAGCCGATATGGCAAGCCGCAACGATGGGGCTCATGCGGACAGCTTCTCCAGCACCCGTTCGAGCGATCCCACATCGGCGACGCTCCCCTGCGCGATGCGCGGACTGCCGCCGCCGCGCCCGCCGGCCTCGGCGAGTGCGGCTTTGAGCGACTTGCCGGCGTCGATACCGGCGTCGGCGGAAACGGCCAGCAGTATCGACGGCGGATCAGCGAGCGTGGACAGGAAGACCGCCTTCGGCTGCGCGGTGAAGTTCTGCGCGATGGCGCGCAACTCTTCCAGGCTGCCGTGCTCCACCCGCCGGGTGACGCGCCGCATGCCATCCGGCCCGGGCGCGGTGGCTTCGTAGAGTTCCTTGCCCTGGTAGGCGGCGAGGTCCAGCTCCAGCTTGCGGCGCTCCTTCTCGTGGCCGCGCGCCGCTTCCAACTGCGCGGCGACGACGGCGGGAACCTCATCGAGCGGCGCGGAGAACAGTTGCGCGGTCTTCCAAAGCGCCTCATAGTCGGCACGCGCCCGGCGGATGGCGCGCGCGCCGCACGCGAATTCCACGCGCGTGGTCTGCCGCACCTTTTCCAGCTTGCGGAGCAGGAGCAGCCCGATCTCCCCAGTGGCGCGCACGTGGGTGCCTCCACAGCCGCAGCGGTCGAGGCCCTCGATGGTCACGATGCGCAAGGCGCCTTCGCGGCTGGACGGCTTGCGAAGTCCCTGGGTCTCGGCGGCCTGCCGGAAATGGACGCCGACCGGCCGGTTTTCGACGATGATCTCGTTGGCGCGCCGCTCCACTTCCTGGACGGTCTTCTGTTCCACCGGACCGCCCTCCAGATCGATGGTGGAGCTGCCGGCGCCCAGGTGGAAGCTGACGGTTTTGAGCGCAAACAAATCTTCGAAAACGGCGGACAGCAGGTGCTGGCCGGTGTGCTGCTGCATGTGATCGAAGCGGCGGCTCCAATCGATGGCGCAGTCCACCGGCCCGGTGTGGAGCGGCGAAGCCAGGCGGTGCGCGATCCGCCCGTCCTCGTCGACGACCTCGAGCACCGCGACACCGGCCATGGAGCCGAGATCAAACGGCTGGCCGCCGGAGGTAGGGTAGAAGGCCGTGCGGTCGAGGTAAACGGTGAGGCCGTCTTCGGAATGGTCGACGATGCGGGCGGTGAAATCGCGCAGGTAGGAATCGGTGTAGTAAAGGCGTTCGGTCATGGGGACACTGCTATTGTGGCAGAAGGGACCAGAAGGGACAGAAGGGACGGGCGATGTTGCGCGAGGGCTGCGCGGTCGGATACAGTGGAGGAAGTCAGGTTTCCGGCGAGCGCCCGTAGCTCAGTTGGATAGAGCGTCTGGCTACGAACCAGAAGGTCGGCAGTTCGAATCTGTCCGGGCGCACCATAAAATCAATGGCTTACGGGCTGTTGGCGGAAAAACAGCCCACCCATTTACCCACCCACTTCAGATTTGCCGGATGAATCGCGACAGTGTACAGTTTGGTCATGGCGAGGTGGGCCAAACCCGAAGTCCGCATCCCGCTCGAGCACAGGGGTCCTACCCTCGTCCCGCCGATCGAGTTCGAGATCCAGAGTGTCGGGCCGGGCTTGCCCCGAGTGGAGGCGCCGGAGGGCTGGGTCAAGAAGGTCGAGCGCGCCCGTGAGGGAAAAGTCTGGGTGGGTTACTTCCATGTCTGGGAGATCACACCAGACGGGCACAGTGTGCGCCGCAAAAAGGAAAAGACTCTCGGCACCGCCACGAAGCCGAAGCATGAAGTCATCAAGCTGCTTGCCGAGTACATCGCGGAGCACACCGGCAAGCTGGCGAAACAAGGCGAATCGATTTCCACTTTCGCCGAGCTTTGGACAGCCTTCAGCGCGGTGAAGTCCGGCCAGTGGTCGAAAAAGACCAAAGAGAACTTGGCGTGCCTCTTTGGGAAGCACGTCCTTCCCGAGATCGGTCGTCAGAGAATGCGCGATGTCACGTTGACGCCGCTGCAATTGCTCTTGAACAAGCTGGCGGAGGACCGATTCAGCAAGTCGGTCGTGGGCCAGATCCGCACGTATGTGAAGTCGTGTTTTGAGTACGCAGTCGATGAAGATCTCATTCCCAAGAGTCCGGCGCGCAAACTCGTGATGCCCAAGATCCGCAAGAAACCCTGTGAACGATTCCTAGCCCGGATTTCTCATCAATAAGACCCCCCTATAGGTGGTGGCATTCATAGGACAACGGGAGGACCCTGGGGACCATCTCAGGCCTATGAAGAATCGCGGAAAACGCCGAAGGCGCTGCCCTTGATGCCGACGGATGGGTCTTTGCGGGTCGGTGGAAGACGGTATAGACACACTCTGACCGTGGGTGTTCTGCGGGGCGTCGTATGGGGGAGTGATCCGAATGGGAGGTGGAGTTGAGCTACGTGACGACGCAGCCCGTCTCAAGAGTGGCGAGCACGCGGGCAAATAGTGCGGCGTAGGGGTAGCCTCCGGCCAGCGAGACCCAGACCTTGCGCACCGTCACCCGAACCTGCGCGCCGATCTTGAGCAGCTTCCGCCGGATGGTTCCGCATTGCGCTTTCTCCAACTCGGTGCCCGCCAATGCCATCCGCCGCAGCGTCTGCAGCAGAACATAGGCGATCGAAGAGAAGTACACCCGCAGTTGATTCGACCACATCTTGCCCGTGCTGGTGCGATCCGCAAACAGATCCAACTGCTGCTCCTTGATGCGATTCTCGGGACAATCGCCGCGGGCGCAGTACACCTTCTCGTACAGTTCCTGCGCCGCCATTTGCTCTTGTGACAACGAGGTCACGATGAAGCGTGGATTGGCGCCTTTGTCCAAGTGCTCCGCCTTGGCGATCACCCGCCGCTCGCGGCTCCAGGTTTCTTGGGTCGCATAGAAGAACTCGGTGAACACTCGGGCGGGCAATTGGGTTTGCTGGTATTGCTTTTCCGCTTGCGCCATCTCCGGCTCAATCTGTCTCTTCAAACGCACATTCTGCGCCAGCCCGAAGATATAATCAATTCCCTCGCGCTCGCACCACGTCATCAGCTTCTCCCGGCAGAAGCCCGCGTCGCCCCGCAACTGAATCTTCACCGCGGGCCAGCGCTGGCGAATGCGCGCCACCAGCGCCTCCAATTCCTCCACCGCATCCGCCGACGCGTCGATGTTGGACATGCGCAAGCGCGCGCCCAACAGATGCTCGCCGCAAAATACGTACAGCGGCAGGTAGCAGTAATCCCGGTAATAGCCGTGATAGAAGCGCCCTTCCTGCTGCCCGTACAACACAATATCGGTGGCATCCACATCCAGGATGATCTGCTCGGGCGCTGGCTCATGCGCTTCCAAAAACAGATCCACCAGCAGCGCATCGATGCTCTCCGGGTCCACCCCAATCTTCTTGGTCTCCGGTTTGTCCGACCCCATCTGGCGAGGACTGCCTTGGTAGTCCGGCGCGGCCAACTCCAGGCGGTTGAGCGTGCTCTTCCCGGCCAGGGCTTTGCCCCGATCTTGTGCGCGCCGCCGATGTTCGCCCTTCACGTCGTCTTTGCTCAGCGCCACAGCCAGCATCGGGTCGCGCCGTAATTCATCGTGGTCATTGAGATCCTCGTAGCCCAGCGCCAGTCCGAACACGCGTTGCGTGATCAGATCCAACAGCGGGTGCTCGATCAGATCCGGGCGGCGGTAGTCCTGGAAGCAAGCGGCGAACCGCCGCACGATTCCGGTCCGCTCCTCCAGTTTCTTCAACACCAACGCTCCTCCATCGGAGGTGATGTCACCCCCATCGAAGCGCCAGACCAGTTCCCTGCCTCCCAATGTCTGCGACGTCCCCAGCGGCTGAGCGATGGGGTCGAATCGTCTCGGAGTTTCCAGCGGCGTGATCACCAGTCCCATGCGATCAAGACGTCTGGCGCCATGCGAAGGTAACATCGTTCAGCAAAAGGTTTGGTAATTCTTTGCCTTCATACTGTATTAATACAGTAGGAAAAAATTTGTGAGAATCTGTATACATCATGCCCTCACCCAAAACACCCCGCACGACCCTCCTCGGCGCCCCCGCCCAACGCTTCCGCCAGGCTCGGCAAGAACTCCGCCATCTGAACTTTTTCCTGAAGGGGACCGTCTTGAAGCGAATGATGAAGTGCGGCCAGCCGCAGTGCGCCTGCCACCGCGATCCTTCCCGGCGTCACGGCCCTTACTTCGAATGGACCTACAAGGTCAAGGGCAAGACCGTCAACGTTAAGCTCAGCCCGCAAGCCGCGCCGCTCTACCAGGCCGCCACCAAACAGCACCGTAAACTCAAGGCCGTGCTGGCGAGGATGGAGCGCCTGTCGCGAACCGCGTTAGCCCACTTGGCCAAGCAAGCTGAGAATACCGACTGATCTGAGCACCGGCGATTTGATCGTGCCACAGACTGTTTTTCGGGTATTGATGTAGGTGAAGAAATTGGTGCCGTCGTAGACCAGGGCGCGGAGATCCACTTGAAACCGCTGGATGAGGCGCTGGGTGATTTGCTTTTCGCATTCGAGGACGTGATCGGCGGTGACCAGATCCATATGGTTCCAAAAGCCCTGTGAAGACAGCGCGGCCGGATCGGCGGGCAGCAGGCGAGTCAGAACAGTTTGCCGGTACCAGTCGGCGAATTGCAGTTTGCTGGAGGGGGACACCGCGCGGTTGATCGCTGCCAGCAGCAAGTATTGCCCGATGGAGAGGCCCTGATGGCGTTTGGCCGGAAGGATGGAATCGAGCAACTGGACCAGCTCCAAACGCTGCGCGATGTCGAACAGGGCGGCGGCATCACCGAAAGCGGCCACCTCGGTTTCGAGCGGTTGGGGCGGCAGTTGGGACCGCTCGGCGGCGGC
>JBGPKH010000663.1:0-5033 GCA_041485845.1 Bryobacteraceae bacterium
AGTACATCAAGGTGGTATCCATCCGTATCAACGCCAAGGGCACCGAGGATCTCGACCTCGCCAAGGACTGCGCGGAGCTCGCGGCCTTCTACATCGGGCAGAAACGCTTCGCCGTGGCCGAGCCCAACCTGCGCCGCGCCATCGATATCATCCAGAAGCAACTCGGCCCCGAGGACCAGCAGTTGGTTCCCGTGCTGGATTCACTGGCCACCGTGTTCATCGAGCAGAAGGACTATCCCCCCGCCGAGTCGCCGCTGCGGCGGGCCATTTCAATTCAGGAGCGCGCTAACGGGCCCAACCACGTCAATGTGGCGCCGCGACTCGACCGCCTGGCCATGCTCTTCTACCTGGAGAAGCGGTTCGCCGACGCCGAGCCGTTCTACCGGCGGTCGCTGGCCATTTGGGAAAGCGGGATGGAGCCGGACAACCCGGACCTGGCGACGACCTTGGACAACCTCGCCGTGGTCCTGGCGTCGCAGGACAAATTCGAGGAGGCCGAGGGGCTCTACCGGCGGTCGCTGGCCTTGCGGGAGAAGACCGCCATCGCCAACCTGAACAACCTCGCCATGGTGCTCGAGGGGAAGGGCCAGAACATCGCGGCCGAGCGCCAGTACAAGCTCGCCGTGACACTCGCCGACCGGATGCCGGCGATTCCCGGATCCTCCGCCAGCGACGGCGGCGTTCTGGTGAAGATGCTCCAGAACTACGCCGCATTGTTGCGCAAGCTCAAGCGCGATGCCGAAGCGAAGAAGATCGAGGAACGGGTGAAGGCGCTCACCAAGTAGCGTAGGGCAGGCGCTTTTGCCTGCCAACCGCGTGGATTTGGCAGGCGAATGCGCCTGCCCCACTTCAGCCCTCGTGGCGCAGCGCGCCGGCCGGATCCGTGCGCGCGGCTTGCGCGGCTGGCAACCAGCAGGGTCACCGCCAACGCCAGCACGATTACGCCGTCGTAAACCGCAGGGTCGCGCTCGCTCATGCCGAAGAGCAGGCTGCGCGCATGGCGGCGGTTGTGTTGAGGGCAGTTTCAGAGTTTGAACTCTGCTTTGGGCGGCCCAGGGGCGGGTTGACAACCCGCCCGCAGGTTGACAACCTGCCCCACAGTTTTACTGGACGTCGAAGTCGGTCGAGCGCATCATCTGCCGGCCGGCCGAATCGGCCGCGGTCATCTCCAGCCGATAGGCCCCCGCGGTGAGCATGTTCAGCGGCAGTTTCAAGCCGATCGGAACCACGGGGCTCCCTTTGCGGATGAAATTGGCCGCGGGCACTCCGCCGGAATCCACCTTCTGCTCCCCGCTCTGGCGTACCACGACCTTGAGCTGCACCATCAGGTCCGGCGGCTTTTCGTCCGTAAGCATCGGGTCGTAGACTTCCATGTAAATGCCGACGAGGTCCGTGGTTTTGAACTTGGTCGCGCCGGAGGGCGGGAACTGGAACGGCGCCGGATTGGCGGGCACGATCAACAGCGTGCGGCCTTCCAGCAACTGCGTGTCCATGTTGGCCTCGGCGTCGTTCACGCGATGGAAGCCCTTGCTGAACGCCACGCCGCTGACCATGAACTGCTTGCCGTCGTAGGGGTCGATGTTGAGCGGGGCTTCCAGTTTTCCGAAGGCCTCGCCGCTCGAGCTGAAGGCCACCTTCAGGGTGTATTTGCCGGAGGCCACGTCGAACTGGTTCTCGTAGTGGTAGGGCTTTTCGGCGAACTTTTCGACTTCCTTCTTGTCTTCGAGATCCAGCTTCACGGTGTCGCTGAACCGCCCCGCGACCTCGGCGTTGGGCCGGTAGATCAGTCCCAGGACATTCATCTCGGCGTGGAGCTTGCCCTTCACCTTTTCGAACTTGATGTCGCCGCCGGGGATTTCGATGGCCACGTTGACACGGGCGGTATCCGGGGACGTGTAGAAGAACGGCGCCTGCATCACGGCGCTGATGGTGCCGGCCTCCTCTCCCACGGCGCGGGTCTCCAGTTGGCGCTCGGCGGGCTTGCCCGCCAGCGGGTCCGCGGTCTTGATGTTGCAGTAGTAGGTGCGCGCGCGCACGTTCGAGCCGCCCTTATTCACCTTCACCTTCAAGTTGTGGCAGGTTCCCAACTCGGATTCCGGGGGCGTGTAGCCGAGAATGTAGTACTCATTCTGCTCCTTGCCGATCTTGGTGAGGCCGCCGAGCAGATCGTTGGTGTTGAGGATGACGAACCCGCCGGTGCCTTCGGCGAGCATGTAGAGCACCTGCTGGTTGGTGGATGCACTCTCCGGAAATCGCGGCAGAAGAACGTCCGAGGGCCGGCCGAAACGGGGGTTGTTGTTCAGGGGAACCGCCCCGCCGCGCGGCGGCGCATTTCCGCCGCCGCCGGGGTTGCCGCCGCCCGGACCGTTGGCGCCGGTGCGGCCACCGCCGAATCCGCCGCCGGCCGGGCTAACGCCGCCGGGCGCGCCGATGCCGCCGCGGCCGCCAACGCCGCCGGCGCCGCTGTCACCAAAACCCCCGCCGCCGCCGCGCGGGGTGGCGCCGCCGCCACCGCCAGCAGGCGCGCCGCCACCGCCACCAGTAGCGCCGCCACCACCAGCAGCACCTCCGCCCGCGCCGCCACCGGCGCCGCCACCAGCGCCGCCTCTGCCCTGCGGCGCGGCGTATGCCGCCACCAGGGAAGCAATCCGCAAAACGGGAAAGCGCGCAAAGGCAATGCCCGTATCACGAACGGCCGCGGGCGGCAGCAACGCACCGCGCGGCCCGAAGGGAAGCGTGGCGGGAACTGTTAAGCCGCGCACGTCGATGGGATAGACCGCCACATTCGCCTTGTTGCACGAGTCGATGGCGGCGGTCACCTCCGACCGCTCCTCGCTGGTGAGCGGAAAACCGGACGTGAACAGCACCAGCGTCTTGCGGCCGGGCACGTTGGTGAGATTCTTCGCCATGCTGGACAAGCCGAGCAGCATGGTGCGCACGCCAAAATCGGACATGCCGCCCAGACGCGGCACGCCCACGGAGGCAACCTGGGTCGAAGTCGCCGACATTTTCGTGCCGCTGACGACTTGCTTCAGGCGCTCCACATCGGCCGTGAAGTTCTGGGCGATTTGCAGGCTGCCGCCGAAGTTGACGATGGCGATCAACCGGTCGGGACCCACATTGGCGTCGATGAACTTGCCGGCTTCCTGCCGGGCGCGCACCTGGTCGCCCACATCCATCGACGAATTGTCGAAGAACAGGACCATATAGTGGTTCCGCTTGTCGGCGGGCGCGGCTGGATCGACGCCAAAGGAGAAGGTCTTGAGAGGCTGCTTCTTGTTGTCCTCCTGGACCTCGAAGTCCTTCATCTCGAGGTCGCGGATGTAGTTGCCCTTCTTATCCGTGACCACGGCGTCCACCAGGACCAGGCGCGTCTCCGTCCGGATCGTGGGCACGGATCCGGGCGGCGGCGCCTGCGCGAAAGCGCCGGCCAAACCCCCCGCCAACCCCCCCGCCAAACCCAGGAGCCCAATCCACAAGATCTTGCCGTGAAGCTGCATCGCTGAACCTCCCTTACGGAATCTCTACGGCGCCATTGGCCGCCGACATCATTTGCCCTTCGGCATCTCTCACCACCAGCCGGACCAGATAGGTGCCCGGCTTCACATCGAAACTGCTTCTCACCGTAAACCCGGCGTCGGCGCGCCGCTCCAGCGTATCATCCTTCAATCGCAATTCCACCAGCTTCTGGTTGCCGATGACGTAATTCCCATTGCGGTCGAACAGGGCGGAAACGATGGTCAGCTTATTGTGATTGCGCCCTTCCACTTTGCGCAATCGCAGGTGTTTCAAATCCACGTGAGTGACCACCGTAACGCTGGCCCTGGTATCGCTGGCCTTGAAAAACTGGGTGTGCAGGTCGACGGGCAGCTCGTGCATCTCCTCGCGCGAGAAGATGGCCTCCTGCAACTCGGCCTTGGCGGTCTCTTCGGCGTCGGTCAGGTGCTTGGGAGCGTAGTAGCCCCGGCGGGCCTGCGAGCTCAGACCGTCGGGCGCCTTCAAAGCGACTTTCAAGGCGTGAAAACTGCCATCGTACTTCAGGTTCTGGGGCGAGTAACCGAGGATGTACAGATACTCCGGCGCAGCGGCCACCTCTTTGAACCCCGCCGTGAGGTCGTTATTGTTCTCGAAGTGTTTGCCGCCGGTGCCCAAGGCCAGCTCGGCAAGCACGTCGGCCTGCGCGCGGGCGGCGTCGCGGTCGTAACCGTCCTTCACGCGTGAGGTGTAGGAGTCGACACCTCCGGGACGGCTGGCATCCAAGGCCGGGTCGGTCCAGAGGCCGCGCGCATCCACGGTGCTGATGATGACGTTGGCCCGGATGGCGCGATCCGTGATGTCGGTCTTTTCGGACTGGACATCGAAATTGGTGATGAAGCCGGGAGAAGCCAGGATGACGGTCCGTTGTCCCGGCATCGCCGACATGCGGCGGATCGTATCCTTGATGACCAACAGCGTCACGCGAACTTCCTGATCCCCGACGCTCAGTTCCATCTGCGCGGCGCCTTGCGCCATTTTCTCCGCGGAGGAACGCTGCGATTCATCCATGTTGGAGCAGATCATGGTTTCCTGGGTGGCCGCCTGGAGCGCGGTAGGATCGTGCTTGTTCTGGATCAGGTCGGCCATGTAGTAGCTGATGTCGGGGCACTGGCGGATGCCGTGACCGCTCATCGGCCGGGGCATGAGGCGGCTGAGGGCCTCATGCAGCTTGTCGCGGTCATCGGTGAACTCGAGGTTGTTCTGGCCGGAAGTGGTGAAGATCGCGGCGCGATCCGTGGGGGTGAGGGTGGCCATGTGGCGCTGCGCGGATTCGCGGGTGCGCACGAGGTCGCCGAAGGCCAGGTGGACATCGTCGAACAGGTAGGCGACAAATCGATCGGGCGTGTCGGCGGGCAGGGCCTCGGAGCCCTCCCCGGGTTTCGGGGCGGGGCTGTCGGCGGACTTGACGAACTTGCCGCCGGCCTTTTCGACCGAAAACTTGGTGATGACCTGCGGCTTGTTCTTATCGAAGAGCTGGAAGTCTTCCTGCTGGAGAC
>JBGPKH010000664.1:0-5031 GCA_041485845.1 Bryobacteraceae bacterium
CGGCACACATCGTAGCCGCTCATCTTGGGCAGCATGAGATCCAGAACCACGAGGTCGGGAGCGCGCGTTCGCAGAAGGTCGTAGCCGATCTCTCCATCGGCCGCGGTCAGGACCTCGTAGGATTCCATCCGCAGACTGTCGGCGAGCCCGCGCAGGATGGCCGGTTCGTCTTCGATCACCAGCACGCAGCTCATACGTTCTGCTCCAGCGGCAATTGCAGCGAGAACCGGCTTCCAGCGCCAGGCTCGCTCTCCACCAGCACTTCGCCGCCATGGGCCTTGGCGATGTGCGCCACCAGCGTGAGCCCGAGCCCGGCGCCCGGCACGAGCCGATTCTCCAGCGTGGGAACGCGATAGAAGCGTTCGAAGATGCGCTGGCGATGTTCCGCGGGAATTCCGATTCCGTAGTCTTGCACGGCAATCACGATGGTGCGGCCGCGCCGCTCGACGAGAAGATCGATCTGCTTCCGTGTGTGCGAATACTTCATGGCATTGGTGAGCAGGTTGAGCACGGCCTGCTGCAACGCGTCCGCATCGGCGTTCACCGGCGGCAGCGTGTCCTCGCTCGAGACGCGCAACTCGAAGCCGGCCTGCTGCAAGGGGTAGCGAGCGGCCCGCACCACCGACTCGATCACCTCCGCCAGCGAGGTCCGCTCGAAACGATACAGCTTGCGGCCCTGCTCGATCTTCGAGAAATCGAGCACGTTGTCCACCAGCCGGCTGAGGCGCTCGCTTTCATTCACGATGGTATCCAGGTATTCGTGGCGCAGTGCGGGCTCGCTCTCGGGCCGCATGCGGAGCAACTCGGCGAACATCCGGATGGCCGTGAGGGGAGTCTTCAGCTCGTGGGATACGCTCGAAACGAACTGGGACCGGAGAGCCGACATCGCGACGTCGCGCCGCACATCGCGCCACAGCAGGTACGCGCCCGACGCCGCGATCACGAATACCAGGCAGAGGGAGGCCACGTAAATGGCGGTCCGCGGTGGCGGCGAGATTGCGGGGGGGACCGGAGCTTGCGGCGGCACGCGATTCGAGGCGATGGCGATCAACAGCTCCTTTCCGGACTCCGGCGCTTTCGATAATCCGATCAGCCAGTCTCCGTGCGGCAGCCAGGCCGGCTCGGGGCTGTCGCGCCGCAAAAAGGGAAGCAGGCTGGGCAGATCTGCCCGCAGCGACTCCACGTGTTCCGCAAATGCGATAGCCGCCGCCGCTTCCCGTTCCAGAGCAGGATCGCCGAGGCGCTGGGCGATGCTCCGCAACAGGTACGCAGACGGGACGGATTGGTCTGTGACGTCGATGGGTTCCGCTCGAAAACGCTCGCGAACCGCGCCGGTCGCGGACGGGCTTCGCAGCAGGCGGTCCGCCGCGTAACAGGCAAACGGCACACCCTGCTCATCGCGTAGAGACAGAGGCGCGCGCAAGAGCTCCAGATTCTCCCGAGCCGCTGTTGCGGCATCGCCGGCCGTCAGGAGCGCCCGCGCCAGCAGCAGGCGTAGGTAGGCCCTCTCGCCGGGACTGGCGGATTCCGCCACCGCGCGGCGGTAACAGGCAATCGCCTCGGAGAGCCGGCCGGGTGCAAATTCCGCCCGCCCGCACGCGTCCGCTGCGCCGGGAACTGTTGCCGATTTCTCCCAGGGCGCATGGAACTGCTGATCGGCGACCAGGACCGCCAGATCGACGGGCAGGCTGCGCCCGGCGAAGAATCGCTCGGCGGCAGTCCGCTTGAGCTGTTCGAGACTGGCGAGCCAGATCCGTTGCTGCTCGAGGGTTCGGGCGCGGCGGCCGTCGTCGGCATGGCGCGCCGCCAGTTCGCGATCCTGGCGGATCATGCGATTCCCGAACACGACCAGAAGCGCGCAGGGAAACAGTACCGTAGCTGCGAACAGGGCGAGGCGCTTCACAGAATGGAATTTTACTAGGTTGCCGGGGTGCGGGTTGTCACGAATTTGTCAAGGGCGGCGAAGGAGCGCGCTCACAGTCTTGGAATCTGCTAACCGCGGAGGCGCGGAGCACACGGAGGAAACGCGGAGAAGATCAAGAGAAATTCAAAGGCTGAGTGAACGGAAGCGGAGGTACCAGGGACTGTCGTCCTGAGACTTGACCGATTCGCGGCTGCTCGAATGGCGCGAGTTTGCGCATCGTTGCGGAGGCGCTATTCCTGAGGGTTCGGCGGGACCGGCTTCCTCAGTCCGCCAAGCACCTGACCACCGTGCTTTTCGGGATTTGCCACACCTCTCACCCCCCGCTACGGTACAATCGCTGACACCGACTCTATGGCGCTCACCGCTGGAACTCGACTGGGACCCTACGAGATCCTTGCGCCGCTGGGCGCGGGTGGGATGGGCGAAGTGTACCGCGCACGCGACACCCGCCTCGGCCGCGACGTGGCGTTGAAGATCCTGCCGGCGGAGGTGGCGGACGATCCTTCGCGGCGCCAGCGCTTCGAGCAGGAAGCGCGCGCCGTGGCGGCGCTGAATCATCCGAACATCGTGGCGATTTATGACGTGGGCGAGGGCTACATCGTCACGGAGCTGGTGGATGGCGAGCCGTTGCGCGGGGCGAAGCACTCACCCCGCAAAGCCATCGACATCGCGACGCAGATTGCCGCGGGACTGGCGGCCGCGCACGACGCCGGCATCACCCATCGCGATCTGAAGCCGGACAACATCCTGCTCACCCGCGACGGACGCGTGAAGATTCTGGATTTCGGGCTGGCGAAGGTGGCCGCCGGCAAGACCGGCGGCGTTACCGAAACTGTCACCGAGCCGGGCACGGTCATGGGCACGGTGGGCTACATGTCGCCCGAGCAGGTGCGCGGGTCCGTCACCGATCATCGCTCCGATATCTTCAGTTTCGGCCTGATCCTCTACGAGCTGCTCGCCGGCAGACGCGCGTTCTCGGGCGATACGTCGGTCGAGATCATGACCGCGATCCTCAAGCAGGACGCGGCGGATCTGCCGGAGACCGTCCCGGCGGGCGTGCGGCAGATCGTAGCGCATTGCCTGGAAAAAGAGCCGGCGAACCGTTTCCAATCGGCCAAAGATCTGGGCTTCGCGCTGGCCCAAACGGGCACGCAGACCGGAGCGTCTTCGGCCATCGCCAAGCCGCGGCACTGGAAGTGGCCCGCCACCGCGGTGGCAGGCGCCGCGGTGGCGTTCGCGGCCGGTGCGTTTCTGTTGCGCGCACCCGCCGTTCCGTCGTGGACCGCTTTGAGGCTGGGCGGGCCGGAATTGGCCTGGGCGCCGCGCCTCTCGCCCGATGGCCGCACGCTCGCCATGATCACCCTGGTCGGGGAACAATCCCAAGTAGCCGTGACGCACCCGGAAACGGGGGACTGGTCGATCCTGACGCACGAGCTCGATCGCGGCTCGACGAATACGCTGAGCTGGTCGCTGGACGGCAATCGAATCTATTACGACCGCGTCAACGACGTCCCCGTGGGCATCTACAGCGTGTCGGCGCTGGGAGGGGAGCCGCGCCTGGTGCTGGAGAATGCCGAATTTCCCGAGGCGTTGCCCGACGGCAGCCTGCTGGTGGCCCGTTTGAACTCCCGGAGCGAACTCCAAGTCAACCGTTATTGGCCCGGGACCGAAAAGATCGAGGAGCTTGCGCTTCAAGTGAATTTTGCGAACCCGCACCCGATCCGGATCTTCCCAGGCGGCCGCGAAGCTGCGGTGATCGGCCAGCCGATTCCACCGTCACAAGGCCAGAGCATCTGGAGGCCATACGTTCTGGACCTGGCTTCCGGTCGCGCGCGGCCCTTGCCGGCGCCGAAAGAACTGGAGGCTGGAGCGGTCGCTGTAACGCGAGACGGAAGAGAGGTGCTCTTCTCCGGGACTCCGCCGGGTACGTGGAGCGTGCCCGCGACGGGACGGTCCGCGGCGCGCGCGCTGCTCCCGATTACTTCCAGTGTGTTTGGAATGGACTGCGCTGCTGATGGAAGCCTGTTTCTGGACCAGGTGGACAGACCTGAGGAACTGCTGCGGCTGGGCGAAGGGCGCGCGCAACGAATCGCAGTCTCATCGCAGTCAGCGACGGCCATTAACCAGTTCGAGGTTCTTCCGGATCGCCGCGTGATCTGGGACCAGGTGATCGCGGGGCGGAGCCGGCTGGTCAGCATCGACCCTGCCAAAGGGGCGGCGCCGTTGTTCGACACCACGGAGCAGACTTCGACGCCCGTTACCAGGGCCGGCGCCGGCCTGCTGGCGTTTCTTGTAGGGCCGCCCGGAAAACAGGAAATCGCCATCGGTTCGCTGGCCACGGGCCGGATCGTCCGCCGTCTGCCGTTCGATAAGGGAGAGGTCTCCACGATGGCGTCGTCGCCCGATGGAAAGACTCTGTACTGCGCCGCCGGTCACGCGATCTGGGCAGTGCCAGCGGCAGGCGGAGCGCCCGTTCGGATCCGCGATGGCTCAGCGGCGGCCATCGATCCGGATGGCCGCTACCTGGTGGTGGTCATGGTAGAAGGGGCCAGCACGCGGCTGTACAAGGTGCCACTGGATGGCGACGCCGGGCAGGAGATCGTCGTGAGGGGAGAGCTGCGGCCGGTACAGTACTTAGGAACGCGGCCCATCAGCCGGGACGGCCGCCTCCTCATCGGGCTGGCCTCGGCGGATTCCTGGTTCTATCATCCGGGCATGATCGACCTGGCGACCGGCAAAGCGACTCGGATTCCGACCGATTTCCAGGGCGATTACTTCAGGCTAAGCTGGACAGACGATGGACAAACGATGGGAGTGGCCTTGCCGATGCGATCGTCGATTTGGAAATTCACGCCGGAGACCCGCTGATGCAGCCAGGCACGCGCTTGGGCCCCTACGAGATTGTCGCCCCGCTGGGCGCGGGCGGGATGGGCGAGGTGTACCGTGCACGGGACACGCGCCTCGGCCGCGACGTTCTCGTTGCGCTAATCACGCGGCAGCTTTGAGACCCACCGCGTGCAGGAGTGCATCCAAATCGTCGCAGATGCGTTGATACAGGCGGTCCAGTTGACAGCGTTTCTCTTCGGCCAGGAGGCGGTCGCCACGGA
>JBGPKH010000665.1:0-5016 GCA_041485845.1 Bryobacteraceae bacterium
CTGGCCATCGATCCTTTCGATCACAACACCGTTTACTACGGCTGCCAGATGATCCTCCGCACCACCAATGGCGGCGTGAGTTGGACGGAGTTCAGCAAGGATCTCTCGACCCAGGATCCCAGCCGCATCATTCCGTCGGGCGGCATCGTGGGCGACAACCTCGGCCAGTTCTACGGCGAAGTGGTCTTCTCCATCGCGCCCTCGGAGATCCAGCGCGGTCTCATCTGGGCGGGCACCAACGACGGCAAAGTCTGGTACACGCGCGACGCCGGCAAGAACTGGAACGACGTGACCAGGAACATCGCCGGCGTGCCGGCGTGGGGCGTGGTCTCGAAGATTGAGCCCTCGCACTTCGACGCGGCCACGGCTTACATCTGCGTCGACTTCCACCTGATGGACAACCGCGATCCCTGGGTCTACAAGACCAGCGACTACGGAAAGACCTGGACCAAAATCACCGGCAATCTCCCCACCGGCCCGCTGGCCTACGCCCGCGTGATCGCCGAGAATCCCAATCAGAAGGGCATGCTGTTCGTGGGCACCGGCAACGCGCTCTACTACACGCTCAATGACGGCGGCAACTGGAAGCAGTTGCAGCAGGGCCTGCCGGCCGCGCCCGTATCGTGGGTGGTGGTGCAGAAGCAGGCCCACGACCTCGTGCTTTCCACCTACGGCCGCGGCCTCTTCATCATGGAAGACATCACGCCGCTCGAGCAGGGCATCATGGAGACTTCCACTGCCACCGCGGATGTGCGGCTGGTGGCGCCGCGTCCCGCTTATCGGATGGTTCGCGGCGGCGGGCGCGCGCTATTGAGCTACTGGCTCAAAGCCGCGCCCAAAAATCCGGTGACCATCGAGATACTCGATTCCAAGGGCACGTTGGCCGGCAAGCTGCCCGCCGGTGGCGGCCGCGCCGGATTGAACCGCGTGACCTGGGACATGCGCCACGAGTCGCCGCGCAGCGTGGCCCTGCGCACCACTCCGCCCGAGAATCCGCACATTTGGGAGGAGCCGCGATTCCAGAAACAGGAAACCCGGCCCATCACCCACTGGGGCCTGGCGCAGGCCGAAGTCGGCCCCATCGCCGCGCCCGGTAAGTACACCGTGAAGTTGACCGTCGACGGCCAGAGCTACACCCAGCCGCTCGAAGTCCTGCGCACGCCCGACAGCCACGGCTCGGATGCCGACTTGCAGTCTTCCGTGCGCCTGCAGCTCAAGGTGCGCGACGATATCACCGCGGTGTCCGACATGACCAACCAGATCGAGTGGATGCGCAAGCAGCTCGAGGACCAGCAGAAGACCATCCAGGGCAAGGCGGATCTGCTGAGAGCGCTGGATACCATCAACCGGAAATTGCAGGACGTGGAGTACCAACTGATCACGCGCGCCGATGCGCTCAGCGACGACAAGTATTTCCAGACGGCTTACAACCTCTACCAGAATTTCATCTGGCTCAACGGAGAGATCGGAACCGGCGCGGGCGATGTCGCGGGCTCGGCGGACTTCGGTCCCACGGAAACCGCGATCGGCCTGGTCCTAGATCTCGAGAAGCAGCTCCAGGCCGTACAAGCCGAGTACAAGAACGTCATGGAGAAGGACGTCCCGGCCTTCAACCAACAGATCCAGGGCAGCGGGCTTGCCCCGTTGAAGACCACCGGCGCGCCGCCGCCGCCCGCGCGAACCGGCGGCCGCGGCGGAGGCCAGTAGGGCAGGCCTCCTGTTGACTGACTGTTGACTGAGGGCCTTCGGCCCGTGAAACGACATGAAAAACTGCCTCGCCGGCTGGCACTAGTCGGTGCCGTGGGGTATCGGGTTTCTACCCGAGGTTTTCGACCCTGTCCAGTGTCCAGTGCGTCCAGTGCGTCAGTGCGGGTCCGCTTGACCCCGGCCGCGAGCGTGTGGGACACTGGCTCGTTCCCACCCGAGAGCCCTATGCCACACCCGAAGATCCGGATATTACTTTGCAGCGCCGCGCTGGCGCTGTTTGCGGTAACTGCATCCGCCCAGTGCGTCAGCCTTGCGTCCATGGGTGTCGCGTACACCCAGAATTTCGATACGCTGGCGAGCAGCGGAACGTCCAGCGCCGTGCCCCCCGGCTGGGCCTTCAGCGAATCCGGCGCCAACGCTAACACCACATACACCGCCGGCGCCGGAAGCGGCAACGCGGGAGACACGTACAGCTTCGGAGCAGCGGCAAGCGCCGAACGCGCTTTCGGCATGCTGCAAAGCGGCGCCCTGACTCCGGCCATTGGAGCCTGCTTCACGAACAACACCGGAGCGGTGGCCGGGAAATTGAATATCGCCTACACCGGCGAGCAGTGGCGCCTGGGCACGGCGGGGCGCGCCGACCGGATCGACTTTCAATACAGCACCGATGCCACCAGTCTCACGACGGGCGCCTGGAGCGATGTCAATGCCCTGGACTTCTCCTCACCCATCACTGCTGGCACCGTCGGCGCGCTTGACGGCAACGCCGCCGCGAACCGCACTGCGATCGCGGCGAGTATTGGCGGCCTCAATATCCCAAACGGCGCCACCTTCTGGATCCGCTGGACGGACTTCAACGCGACCGGCGCCGACGACGGTCTGGCGGTAGACGACTTTTCGCTCACACCACTGGTGGACTCCGGACTGTCCGTAAGTGACCTCAGCCTGAACGAAGGCGATTCCGGCCCCACGTTGGCCAACGTTACCGTCAGCCTGAACACGGCGGCGGCCGTCGATGTAACTTTCGATATCGCCACGGCTGATGGCACCGCCCTGGTGGCAGGCAACGATTACGTTGCGAAATCGCTCGTCGCGCAAACGATCCTGCAAGGCCAGACGAGCTACACCTTCACGGTGCAGGTCACCGGCGACACCCTCATCGAGCCAAACGAAACGTTCCAGGTGGCCGTGACCAATGTATCGGGCGCCTCGGTGGCAAAAGCTGCCGGGACAGTCACCATTCTCAACGACGACGTGATTCCGATCAGCCAGGTGCAGGGCTCCGGCAATGCGTCTCCGTACGCCGGCCAGGCCGTAGCGGTAAGAGGTGTCGTGACGGGCCGCAAGTCGAACGGGTTCTTCGTGCAGACCCCGGATGTCGAAGTCGACGCCAACCCGCTCACTTCCGAAGGAATCTTCGTGTTCACCGGCGGCGCGCCGCCAGCCGCCGCTGCGGTCGGCAACCTGGTGGGTGTCACGGGTACGGCCTCCGAGTTTCAGCCGGAAGCCAACAGCCCCACCGTGACGGAAATCAGCGGCTCTCCCACCGTTACGCAGCTCTCTACCGGCAACCCGTTGCCCGCGCCGGTCACGCTGACCACCGCAGATACCAACCCCGCGGGCGGAATCTTCCAATTGGAAAAGTATGAGGGCATGCGGGTGCGCGTGAATTCGCTGACCGTGGTGGCGCCGACCGGCGGAAATGTGACCGAGTCGAGCGCCACCGCGGCGTCCGACGGCGTGTTCTACGGCGTCATCACCGGTGTGGCGCGTCCATTCCGCGAGCCCGGCATTGAAACGCCCGATCCCTTGCCTGCGGGCTCGCCATGCTGTGTGCCCTTCTGGGACGCCAATCCCGAACGGCTGCGCGTGGATAGTGACGGGCAAACGGGCGCCCCGGTAATCGATGTCACCACGGGAGCGGTCGTGACCAACCTGGTGGGCCCGCTGGACTACGGCTTCCGGACTTACACCATCCTGCCCGATCCGGCCCCGCCGCCCGGAGTCAGCGGCAACATCTCGGCGGCGCCTGTGCCGCCGCCCGTCGTCGATCAGTTCACCGTGGCTTCCTTCAATATGGAGCGCTTCTTCGATACGGCCAACGATCCGTCCACCAGCGACCCGGTGCTGACGGCCTCGGCATATGCCAACAGGCTGGCGAAAGCCTCGCTGATCGTACGCAATGTGCTCCGCCTTCCGGACATTCTGGCCGTGGAAGAAATGGAAAACCTGGCGGCGTTGCAGGATGTAGCGAACCGCATCAACTCGGATGCCGGTTTGCCCAATCCGAATTACGCCGCGTACCTGGTGGAGGGAAACGATATCGGCGGTATCGACGTCGGCTTCCTGGTCAAGGCCAGCCGCGTGACCGTGGTGAACGTGACGCAGGAGGGCAAGACCGCCACGTATGCCCCACCCAGTGGACCGCCCGATATCCTGAACGACCGGCCACCCCTGATTCTGGACGCCACCATCGCGGGACCGGGCGGATCGGCGGCATTTCCGATTACAGTGATCGTGAATCATCTGCGTTCGCTGGGCGGCATCGACGATCCCCTGGACGGAGCGCGCGTCAGGGCCAAGCGCCGTGCCCAGGCGGAGTTCCTGGCAAACCTGATTCAGGCTCGCCAGGTGGCGAATCCAACCTTGCGAATGGTAGTTCTCGGCGACTTCAACGCCTTTCAGTTCAACGATGGGTACGTAGACATCACGGGGACGGTGCGGGGCGCTCCCACGCCCGCGAACAACGTAGTGTTGGCGAGTAGCGACCTGGTCAATCCCGACCTCGTGGACGCGGCCGATTCCAACCCGCCGTCGCAGCGCTACTCGTACGTATTCGAAGGCAATGCCCAGACCCTCGACCAGTTCCTCTTCACCCAAAACTTGCAGCCCTACTTCGTCTCCCTGGAACACGCCCGCGTGGACGCCGACTTTCCGGAGGTGTACCGCAACGACGCGACCCGTCCGGAGCGGCTCTCGGACCACGATCCGGTGGTGGGCTATTTCCGGTTCCCGAAGGCGGATCTCGGGTTGAGCGTCACTTCGGCGCCGGCGCCGGTCACCGGACAGCAGGTCACCTATACCTTCAAGGTCACCAACACGCTGACGGACGCCGCGGCCAACGTGGTGCTCTCCACCGCCATACCGGCAGGGCTCGCAACATTCGCTTCCATCGCCAAGCCCGCGGGCTGGAACTGCGCCACGCCGGCCATCGGCGCCGCCGGCGCCGTCCAGTGTGCCAAGCCATCGCTCGCCGCCGGAGCTAACGAATCCATCCTCCTGACGGTGGTGATCGAGTGCGCCGTGCCC
>JBGPKH010000666.1:0-5015 GCA_041485845.1 Bryobacteraceae bacterium
CACGGCGTGCACGTACGCGTACTGAGTGCCTCGAGCGAAATTACGGATCTGCATGTCTTCGAACATGCGTAGGCGAAGAGCATTCATGAAAACACTCCTTTCGCACCGGATTATCCCGTAACCAGTTCACGAAAGGAATCCGACGGGTGTCCTCTACGAACCCTCACCTACGTGTCTACCGCCCAGCGGTTTAGTTCAATGACCGTTATCGGACGCGAGGCGAGCGTTGGTCAGTGATGCTGAGATTATTGCGCAGTCTTCCGAAGCAGCGTCCTTCGTGCCGTCACGAGGGGCAGAAACAAGGTCCGGGGCTTGCTCACGATCGGGCGGAATCCGTATCGCTGGTAGAATGCGGCTGCCTGATCGTTCTTGGCATCAACCAGCAGGGCGAAGACGGCCGCTGCGTCTTGACCGGTCCGATGAACCGCGTTCATCAGCATCAGTTCGCCGAGACCGCGCCGTTGGAAGCGCTGGTTTACGGCCAGTCGCCCAATACGAACTGCCGACAGGGTGGGGTACCGCGGCAATCGCTTCGCTTCGTCCGGCGGAAGATCGGCAAGCGGAATGCTCGCCGCCGACAGGGTGTACCAGGCCGCAACCCGGCTGGTGGTGGTTTCGACCACGACAAGACAATTGGTGATCCGGCGGCGGATGTCTTGGGTCACCTGCGTCTGGAAATACCCATCGAGAGCCTCGTCACCGCAACGGAACGCGGCGCGGTCATGCCCATCGCCGAGCGTGTCGAAGCGAAAGGCGGCAGGGGTCATGCGACGCCGAACAGTCCGCGGTACCGCCTGGCGGCTCGCTTGAGATCGGGCGCCGGCGCCGGCGGATTGAGGATCGCCGCGGCGATCTGGCGTTGGCCCTCGATCGAAAGGCGGATGATCTCAGTTTCCTGGATCGCCCGGCACGCCGCCTCATCGGCGGCGGCCACCACAAAATCCGTCAGCGTGCGCCCCTGGATTTCGGCGGCGCGCTTCAGGCGCGCCATCAGGTCGTGCGGCAAGCGCGCTTCCAGCCGGGCGGTGGGTAGGGCTTACTGTTTCATCGCACTTTCAATATACGGCAAACTGCCGTATTCGTAAACCTTGACCTCAGGTTCCCACTGTGGGAACCTAAAGGTCTGAGGATCGTAACCGAAAAGCGGATTCGGGAGTTCATCGAACGGGAGCAGCGTTCTGCCGATGCGATGTGGCGCTGGGTCGATGCCATCGAGTCCGCAAGTTGGCGCAATCCGGGCGAACTGAGAGGGACGTTCGCATCCGTTTCCCTCGTTGGCAGCCTCACAGCGTTCAACGTCGGCGGCAACAAATATCGCATCGCGACGTTTGTACACTATCGCCAGCAGATCGTCTACATCAAGAAAATCGGCACCCACGAGGAGTACGACAAATGGGATCTCTAACCGCCTCCATCGACCTGAAGCGCTACGGACGCCTGTTGGCCAAGGCCGTGCCGCGTGTGATCGCCACCGAAGAAGAGAACGAGCGCGCGCTTGCCATCGTTGAAGCTCTGATGGAAAAAGGCGAGCGCAATATGACTCCCGAAGAAGACGCTCTCCTTGACCTTCTGACGAACCTGATCCGCGATTACGAAGCTTCGACGTATCCGTCGCGGCCCAAGTCCACGCCCCACGAGATGGTGGCGTTCCTCCTGGAACAGCGAGGCCTGAAGCCAAGCGACCTTTGGGCGGTGATAGGGTCGAAGGGCCGCGTCTCCGAGGTTCTGGCGGGAAAGCGTTCCATCAGCAAGGGGCAGGCGAAGAAACTCGCGGAGTTTTTCCGCGTCCGGGCGGACCTGTTTCTCTGAGCCGGAGCTTGTGGGTCATGCGACGCGCTGCCTCGGCGTCGGCTTGTTTTCGTCGTGAAGCCGGACTCTTCGGTCACCCGGCAGTCGAGCCGGATGCATCGAACTTGTAGAATGGCGCCCCCCATGGTCTGCATTCCAGAGGTCCGTTCCCATTTCCCCGTAGGCGTAACGCGTCACGATCCACCGACGTCCGAGGTGGAGGCCGGGAAGCAGTCCCTGGTTGCAGGTTTGGGGTCGCCGGAAGGTGGAAGAGTGTCGCCCCGGCGTGAGCCGTGTGGCCCGGCGGCCAAACACGCCCGGCCCGGGGAAGGACCCATGATCGGGCCGCGACATTACGCCCCGTTCCGGGGCTGGCGGCGTCTTTCGACTGTATCCCATGGCTCTTGCCATGGGCTATTTCCTGTCGCCCTCCGGGCTTGACCCAGCAACTGTATCCGTGTCGATACGGTTACTTCATTGATCCGCTCCCGGACCCCCATTACAATTTTGGCGGAGTCTTGCGTTTGGGGGGACCGATGCGACGTATCTTAGCTTCCACGTTGATGCTCTGTGTGGCCTGCCTCCGCTTGAGCGCGCAATCCACCGCAGTTTCCCAGGTATCCGGGGTAGTCCAGGACGCCAGCGGCGCGGCCATTCCCGCCGCCTCCGTCACCATTACGAATGTCGATACCGCCGCCGGGCGAACCGTTCTGGCGGGCGGTGACGGCTCCTACACGTTCACCAACCTGGTGGTGGGACCGTACCGGCTCCAGGTGGTGAAGGAGGGGTTCGCAACCTTCAACCAGTCGGGCATTATCCTGCAGGTGAACACCAACCCGCAGATCAACGTGACGCTGAAAATCGGCACGGTCAGCGAACAGATCGAGGTGCAGGCGAACGCCGCGATGGTGGAGACCGCCAGCAACGGCGTCGGTCAGGTCATCGACCAGCAGCGCGTCGTGGACCTGCCCCTCAACGGGCGGAATCTGTCGCAACTGATCCAGCTCTCCGGCGCCGCCGTGCCCAGCACCGGCGGTGGGCTCACCAACAATCTGGGCTATCCAACCGTGACGGCGGTCTCGATCGCCGGCGGGCAGGCGAACGCCACGAACTTCTTCCTGGATGGCGGAACGCATCTCGATTCGCGCACCAACGTCGGTCTCCCGCTTCCCTTCCCGGACGCCGTGCAGGAGTTCAAGGTGGAGACCAGCACCCTGCCGGCGAACTACGGGAGCCACGCGGGCGGAGCGGTGAATGCGGTCACCAAGTCGGGCACCAACTCCTTCCACGGCGATGCCTTTTGGTTCCTGCGAAACTACGCTTTCAACGCGCGGAATTTCTTCGCTCCGGTGCGCGATTCGTTGAAGCGCAACCAGGCCGGAGGGGTGCTGGGCGGGCCCATCGTGCGAGACCGGCTCTTCTTCTTTCTGGGCTATCAGGGCACCACCGAACGGACCGCGCCGGCAACGAACCAGTCGTTCGTGCCTACGGCGGCGGTCCTCAAAGGCGATTTCCAGACGATCCTCGCACCCCCTTGCCAGACCAGGCAGGTCAACCTGTTGGCGTCCTCCAGCGCCGTCAACAACGTCCTCCCGGTGAGCCGGCTGAATCCGGTCGCGCTGAAATATGCCGCTCTGTTGCCGCTCTCGAGCGACCCGTGCGGCAAGATCCTGTACGGTGTGCCGTCGATCAACGGCGAAGACCAGGGCGTGGTCAAGACCGATTGGCGCCGCACGGACAGAGATTCGCTCTTCGCGCGCTATTTCATCACGGACTACACGCTGCAAGCTTACTATGACAAGAGTAATCTGCTCACGGCGGGCACCGCGGGGCTCCTGGACCGCGTGCAGTCCGTGATTCTCGGCGACACCTATTTGATCAATCCGCGGACCATCAGCTCGTTCCGCGCCAGTTTCGCGCGTTCCGCCGTGCAGCGCATCGGCGCCGACGGGGTCCCGAACATGACGCAGTTGGGCGCCAACGTCTATTCGCCGATCGCGAACTATACGGGCCAGGTCTCGGCCAGCGGCTATTTCAGCAGCGGCGCCATCCCGGGTTGGGTGTACTCCAACGTCACCGCGCTCTCCGAAGACATCGGCATGACCCGCGGCGCGCACCAGATCAACCTCGGCTTCAGTTGGGTACACACGCAGATGAATGCCAACGGCCCCTTCCAGCAGAACCCGCGCATGACTTTCAACGGCCAACTCACCGGCAATGCGCTGGCGGATTTCATGACGGGCAGCCTCGGCTCGATGCTGCAAGGCAACGGCCAGATCGGCCGCGATGGGCAGAACCTTCCCTCCGCCTACTTCCAAGACCAATGGAAGGTGAGCCGGCGTTTCCAGGTCAACCTCGGCCTTCGTTGGGATCCCTTCATTCCGCAGCACACCAAGTACGACTACGCCTCGCAGTTCGACCCGGCCAGGTTCTACTCCGGCCAGGTGAGCAAGGTCTTCGTCAACGCACCTCCTGGACTGACGTTTCCCGGAGATCCCGGCTACCCCGGACACTCCGACACTTTCCCGCGGTACCTGGATTTCGCGCCGCGCCTGGGCGTGGTCTTCGACCCCCGGGGACGCGGAACCGAAACGATTCGAGCCGGCTACGGCATCTTCTACGACTCGACCTACCTCTGGAACACGCTACACATCCCGCTGAATCCGCCATGGGGCAATACCATCACGATCACCGCGCCGCAGGGCGGGTTGTCGAACCCCTGGGCCGCTTATCCTGGCGGGAACCCTTTCCCGACCCCCACACGACTGCCCGCGGATTTCCCCTTCCCCACTAGCGGGGTGTACGTGTTCGAACCGTTGCACGCGCACGCGACTTACATGCAGCAGTGGAACGTCGCCCTGCAGAAGCAGTTCAGCGCCGACTGGCTGGCCTCCGCGACATACCTGGGGAACAAGACCACTCATCAGTGGCTGGGGTACCAGGTCAACCCGTCGGTGTACATTCCTGGTGGACCGTGCACCTTGCAGGGCGTCACGTTCAACCCCTGTTCGAGCGTGAGTTCCACGGAAGCCCGCCGGACTTTCGGGCTCGCCAACCCGGCGACGGGGAAATACTTCGGCAATACGGCCATCGTGGACGATGGCGGTAACGCCAGCTATAACGCGCTCCTGCTGGTGCTCCAGCATCGCTTCAGCCACAACTTCTCGGCCCTGTCGAACTTCACGTGGTCGCATTGCCTGGACCAGGGCGAGAACGGCCAGGACATC
>JBGPKH010000667.1:0-5009 GCA_041485845.1 Bryobacteraceae bacterium
CGCCGAATAGAGCGTGGTGGATTTGCCGCTGCCGGTGGGGCCGGTAACCAGAAAGATGCCGTGCGGCAGGCTGGTGAAATACTCCATGCGGGCCAGCATGTGGTCGTCGAATCCCAGGCGGCGGAGATCGAAGAAATCGCCGGCCGAGCGGTCGAGCAGGCGCATGACGACGCTTTCGCCGTAGAGCGTGGGCAGAGTGGAGACGCGCAGGTCCACCTCGCGGCCGAGGATCTTGATCTTGATGCGGCCATCCTGGGGAAGGCGGCGCTCGGCGATGTTCAGCTTGGCCATCAGCTTGAGGCGGGAGATGATGGCGGCCTTGAGCTCGCGCGGCGGCGGCTCCTGGTTGAAGAGCACGCCATCCACGCGGAAGCGGATGCGGAATTCCTTTTCGAACGGCTCGATGTGGATGTCGCTGGCGCGCTTTTCGAGGGCCTCGCCGATCATGCTGTTGACCAGCCGAATGACCGGCGCTTCGCTGGCCATGTCGCGCAGGTGCTCGAGGTCGGCGGTGGCCTGCTCATCCTCGCCCTCGGCGCCGGTGAGCGCGTGGCGCTCGGCCTCGCCGAAATACTTCTCAATGGCGTCGAGGATTTCCTGCTCGGCGGCGAGCACGGTTTCGATCCGGAGACCGGAGAAGGAGCGCAGGGCCGCTACGGTTTCGAAGTCCAGCGGGTCGGCCATGGCCACCGTGAGGGTGGAGTCCGTGAGGGCCACCGGGAAAGCGCGGCACTGGCGGAGGAAGCGGTGGGAGAGGCCGTCGAGCTCGGGCGCCGAGGGCGGCGCGCCGTCCACCGTGACGAGCGGGATGCCGAGCTGATCGGAAAGCGCCGCGAGCACGTCGCGCTGCGCGATGAGTCCCATGTCCACCAGGATTTTGCCGAGCTTGTCGCCGCGCTCTTTTTGCAGCTCGAGCGCGCGATCGAGGTCTTCAGCTTCGATCTTGTGGCGATCGAGGAGGATTTCGCCGAGGCGCAGGTAGCTCGGAACTGCCAGCGACGCAGCCACTATTGATCTTCTTCCTGCAGCACGCCGGCGATGGCGTTTTTGAGATCGCCCTTCATGGTCATCTGGCCGGGAAGGCCGGTGGTATCCTCCCACTTGAGATACAGCACCTTCACGCTGACCGCGACTTGCAGGCCCGAACCCTCCATTCCCTGGATGCCCACGGCGCCCGCGAGAGTCAAGGCTGAGGTCTTCACCATGTCGCGCATGGCTTGTTTCAGTCGCGGCAGTTGGTCGAGCTTGCGCTGGTGAATCCGAGCCTTCTCCGCTTCGCTGATCTCCTTGCGAAACGGGTTGATCGTGGGCGTCTGGACCAGGCTGATCTCGGCGGTCAGAGTGAGGCCGTAATCGCGGAGATAAAGGGCGCGCGTGCCGCCCAGGAGGTCGATCGGATTCCTGTCGTTGAGAGAGTTCAGGGACGAATCGAAGCGGCTTTCCAGATTGGTAAAGCTTTGCGGGTTGATTTTGGGACCGTTGACGCAGGGCAGCGCTGCGATCGGCGTAGTCAGGGCGACGGGCTTGGCGTCCTGCGCCCACGTAGCGGCAGCGGTCAGAAAGAAAACAACTGCGGTTTTCATTTGGGCTCCCGGGCGTCCGCATCGGGCGGCAAGCCGTAGCCGGACGCCGTCAGTCGAACTCTGCTCAACCGCTTTTCGGCGATTTCGTATGTACTGGCGGCCCACACCATGCGCTGACGCGCGGAGTCGAGATCGGCAACCAGATGTTGGGTCTTGGCCGTTTCGCGGGCTTCGACTTCTGCCACCGCTTTGGTGACGGCGGCGTCGACCCGAGCCTGGATGTCGGAATCGGAAATCGTCTGGACGATCTGCGGCGGCGCCGCCAGGTGGGGCAAAGGCTGTACGGGCCGTAGAGCATAGACCACGATCGCCGCCGAAAGCATGACCGCCGAGGCGAATCCCAGGCGCGCGGCCGATCCCCAGAATCCGTTCCACCATCGCCGCCAGGGCGACGGCTCGAAGATCTTGTCGGAGACGAAGGCGATGCGCTGCGGGATCTCTTCGTCCCGTAGGGAGCACAGCGCGGCTTCGGTGAAGTGCAGCCGGTCGAGCTCTTCCCGGCACGGCTGGCAGGTTTTGACGTGGGCTTCCACCAGGCGCTGCTGCGGGTCGGGCAGCTCCTGCAGGAAGTAGTCCCTCAAATCGAATGGCGAGCAACTCATGACACACCTCGTGCCTTAATGGGAGCCAGCTCTGTTTTCAGAAGTTCCAGGGCGGTGTACAGACGCGACTTGACAGTGGAAACCGGGCAGGCCAGGATTTCGGCCATCTCCTCGAATTTGAACCCCTGGTAGATTTTGAGAACCACCGCCTCGCGCTGATCCGGCGACAGCCGTTCGAGCGCGCCGGCGACGGCCAGGCTCAATTCGATGGGGAAGACCGAGCTTCCTCCGACGGTGATTCCGGTTCCGGTGCTCTCCGGCTCGATCTCGTCGCCATCGGCTTCGGGCCTCCGCTTGCGGAACATGGAGTAGGCCTCGTTGTGCGCGATGCGGTACAGCCAGGGGGCGAACCGCCCTGGGTCGTCGAGTTTCCGGAGGTTCTGATAGGCTTTCAAGAACACGTCCTGCGTCAGGTCCAGAGCGTCTTCGCGGTTGGCGGTCAGGCGGAGGAGATAGTTGTAGACACGCTTCTCCCACCGGGACACGAGGAGGTTGTAAGCCTCCACGCTACCCCGGGCAGCCTGACGAATGACGTCGGCGTCTTCGACCGCCCGAAAGATCAAATCCGGCTCCTGATAAGTAGACGCAATCCGCCCGCAAAAAGTCGGGTGACTTCGGGCGGGTAAGTATTTAGTTTACCGTGGGACAGACGATCGGTTCTTGTCGTCTGTCACCCGCGGAGTGGGACAGACCCGCCCTTGTCCGCCGTTTTCCGAGAGTTTCAGCCCGGGGCCGCCACTAGTAGTCATATGCGGCCATCCTGCATCGCCCCGGTTGTGCTCAGCGTTGTGCTCGGTGCGAGCGCGGCCGGCGGAGCGCCATCCTACACCGCGGCAAGTATTGTGAATGCCGGGAACTATGCGCCGGGTCCCTTCGCGCCCAACTCGATTCTCACTATCTTCGGCTCGGGCCTGGCGCGGTCGAGCCAGGTGCTGACGGCCGGCGACATCCAGGGCGGCATCCTGCCCACCGAGCTCAACTACACGCGAGTTTATGTGGATAACTACCCCGCGCCCCTGTTCTACGTCTCCGACGGACAGATCAATTTCCTGGTGCCGGGCAACCAGTCTACGGGGGATGCCAGGATCCGGGTCGCGATGCAGGGCAATGCCGGACCGGAAGTAACGGTCACCATCGCGGCCGCGGCGCCGGCGTTGTTCACGACGCCCGCGGGCCTGGCGATCGCCACCCATGCGGACAATTCGCTGATTACGGCCGACGCGCCCACGCGCGCCAACGAGATCATCGTGGTCTACGCCACGGGACTCGGAAAGACGGCTCCCAACCCGGCGACCGGGGCGATTCCACAATATGCGGCGCAGATTCTCGCGCTCGCGGATTTGAAAGTTTCGGTGGGCGGCGCGGTGCTGAGCGCCGACCGCATCAAATATGCGGGACTCACTCCCGGATCGGCGGGCCTGTACCAGATCAACCTTGCCGTACCGGACAGTTCCGGTACCGATCCCGAGATTCGCGTGGCGATTGGCGGCCAATCGAGCGCGCCGGGGCTGAAACTGGCGCTAAGGTGAGCCAGAGCGCAACTTTATCCCTCCGCCGGACGTTAAACAATTAGACTAGAATCGGTTAAGGAGTCGTGGATGTCTGTACGGTTTTTGCTTGCAACCGGACTTGTGGCGGCCGGAATCCTGGCGGCGCAGGACACGGCTCCCGGCTTGGCGGCCGCTCCGAAGGCGGAAGCAGCCCAGGCTGGTGAGTACACCGTGGTTGCCGGCACCCAGGTACCGCTCAGTCTGATCAATTCCATCAGTACCAAGCATTCCGCCGTGGGCGATCGGGTGTATCTCGAAACCTCGTTCCCCATCCTGGTGAGCGGGCGGATCGTGATTCCCGTGGGCAGCTACGTGGCCGGCACGGTTACGGAAATCAAGAAGCCGGGCCGCATGAAGGGGCGCGGCGAACTGTACGTGCGATTCGACTCCCTGACGCTTCCCAACGGCGTGACGCGCGATTTTCGCGCGCGAATCGGCGGCTTGGACGGGCAGACCGCCGGCGAGCTGGATCGCGCCGAAGGCAAGGTGAAGAGTGAAGGCAACAAGGCGGGCGACGCGCGCGTAATTGGCGAGGCTGCGGGTGCGGGGGCTTCGATCGGAGTGATCGCGGGCAACGCTGCAGGGCACGCCGGCATGGGCGCGGGAATCGGCGCCGCGGCGGGCGCGGCAGCCGGCCTTATCGGGGTTTTGGCCACGCGCGGTCCGGACGCGGTCCTGGCGCGGGGCTCCACCGTGGAGATGGTTCTCGACCGTTCGGTGAGCTTCACACAGAGCGAGTTGGATTTCGGAAACTACCAGCCGCCGCACAGCGGGGCATCGGGCGGTCCCGCCCCGGAGGCCGGCAAGAGCAACGGCTTGCCTTTGCCGCGCCGCCGGTTCCCCTGGTAGCCCGGCGAAGAACCGGCGAAAATACCCGCCCCGCACCGGCCGCGTCTTCATGCCCTTTGGCGCCGCGGCCCATCGGGACCTCTTGCCGAGCCGCGACCAAAGGGAGCGGTCCCGCGATTGGCAACGTGATTTCGTAACAAGCTCTAACCGGAACCAAGAGAGTCCTGGCCCACGCTGGTAACTCCTGTCACGTGCTCAACCACCCCAATTGGAGCCCTCGCATTTTCACAGTCACGTGCTTTTCCTAAAAATTTTCTGAATCTCTTCAATCACTTGGCTCACCCCCCTGCCTGCGGCCCCAAAATCGTGTGCTGGAGTTGAATCGGGAAGAGTTCTTATGACTACACAAGCGCAAACCGACGCCAACCGTCGTAACTCACAACGTTCCACCGGCCCCACCTCCGCCGCGGGCAAGGCCAACTCGC
>JBGPKH010000668.1:0-5008 GCA_041485845.1 Bryobacteraceae bacterium
CCGTTTACACCCCGAACAATGCCGGGAACAGCCGCCCGGGCGGCAACAGCAACCCCTCGCTCAATAACAATCCTTCGCTCAATAACAATACCCGGCCCGGCGGCAATCCGGGCGGCGCCACTCCCGGCGGGTACAACCGCACCTCGGGAACCTATAACGCGGACTCCAACCGCACGGCGTTCCCGCCCAAAGCCACGATCTACCACGCCCCCGGCGGCGGTCAGATTCAGACACGGCCGGACGGTTCGATCCGCGAGGTGCGCACCTCGGGTGGCGCGATCATCCATCACGCTCCCGATGGCTACCGGCGGGTCGAAGTGCAGCGGCCCGGCGGCCGGGTGATAGTGGCGAGCACGCACGGGGGGTATGGGTATGTCCAGCGGCCGCTGGTGGTGAGCAACCACACCTACATCCAACGGACCTATGTGGTGCATGGGGTCTCCTATGCGCGCGTGTACCGGCCGTGGGTCTATGGCGGATTCACCTACCACGTCTATACGCCGGTGCATTTCTGGTCGCCGGGCTTCTACGCGTATGCCTACAACCCGTGGGTGCGGCCGGTGTACTACGGTTGGGGCTGGAACAGCCATCCGTGGTACGGATACTACGGCGGCTGGTTTACGCCTTACCCGTATTACACGAGCCCGGCGCTATGGCTCACCGACTTCCTGATCGCGCGGACGCTGGAGGACGCCTACGAGGCGCGCATGGAAGCGAGAGCGGCCGCGGCGGCCAACGCGCAGGCCAACTACGGCGCGACGCCGCTCACTCCCGAGGTGAAGCAGGCGGTGGCGGATGAAGTGCGGCGGCAGTTGGACCGGGAGAGGTCCGAGCAGCAGTCCATGAATTCGCTGCCGTCGAGCGGCGCGCCCCCGATGTTCAGCGGCGGTACGCATGTCTTCGTGGTCGCGAACAGCCTGGAAGTGGACGCCGGCGGCGGGCAGATGTGCCCGGTGACCGAGGGCGATGTGCTGCAACTCAATTCGGCTCCGCCGTCGAACTCCAACTACGCGCAGGTGGTGGTGCTGGCGAGCAAGGGCAACGACTGCCGCAAGGGCAGCGCCGTGTCGGTGGCGCTCTCGGACTTGCAGGAAATGCAGAACCAGATGCGCGCCACCATCGATCAGGGGCTGAACGACCTGCAATCCAAGCAGGGGCAGGGCGGACTGCCCTCGCTGCCCGCCTCGGCCGCGGGTCAGGCCACCCAGGCGTCGTTTGCGGCGCAGTTGCAGCCGGACTCGACTGCCGCCGCGGAGTTGTCGCAGGCCGCGCAGGAAGCGGACCGGGCGGAGCAGGATGTGGTGAGCAAGGGTGCGCCGGCCACGGTCACGCTCGGCCAGTCGATCCAGCAGGTGGAGGCGATCTTCGGGAAGCCGCGGGATATCGCCGATCTGGGATCGAAGAAGATTTACGTGTACCAGAGTCTAAAGGTCACGTTCGTAAACGGAAAGGTGACCGACGTTCAGTAAGCGTCGCTTCAGAAGCCCAGCCGGACGCCCAATTGCACGCGCCTCGGCTCGAATGCCGATGTGAAGCCGAACGGCTGCAGCGCGGTATAGGCGCCGTTGCCGCCGAGGCCGTCGTAGCGATTCACCACGTCGTTGATAAAACAACTGGCCCCCGTCCCGGATAGCGCAGTGGCGCTGCAGGAAACGGTGTTGTTCACGCTGGAGTAATTCAACCGGTTGAAGAGGTTGAAGGCCTCGATCAGGAATTCGATATTTGCGCGTTCGGTGAGCGCGAAGCGCCGCGCGAGGCGCGTGTCAAAGGTCCAGAAGTCGGGCCCGATGCCGATGTTCCGGCCTGCAAAGTAGGGGCGGTCCGTGGTGTTGTGGCGATCGTTGTTCAATTCGGTCCCGGCCAGAACATTGAACGGACGCGAGCTGTTGTAGCGGAAAATCGGCGTAAACGTGAACCCGCCGGTCAGCCTGCGCAACGGTGTGGACCCTCCGCCGGCGAGAGGCGATTGCAGAACCGCATACGCCACCACCTTGTGCCGCTGGTCGAAGGAGGACAGCGCGCGTTCGCAACTGCGGCAGATCTGATCGGGAGGTTGGAAGTCGCTGTTGAAATCCAGCGTCTCATCCATGGCCTTGCTGAACGTATAGTTGACGGCAAAACTGGCGTTCTGGGAGAGGCGCTGCTTCAATTCCACGATCATGCCGTGATACCAGGAATTGGCGCCCGATTCATAGAAGTTCTCCTGGAACAACAGCGGGTCCCTAAAATACTTCGCGCCCGTGGGGTTGTCCGCTGTCGCGCCCCAGTCCCGAACTCCTTTGAGCGGATTCACGGGTGCAGGCAGCAGGTTGCGATCGAGCGACGTGGTAAGGTGTACGCCGCGCACCAACACATATTGGACCGAAGCCGTCAGACCCTTGGCGATCTCCCGGTCGATGCCGAGGCTGGCCTGATGCGCATACGGATTCCTGTAGTTCGGATCGGCGCGGAACAGCACCGTCAGGGGAGGGCGCGGGCCGGTCTGGCTGACGTTGATCCCAAACTGCTGGAGGTCGGACGCCCGAATCGAACGCTGCGGCGTGGGAACCCCGATGATCCCTTGGTTTCGCAGCGTGGTGAAGATGTTAACCGGTCCGTTTACGGCCAGCGGATTCGCGGCGTTCAGCGTCGTGAGCACCTGGGCAATCTGGCGAAATCCGTTGATCTCGTTGAGCGCGTTCACCACGTAATCGATCTGGTAGTCGACGGTCGAAAAGAACATTCCGTAACCGCCGCGGAGGGTCGTCTTGGCGTTCTGGAATGGATCCCAGGCAAAGCCGAAGCGCGGCCCCCAGGCGTTCTTATCGGTGGGGAGCGGGTCCTTCCGGCGATCCACCTCGTATCGCAGTCCCAGGTTCAAAGTGAAATTGGGCCGCACGCGCCAACTGTCCTGTGCGTAGCCCGCATAAAGCGGGTAAATGGCGCGCACCACGGGATCCCCAAATCCCTGCTGGTAGGATTGAGCCAGCCCCAGGTTGAATGCCTGCAGTGCGGAAATCGTGGTGCTCGCCAGCGCCGCGTTGACGAACGCCCCCGGCAGCGTGCCGAAGGTGAAACGCCCGCTGAAGAACGTCGCGGAATCGGAATGGTTCTCGCGGATCAGAACGTTAACGCCCATCCGCAGGCTATGAGCGCCCTTCACCCACGTGACCGCGTCGCTCAGATCTTCGCGCCGCGTGATGGTATCGTTGGGCAGAAAGCGGTCGCGGTTGAAGAAGCCGAAGCCGGCGATCTCCAGCGCCGGGCCGAACTGTTCGTTGCTCCCGGTAAACGGATTGTAGTAATTGAACTGGGCGTGCGCCTCGTTGAGCAGCCGGGGCGAAAACGTGTGCGTCCAGCTCGCCAGCGCGGTGCTGTCGAAGAAATCGCTGATATACCCGCGCGAGTAACCCACCAGGGCGCCGACGTTCTGGTTGGTCTCATAAAACTTCGAAACGTTGTAGCGGAACGTGGTCCGGTTGGCTTCGTTGAACTGGTGGTCGATGCGCATCAGGCCCTGGTACTGATCGGACTGGAAAGGAAAGATCCCGCTGTTGCGCTTGAACATTTCCACGGTCGCCGGCGGGCTGGTGAGCGCCGGGCGAAGCTGGGCCGCGGCCGCGGCCGGCAGCGTAGCGAGGATCGACTCCTGCGCCGCGGTCGGCTGGAAAATGGAAGCATCCGTGAGCACCGGGACGCTCTTCGATTCGCGGCGGCGGAGTTGCTCGAATGAAACGAAATAGAAGGTCCGGTTCTTGGCGATTGGTCCGCCGAGGGTGGCGCCGAACTGCTGGCGTTGGGCATCGGGCTTCACCCGCAGCAGGCGGTTGTCGGGCGTCAGCTCGACCGCGAACGGATCGGTTGCGTCGAAGCTCTGGTGCCGAAAGAATCCGAACGCGGAGCCGTGCGCCGTGTTGCCGCCGCTTTTCGTGACGATGTCGATCACTCCGCCGCGGGCCTCGCCGTGCTCAGCCGAGTAGTTGGTGCGATTGATCTGGAACTCCTGCACGGCCTCCTGGCTGACGGTGGGGCGCACGCCGCCGCCCGCGTCGTTGGATTCGCCGCCGTCGATGCTGACGTTGTTGCCCCGGCCGTTCGAACCGTAGAACGAGAGCCCGCTGTCGGGCGTCTGTTTGACGCGAAAGCTGTTGGAATCCGCCAGCGCCTTCGAATCCGAGACTCCCGGCGCCAGCAGGGAGAACGTCAGGTAGTCGCGGCGGTCGATGGGCAGGTTCCGCACCGATTGCTCCGTGATGGTGTTGGACTGCTGCGTGCGCTCCGTCTCGATGAGCGGCGGCTCGCCCTGCACTTCCACCATTTGTGTGCTGGCGCTCAACGTGAGCTTCGCGTCCGCGACCTCCGCTTCGCCCACGGTCACGGTGATATCCTTCCGCGACTGCACGGCGAATCCGGCCTTCTCGATCTTGATATCGTAAACGCCGGGCGGCAGCAACGGAATGCGGTATTCACCGCGCTCATCGGTCAGCGCTTTGAAGCTGGAGCCCGTCCGGGTGTTGGTCGCTGTGATATTGGCGCCGGGGACGGAGGAATCGCTGGGGTCGGTTATCGTGCCGCTCAAGGTCCCCATCGTCTTGGATTGAGAAAAGGCGAAGCTCGCACACAGCAACGCCAAGGTTGCACACTTCCAAATGGGCTTTGTCATCGTGGACTCCCTCACCGCAGCAATTCGCGAGCGGGTTCAAGCCCCCCCATGACGGCCGGGGTCTTCAAAATTGTATATCAAGCTCTCCCTGGCGAGTTGTCCTTTTTTTTTGCGGGCTCGCCTTGCTCAGCTTCTCAGCTTCAGTTCCCGTTTGAGTCACGCATGGCCGAGGGTAAGGCGCTTTGGTCGTACCGCGAGTATGGTACATTGGGAGGCGTGAGGCTCGCAAAACGGACATACTCCCTCCCTCCCGATCTGTTGCACCGCTTCGAAGGACGCCTTCCCCCCGGCGACCGGAGCGCGTTTGTGGCAAGACTGATCCGGGAATGGCTGGACGAGTCCGAACGCCAGGAACTCCGCCGCCAA
>JBGPKH010000669.1:0-5003 GCA_041485845.1 Bryobacteraceae bacterium
ATCCGCGAGCTTCAGTTTGTCGGACGTCGCCATAGTCTAGAACCGGGGGGTTAGGGGTGGGGGTTGGGGGTGGGGGTTGGGGGTGGGGTTTTGAGCCACATTTCCCCCACCCCTAATCCCTATCCCTAACCCCCGCATCTCTTCACCTGATGTTGTCCGCCAACGAAAAGATCGGCAGGTACAACGAAATCAACACAAACGCCACAAACGACCCCATCACGATCATGATGGCCGGCTCGATCAGCGAGAGCGTGGCCGCCATGCGCGTGTTCACGTCCTCCTCGAAGAACTCCGCCACGCTGTTCAACATCGCCGGCAGCGCGCCGGTCGATTCGCCCACCTCGATCATGTCCGTGGCCAGCCCCGGAAACATCCCCGAAGCCTTGAGCGACCCCGACAGCGGCTGTCCTTCCCGCACGCTCTTCCCCGCCGTTTCCACGGCCCGCCTCAGCAGCGGGGTGTTCAGGGAATCCGCGGCCGTCTCCATCGCCTGCACCAGCGGGATGCCGCCGGTCAGCAGCGTTCCCAGGATCCGCGACAGTTGCGCGACCTGGTATTTCAGCCAGATGTCGCCCGCGACCGGCAGCTTCAGTTTGACGCGATCGATGCTTAGCCGCGCCGCGTCCCCGCGCGCCCACCAGCGGAACAGAAAGATTGCCGCCACCAGTCCCGCCGCCAGGAACACGATGTAGCTCCGAGCCGTAGTGCCGAGCGCAATCAGCCAGCGCGTCATAGTCGGCAGCGTCGCCTGCATGGTGCTGTACAGGCTGGCGAACGTGGGCACTACGTAGGTCACCAGGAACACCATCAACAGGACCACCAGCACGATCAGCACGCACGGATACATCAGCGAGACCACCACTTTCTTCCGCACCGCGAGGGCGATCTTCTGATACGTGAGATAGCGGTCCAGAACCTCGGTCAGGCTGCCGCTCTTTTCTCCCGCCATCACCGACGTCACGTACATCTTGGGAAAGACGCCCTGCTGCCGGAAGGCCTCGGACAGCAGCGTTCCGTTGCGCACCTCGTCGCGTACCGCCTTGATATAAGGACCCAGCTTGGGATCCGACAGCCTGTCCGCCAGCAGATCCAGCCCCTTCAAGATCGGCAGGCCCGCGCGGATCAGGGTCACAAACTGCTGGTTGAAGATCAGGAATTTCTCGAGGTTGAGCTTCTTGCGGCCTCCGAACAACCCCGCCGCGGCCACCGCCACGGCCGCCGACCGCGGCTTGATGGAGTAGATCAGGAAGCCCTGCTGCGAGAAGCGCTCGCGCAGTTCCTTCTCGGAGCCGGCGGTGGCCACCTGCTGGTGGATCTGCCCGCGCCCGTCGGCGTATTTCAGGACGAAATCGGCCATGGGCTACTGACCCTCCTTGATCAGCTCCGCGCCCTTCGGCACCTGAAACTGGAACAACTTGTCGTCCAGTTTGGGGTCCAGCCGTTCCTGTTCGAAGCGAAACTCCAAAATGGACTTATCGAACCCGGTCACCTTCACCTCGCGGATGTGGTAATCCGGCCCCACCAGGAACTGCACTTCGGAATACGGCAGGTTATCGGTTTTGGGCGCCCCCGTAATGCGCGTATCGACCCCCTCCACTTTCGCTTCCAGGTTCCGGAACTCCTTATCAAAGTATAACTTACCGAGAAGGAAGGCGAGCGGCGCACGCATGTCATCACTCTCCTGGAGCTTCATTTGCTCCGCCCGGTTTTCATCCGGAAGCCACAGCCACAGGGATTTGTTGTCGGAGACCCACAGCTTGCCCTTGGGCTGGTTGTATGCCCAGCGCATACGCCCCGGCTTGCGCAGCATCAGAATCCCGCTCTCGGTCGGCCGGTGTCCTTCACCAGCCCGTGTATAATCTTCCTGGAAAAGGACTTGGAGGGTTTTGGCCTTGTTGTACCGGACCTCGACGCCCTTCAAAAGGGCATCCAGGCTGGGGTCGGCGGCAACCGCCGACACTGACAGCAACCCGATGAGTAGCCGTACTTGGCTCACAAACAGTTTGACGCACCCGGACGGCGGACCGTGTAGGGAAACCTTCTTTAGCCGTTTCCGGGTCGGAGTGCGTTCAGGTCGCCATCGAGCAGTTCCTGTAGCGTGTAGGGGCAATCTTTGGGAATATTGAGTTCCCTGGCACGCTCGGTCAAGTTGCTTTCTTGCAGGGCATCCCGAACGGCTCTTCGATAAATCTTCTGAAGGTTCTCCGCAAGATGACGCCGAAGGCTGGGGGAATCCTCCAACTTGATGTCGATCTCCAGACGACCACCTACGATGGACGCCCGCCAGCTTGCCCCGGACCGCTCCGGCTGAATCCTCTGCTTTACCAGGTGCGACAGCATCCGGGTTAGCTGCGAGCGCACTGCCGAACGATCGCTCTTTCCCAAATCCTCGACCTCCTCGGCCAGGTTCTCCAAATCCACTTCTTCGAAACGGCCCTCGCGGAGGAGCTGCGCTGTGTGGGCGGACCACTCGACAAAGTCGGTGTCGTATAGCGTTTTCGTCGTGGTGGCCATGTACTACCTCACCGACACGGTCACGCCATTCTGGCTGCTGTTGCCGCCGATCGACACAATCAACGAGAGGTCGCCCGACCGCGCACTCTGGGGGATCTGCACGTTGAGCTGCATCACGCCCGAGACCAGGCTGGGCGCCTCGCCCGCAAACGAGATGCTCGCCGGTTGCCCGTCAATCAGAACCGCCACCGGCAGCAGCGGCGCCGGTGTCAGCGGGGGAGTCGGCGACACCGTGGTCACTTTGCCATTGACTCCCGCCGGGCTCGTCTGGCCTTCACCCGTCATGTAGATGGCCACCGTCTCGCCCTTGTTGGCGGGGTTCGACGGAGAGTTCGCCGAGAGGTTGGAGTTCAGGATGGCCCCCGGTCCGGTGCCCGAAGCATTCGCCGTAAACAAGCCGGGCGCCGTGGGAACCACCCCCACACCGATCCCGTTGGAGGTTTGGCCGATGAACTTGACCAGCACCGTGGTGCTTTGCAGGAAGGCGATGTCATACGGCACGATCGCCGAAACCTGCGTGTTGCTGGCGAACACCATCGGGGCTGCGATGCCGCCCACCAGCACCTGCACCCCACCCAGCGTAGTGGCCACTCTCCCGGTAGCGGGGTCCAGCGCCAGCGTGACAAACGGCGTCGGCCCGAGGCCCGTACCGAAGATCGTGATCACCTCGCCGGGCGAGATCGATTGGCCGAGGTAGCTCGCCGCGCTGGATACTTTGGTGATCGTGGGCAGCGGGGCGGTCACCGTGAGGGTGACGCTGATGGTTGTCGATCCGGTTGCGGTTCCCGTTCCGGCTACCGTGACGGAGCCGTTGCATGTGCCCGCGCCCAGATTATTCGTATTCACCGAAACCGTGACATTCCCGGCAGCGGTGCCGGCAGCCGGCGAAGCCGCAAGCCAGCCGCTCGCGCAATTCCCCGCCGCTACCTGCGTGCTGAACGTCAGGCCTTGTTGCCCCGAGACCTGCACCTGCTGCGAAGAAGGCGGCGTACCGCCCGCCTGGTAAGTGAACGTCAGGGAACTGGGGCTGGCCGAGATCACGTTGGCCTGCACCGTCAGGCTGACCGCAATCGTGACCGCGGTCCCGCCGTTGGGCGAAAGTGTGATGCCGCCGCTGTACGTCCCTGCGGCGAGACCCGCCGGATTCGCAATCACGGTGATCGTCGGGTTACTCGCAGTATTGAGCCCCTGCCCGTTGGCCAGAGTGGCTCCGTTGGAGGTCGCGGATAGCCAACTGCCGCCGCTCGTCGTAGAAACCGTGTAGATGTACCCAACCCCGGCAGTTCCCGAGGTTACGGTCACGTTCTGCCCGGCCGGCGCGCTCCCGTTCACCTGGGCGCTGAAGCTGAGCGATGTCGGGCTCACCGAGATGTTCCCGGTCGCGCCGGAAACTCCCACCGTCAGAGTCACCGGGACCGTCTGTGTAACGCCGTTCGCGGTCAGTAGGATATTGCCCTGATATGTACCCGACGACAGGTTCGACTGGTTTACCGCGATCGTCAGGTTCTGACTCCCCGTGAGAGTGCAGTTGTTGCACGGGAACGACACAGTCAGCCAGTTGGTGGTGCCGCTGACGATGTTGGTGCTCACCGTATATATGGTGCTGGACGAGGGCGCTGTGACGGTCAGGGTTTGAGTCGCGGGAGCGGCGCCGTTCACCGCCCCGCTAAAGGTGAAGGATGCCGGCGAGAGCGTCAGCGGCCCCGTGGTCGTTCCGCAAGACGTGGCGCTGCTGCCGCTCACCAGCGCCACGACGGGAATCGTGAGCGGACTGTTCGCCGCGTTGGATGCCGTGGCGGTAATGCTGCCCACGTTGATGCCGTTGCACAACCCCGCCGGATTGGCCGTCACCAGGTAGGACGCCGGCGTGTTACCACTGTTCGTCGGGCTGCTGAGAGTGATCCAGGACTGCTGCGGGGTGGCGGTCACCAACGTGCTCGAGTTGTCGCTGGCCGAGACTTGCACGACGGTTTGGTAAGCCGTCGACCCTGCCGCGTAGTTGAAGTTGATCGAACCCGGGCTGGCGTTCAGCACCAGACCCGAACCGACTACCAGGCTGACATTCACGCTCTGGTTTCCACTGGGCGTGGTGATGTTCACGATGCCCTGGTTGGTTCCGGCTGCAAGACCAAACGGGATTACGCTGACCGTCAGATTGGCCGGCCCCGAGCCGCTCGTGGGACTCACCACCAGCCAACTCTGGGTCGAACTGGCAGTGAACGCTCCGCTCGCTGCAATCGTGATGGTCTGCTGCGGAGGGCCGAACGACTGGCCGGACTGGTAAGCGAACGTGAGCGATGACGGCGCCACCAGAGATCCGGTCCCTCCTCCGCTGCCGCCGATGGTGAGGTTGACCTGAATGGTGGCGAATTGGCTGCCGCCCGAGTTAAGGGTAATGTAGCTGGTGTAGCTCCCCGCTCCCAGGCTGCCCGGAGCGATGGTCACCGCGAGGTTCTGAGACCCCGTGTAGGTGCAGCCGTTGCAGGGCG
>JBGPKH010000670.1:0-4998 GCA_041485845.1 Bryobacteraceae bacterium
GCCGTGCTTGTCGGCCTCCGCCAGCATGTATCCGTACACCTGTTCGAAGCCGCCGAACAGCTTGAGGTACTTCCGCGTTCTGTCGACCGCCAGAGAATCGCCCTCCGAGGCGCACGGGCCGTCCTGCTTCAGATCGTCGGCGTAAAAGTCGAACTGTTTCTGGGCCAGTTGCAGGCGCTCGGAATCCACCTCGTGCCGGTTGGTCCACCATCGCATCAGCACCGGAGTCAGGAACAGCCTGGTGCTCTTGTCGGGGTGGGTGGTGGTGATGAGGTAGGCCTTCAACTCGTCGTACGTGGGCTGATAGGGATGTTGTTCGGGAGCCGTGGTGGCCGGCAGCCCGCGCATATCCTGCAGGATGTTGGCCTGGGTCTGCGTCAGGAGCAGTTTCCGGAAACGGTTGCAGTAGATGGGACGCGCCACTTTGTAGAGATCGTCGCCGATGTACAGGCCGAAGCGGTATGCCCAGGGCGCGCCGTCGCGGCGGTATCCCACGAGGGTCTCGAGCGACTGCCGCAGGTTCTCCAACTTCTGCAAGGACGGGAGCGAGGCTAGTTCGGCGCCCGCCGATTCGGTGGCGGAAATCCCGCGCGCGGCGTCGCGCACGCGGTTCTCGAGCGAGTTGTTCTTGAAAAACGAAATCGTGAAAATGAGCGCGAGAAGGAAGCACAGCGAAGCCGCGGCGGTGAGCAGGAAGCGCCGCGCGGTGCTGGTCTTGATGCTCGAGCCGCTGGCGCCCATGGCCACTTTGTCGGCCAGCAGGATGTCGTTGAACAGGTGGCTGAGGAACAGCCACTGCGGCACTTTGCGCGCGCCCGTGACTTGGGGCGGGGCCGCCGGTTGAACCGGGCCGGGGGCCTGCGCCTGGAGCATGCGCGGATTGAAAATCGCGGTGGCGCCGGCCGGTCCCGGAAATCCGCCGCTGCTCGTCTGCGGCGCCTCGGCGGGGGCCACGGGCGCACTCTCGTTCATGATCACGGGCCGCACGCCGGTGAAGTAGAAGCCGCGCAGGAACGGGCCGACGGTCAACTGGCTGGGGCGGCAGAGGTCCACCAGGAACTGCACCACGGCGGGGCGGATCTTGCGGAACTCGCGCGGGAATTCGTATGCCGGGGGCAGCTTGGAGGCGTCGCCTTCGCGCGCCAGGAACTCCGGCCGCGCATCGGCCACCGAGCGGAACAGCCGCTCGAAACTGCCGGTGAGGCGCGCGGTCTCCTCTTCGGCGTAAACGCCTTCGCTCCGCCGATAGAGCATGGGCAGCGTGACGCCCAGCACCTGCGTGTGTTCATCGCCGTTCAGGTTGCGGACGAATTCGGTGAAGAACGGCAGGCGGTCGATCTTGGTGAACAGGGCGTACACCGGCAGGTTGATCCCCATGGCCTGCGAAATCTCGCCCAGCCGCGCGCGCAGGTTGCGGGCCGAGTTGGTGACGATGTCGGCCGCGCCTTGCCTGGTGAAGTTTTCGCAATCGAAGCACACCACTGCGGCGCGCCCCGCCTGCTCTCCTTTTCGCACCGAGGACTTCGGCTGGAGTTTCTTGACGGCGGTCCGCCACCTGCCCAGGTCGCCCGAGAGCGTGCCTCCGGTCTCGACGAACAGGGAACGCCGCGAAAACCAGAAGTTGGCCGTGCGCGTCGGGGCTACATTGCCCGCCTGATACACCTGGCCGGCGATGAGCTCGGGCTCGAGCCCGGAGTGCAGCACGACGCTGGTCTTGGTAGTTCCGGGATCTCCGACGATCAGGTAGACCGGGAGGTTGCCGACCTTGGCGTTCTCCAGTTTGGCCGCCGACAATTTGGCTTCGGCCTCGTGGATCAGGACGGAAATATCGTCGCCGCCCGGCGCCGCGCCCTGGTCGCCCATTGCTTCGGCGGCCTTTTTTGCCTTTCTCTTTTGGAGGAAGTAAATGGTAACCAGGACGATCAGCGCTACTACCACGACGCCGATAATGATATAGAGCGTCATACCAGGAACCCTCGGTTGCCAAGAAGACCGGCCAGGAGGCCTGTCCCACTGTAAGCGATATTCAGGCCGCTGTTCAGGACCACCTTATAAATCACAAACAGGATGACCATCACCGCGACGCAGATGGCCGCGATCCAGGTGAGCTTTCGAACCCACGGATCGCTGCTGCCGCGCAAGGTCTCCTGCGGCAGCATCCACGCCGGCGAGAGGCCCGCAAAGCGGCCGCGAATGCGATGGATCTTTTCGCGGGTCATGTTCATGACCTGGTTCAGCCCGCCGCGATCGCCGGCGCTGTACTTCCCGCGGAAGCCGAGCAGCAAGCACAGGTAGTAGACTTCGAGAAGATCGCCCAGGTCCAGCGAATCGCTGCGCCCCAGCAGTTGCTGCAAGTGCTGGAAGAAGACCTCGCCCGCGATGTGCGTGCCGAACAACTCCTCCTGAAGGGGCTGCCGCAGCCAGTCGGCGAAGATGGGGTTCTGCGAGTTGAGCACGGATTCATCGAGGAACGCGACCACCGCGAAGGTGGCGAAGCGGGCGTCGTCGGCGTTGTAGCCGGCCGCCAGCGCCTGGTTGGTGGCGGCTTTGAGGGCCTCGCGCGTGTGGTGGCGAAACGCATTGGCGTCGTTGACGCTCTGCCGGTTGGCGCGCAGCCGCTCGATGGCAGTCAGCCCTTCCTGGTAGATGAGCGCGAGGTTTTCGGGTCGGCGGGTATCGGCTGAAGGTGTCATGCTTGGTTATCCAAAACCACGAGGATTTCCACTTCCGGGTTGGGGAATTCTCCCGGAACATAGACTCCGATCTCGTGGGCCTTAATCATGTGGTCCCAGCAGGGGCCGCTGCGGCTGACGCCGAAGTATTGGGTTTCGACGCGCGCGGAAATGGCCGGCGGCGGAACCGGCAGGTGCGTGAGCGTCAACCCCGGGAGTGCGCGTTTCACGAGCTCGCGCACGAAGGGCGGCGTGCAGACCTTGATCAGTTGCGGAGTTCGCGCCATCAACTCCGCCTCGCCCATGTCGGCATGAATGGCAAACACCCATCGCGAGCGCCCCAGGCAGCGTTGGTCGGTAACTTCGCCTTCCCAGTAGTAGTTGCCGGCGGCCCGCAGCGGGATCGAGATGCAGTTGGTGGGGACGATGGTCTCCAGGTGCAGGCGAATGTGCCGTTCCAGCCTTTCGAAGCACTCGGTGAGGTTCTGGTGGTCGTAGGCCGGCAGATCGCGCGGATGCGAATCGAGAGCAAACGTACACAGCGCCCCGGCCAGCCGCGACATTTCGACGAACAGCTCCTCGGGATGGCCGCGCTTGGCGACCAGCAGGTGCTCGAGCGGCGGGATGGCCGCATTCACGGAGTGCAGCAGCCAGAAGCTGGCGATCTCGCGAGTGGAATAATCCGCGCCCGTTTTCGACCCGGTCCGCCGCCCGCTGCTGACGGTGGCGCTCTTCTCGTTGAGCAGCCCGATGAGGCGCTTGATCATGGCCATGAGGCGCGTGCTGGCGCTGATCTGCAGGACTGGAGGCACGAAGCCGGGGTCGTAAGCGTAGTGCCCGGAGCCATCGCGCACCACGCGGGCGATCGGCAAAGTGAGGAGATCTCCGGGAGGCTCGGTATCGATCAGCAGGCGGAGATTCTTGCGGCCCAGACGCACGGGGCGTTCGTCGGCGCCGCTGTTCTCGTCGTGCAGCACGCGGGTCTCGGCGAGGTAACGGGCTTCGGCGCCGTCGTCGTCGATCGCGCAGTTGTAGCCGTTGGCCTTGCGCGGCGGGATGGCGAGCATGACGGTGATGAAGTCGCGGGTGGGCGGGAAGAGGTCGGCGATGGCGCGCGCTTCGGGAAGCGCATCGCTTTCGGGCATGTTGAACGGAAGGCCGTCGGGTAGGATGCCGCGGGCGTGCACCAGGGAAACGGTGCCGTTGTGCAGCGCCTCGGCGTCGAGCTCGACGCCCACGAGGCCGAAGGACGCGTACCACAGGATCGCGGTAGCGAATTGGATGGAGTCTTCGAAGTAGCGGCTCTGCGCCTGGAAATGGTGCGGTCCCAGGTACATGCCTTCCGACCAGACCACTCTCGAGAGGAGCCTCATAAGGTGTTAGCGATTCACTGTAACACTAACTTTCCGGTTTGGGAAAGACCGGCGCCAGACCTTCGGTACCGTGCGATACGATACACTACTCAATAGTCGCGCGGCACACTGCGTGCCATGATGAGGACGGGCGGGCGACACATGGATTTTTATCAGAAGTATGAACTGATCGATCCGCTTCCCGGGGAAGGTGCCCGAAGCTTTCGTGCCCGGCAGACCGCTACCGGCCGCGAGGTGACGATGCACCTGCTAGTGGGTGGGCGGACGCCGGAAAACGAACGGCTGCTGGCCCGATTACGGGGCATTCCCGCACAGTGCTTTTCGAGGCTGGTGGAGGTAGGAGAAAACGACGGCACGCCGTACGTAGCGACCGCTGCGCCGCCGTTCCAGAACCTGGCCGACTGGCTCTCGGAACAGGAGCGGTCCGGCGCCGTGGACCCTCAGAAGCTGGGCCACGTGGGGACCTGGAGGGTGCCGGCCATGATGCCGGGGGGGCCGCCTCCCGCCGCTCCGGGGGCCCCAGCGGCGCAAGAACCCGGCGAGTTCACGCGGCTGTTTGCAGGAACGCAGCCGGCGAGACCGCAACAGCCTGAGCCAGGGGTTACGTCACCCGGACTACCGCCGCCACCTGCCGCGCAAGGACCCGGCGAGTTCACGCGGCTGTTTCAGGGAGGGGGAAGTCCGGCGCCCCAGGGTACCAGCCGATTCGAGCCGCCTCCCGGTCCACCTGCGCCCCCCGCGGCGCCGCCGCCGGCGAACCAGCCTGGCGAATTCACCCAACTCTTCCAGGGAGGGGGAAGTCCGGCCCCGCAGCGTACCAGCCGATTCGAGCAGCCTGCGGCTCCACCGGTTCCGCCCCTGGCACCGCCGGCCGGCGCCTCACCGCCCGGCGAGTTTACAAATCTGTTCCAGACGGGTCCGAACACGGCGCCGCGAGGCACCAGTCAATACAA
>JBGPKH010000671.1:0-4995 GCA_041485845.1 Bryobacteraceae bacterium
ATCCTGGGCATTGAAGAAGCGCGCCCAACTGTCGCGCGGATCCTTGTCGCCAGTGAGAGTCGTCATACCGCGAGCGATCATCGCCTGGACCGTCGGCACATCCACCCTCTCGGTCGCCTCATCGATGCACTTGGGAGAATGCACCGTGACCACGCGCCCCGGATACGGCCCCGGCATCCCGGACTGCGCCGCCGGTTTGTACTTCGTGACCACGCGGTAGTTGGGCACCGGCCTCTCGCCCGCCGCCGAGAGCACCGGCACGGAAGCGGCAGCCGCGAGGAACGTTCGCCGATTCATGTCCTGCACTATATCACGGGGGTGGGACAGGCCTCCCGGCCTGTCCAGGTGCGCCAGGCCCCGCGTTCAGATTCCGCTGGCTCTCACCCAGAAACTCTCGGTCCACTTGCCGCCGGCAGGCACGGTCTGCAAGCCGTTCCACTTGCCTTCGTGCGCCAGGTTCACCCCGCTGATGATGGTCGCCAAAGGCTCGAAGCAGATGAATTCCCGCGGCTGCCCGTTCGGACCGGTCGGCAGCCAGATCGTCGCCACCGGGTACTTCGGACCAAACAGCGTCTCCACCGTCTTGCCGCCCGATTCGATCGAAAAATGCGCGCGCCCATCGGCGTCGCGTTCCAGGCCGGTGAACCCGTCGTCCAGCTTCTGCCCGCGCAGTGGCAGCGGATTGGGCAGGTCGAGCGGCCGCATCTCGCCGGTCGGGACATTCTTCTCGTCGCCGATCACGTGAATTCGCGCCGGATAATGCGCCACCCACTCATCGCGCGGAATGTCCGGAATCTGGAAGAACGGGTGATACCCCAGGACCAGCGGCATCGCCTGCACGCTGAGGTTGTTCACCGCGGTCTTCACTTCGAGGACCCCATCGGCCAGGCTGTACGTCATCTCGTACTCATGGGCGAACGGCCACTGCGCCATCAGGTCGGGGTCCTTCCAGAACTCGAGCCGGCTCGTCACGTGCGCCGACCGCGCGTCCGCCGCCACCTCGGTCACCTGCCAGAGCGGAGAATTGACCAGCAGGCCGTGGCTCGGCATGTTCCCGCGAACATTGCCCAGCCCCATGTTGAACACGTACTTCTTGCCGTTCGCCCAGAAGGCCGGTTCGTTCAGCAGGTCGGCCCACGGCGCCAGGAAGGGGATGCCGCACAGCCGCGGCCGCTTCTGAAACTCCCCGACGTCGGCGTACGGAAAGTACAGAATGTTCTTGCCGTGAACCTTCATCTCGTACGCGCGATTGCCGATGGACGGCGCGATTGCGACTTCCACGCCGTGCGCCGCATCGGTGAGACGGACGATGGGCACGCCGTGATCGGAGATCTGCTCCGCCTTGTAACCTTGTGCGAAAGTCATCGAGAATACCAGAAAGAATGCTCCGGCAACACGTTCAGCAGTCATTGCGGGGATCGTATCACAATGCTTGGTGGGACAGACGATCGGTTTCTGTCGTCTGTCACGCGCCCGGCTTACGTCACCGTATTATGCGAGATACTAGGATCGAACACTATGACCTTCATGCGATTTCTCCCCGCCGTGCTCTTCGCAGGCATCGCCTGGGCGCAGGCCGATTACGACCTGCTGATCAAGGGCGGCCACGTCATCGACGGCAAGAATCGAATCAGCGCCGTGCGCGACGTCGCCATCAAGGACGGCAAGATCGCCGCCGTGGCCGCCGACATCGCCCCGTCGCGGGCGCTCAAGACCGTCGATGCCGCGGGCCTGTACGTGACGCCCGGACTGATCGACATCCACGTTCACGTGTATCCCGGCCTGACCAAGGGCTCCTATGCCGCCGGGTCCTTGGGTCTCCAGCCGGACGGCTTTACCTTGCGGGTCGGCGTGACCGCGGTGGCCGACGCTGGCTCCGCCGGATGGCGCACCTTCGAAGATTTCAAGACCCGCATCATCGATACCCAGAAGACCCGCGTGTTCTCCTTCATCAACGTCGTCGGCGCGGGCATGGGCTCCGGACAGATCGAGCAGAACCTCCAGGACATGGAGGTCAAGCCCACCGCCGACATGGCCCTCAAGTACAAAGGCGCCATCGTCGGAATCAAGAGCGCGCACTTCAGCGGCCCCGAGTGGACTCCGTATATCAACGCCGAAGAGGTCGGCAAGATCGCGCACATTCCGGTGATGGTGGATTTCGGCGGCAACGTCCGCGCCGGGCGTACCTTGTACGATCTGCTGAACAAGTATTTCCGCCCGGGCGACATCTTCACCCATATGTACGGCGGCCATCGCGGCGAGCAGGATCCCGACACCAAGGGCCCCAGCAAAGCCATGATCGATGGCCGCAAACGCGGGGTCATTTTCGACGTGGGCCACGGCGGCGGGAGTTTCCTCTGGAGCTGCGCCATCCCGCTGATGAAGGCGGGCTTCATCCCCGATTCGATCTCCACCGACCTGCACTACACCAGCATGAACGCCGGCATGAAGGATATGCTCAACGTCATGGACAAGTTCCTGGCTATGGGCATGCCGCTCGACGAGGTGATTCTCCGTTCCACCTGGAACCCGGCGAAGGAGATCCAGCACGAAGAGCTGGGCAACCTCTCGGTCGGGTCTCCCGCCGACGTAGCGGTGCTGCGGATCGAGAAGGGCAGGTTCGGATTCGTCGACCAGAGCGGAGGCCGCCTGGAAGGCGCCCAGAAACTGACCGCCGAACTGACCCTGCGCGACGGCGCCGTGGTCTACGACCTGAACGGCATTACCGCCGTCCCTTGGGAGAAGGTGCCGCCGCGCGCTCCCGGCCGCGGGCAGGCAAACCCGAAACAGTAACAGGAGGTATCCATGACGTCACGCCGGCAATTACTCATGGCAGGGGCCGCCGGCCTCTTCCGCGCAACGAGAATGCGCGCCGCCAAGACCACCAGCGGCGCTTTTCCATATCCGGAGTTCGAAGCGCGCATCGCCCGCCGCGACTTCCGCGACATCACCAGAGAGGTCCTGCCCACGCCGTGCATGATCGTCGATCTGGACCTCTTCGAGCAGAACGTCCGCAAGATGGCCGCACACGGCAAGGCCACCGGCATCCACATTCGCCCTCACGTCAAGATTCACAAAAGCGTGGACGTCGCCAAGCGCCAGATCGCCGAGGGCGCCATCGGCCTGACCTGCGCCACCATGGCGGAGGCTGAATTGATGTCCGGCGCCGGCATCAAGCACGTGCTGTGGACCAAGCAGCCGGCCAGCGTCAACAACATCTCGCGAGCCGTGGCGCTCTCCAAACGCGATCCCACGTTCATGTTCGTGGTGGATGACGCGCAGGTGGTGTCCTGGGTCGAGGACGCCGCGGCGGCATCGAACGCGCGCCTCAAGATCGCGGTCTCGGTGTTTGCCGGGATGACGCGCCAGGGAATCGCCAACGGCCAGCCCGCGGTCGAGCTGGCGCAGAAGGTGGCGGCGTCGAAACGTATGTCCTTCGAGGGCTTCATGGCGTATTCCGGCGGCGCGGCCCACACCAAGACCTGGGAAGCGCGGCGCAAGAAATCGGCCGGCGACCTGGCCGGCGTTCGCGAGACCGTGGACCTGGCGCGCAAGTCGGGATTGCCCGTCAACATCGTCAGCGGCGGCTCCACCGGCACCTACAATATCGACAGGGACAACGGCCTCACCGAGCTCGAGTGCGGCTCCTACGTGTTCATGGACACGAATTATTTCGCCATCGGAAGCAAGGACGGCGACGCGATCTACAAAGACTTCAAGGGCGCGCTGACCATTCTTACGACCATCGATAGCAAGCGCCATCCCAACGAGGTCACCACCGACTACGGCAACAAAGCGCTGAATCGGCCCACCGACCAGGTGAAAGGGATGCCGTGGCTTCAGGTGGGCAGCCAGGGCGCCGAGTACGGCACGCTGAAATGGACCGAAGCCGGCCGCGACCTCAAGCTCGGCGAGCGCGTGGAGATCTATTGCACGACGCTCGACATGAGCACCGCGGTGTACGATCGCTACTACGTCGCGCGCGGCGAGCAGATCGTGGATGTGTGGCCCATCATGGGCCGCGGCGGCGCCGCTCAACGGTAGACCGACGGCAACGCCAAGCCGGCCACCACATCCTCGAGCGGCGCGGTTGCTGCAGGAGTGTACGGACTTTCGTGGCCGCGCCCCATCGCAAGTGCTTGTGCCCCCGGACCCGCGCGGCGTCTTAGCGCTTCTTCAAGGTGATCGCCAGCCCTTCGCCTTCCATGTAGAACAGCGTCTCCAGCGCCGGGTTGGTCGTAACTAGCCTCGTAATCGCCGACCATACCGGCGTTGTGACCAAGGATCAAGCCGCCGGGCCGCACTGGCGGCAGCAGCTTGTTCAGGTAGTCGATATAGCCCTCCTTGATCTGCGTCGACGGTCTGGTGGGCGTCGCCCTCGACAACGGTCGCGATCGGATTCCCAAGTTGAGTTTCGGCCATCCGTGCTCCTCACGCAAGACCCCAAGCGCGCACGCGCCAAGGGTGATTTCGGGTTTTCATATCGGTAACCCCCATTGACAACCACCCAGAGCGGGGAGACAATGCGCTTGGTATGCCGCCTCCGCAGCCAACCCATGTGTATGAGGAGACCGCGGGAGATGAAACGACATCTTGTTGGATCGCAGTACTGAAATTCTCGGTGAAGAAAGGAGAAATGAATCATGGATGACCGATTCGAATCATTGAGAGGCTCCCCTACTCGGCGAACCGTATTGGGGCAGCTCGCGGGTTCGGCCCTCCTGGCGGCCACCCCCTCCCTGGTGTTCCCGAAAGCGGCTTCGGCGGCTGGCCCGGCCAAACTGCCTGGCACACCATTGATTTCCGTTTGGGAGCACGCCGCTAGAGTCGAAATCGCTCCCGTGGTGAAGGACGTAGGCTTCAACACGGTGTGGACCCATGACAAACCCTACGACGGGCAGATGAAGCTGGAAGACACCCTGATGTACAAGCATATGCATACACCCGGGATCCAGTACGTCATCGCCAAGATCGAGAGGGGCATCTGGGGATGGA
>JBGPKH010000672.1:0-4981 GCA_041485845.1 Bryobacteraceae bacterium
AGATACTTCGCCGCGCCGGCGCGATCCCCAGCCGCCCTTCGCATCTGAGCGAGAGTGGAGAGCGCCGGACCGGCGACCGTCGGATCGGGCGACTCGGCCACGCGGCGCAGCAGCGGCTCGGCTTCGGCCGGCGGCGAAACGGAAGCCAGCGCCGCGACATCTTCCAGCGTCTGCGCGGCGTTCTCTCCCAGGGCGCGGCCGTCCATGCGCACAGCCTCGGCAAGCGACCGCCGCGCGCCGGCTTTGTCGCCTGCGCGCTCCAGAAAGAGGCCCAAGTCGCGTGCGGCCTGCGCCGTCCGAGCGTCCGCAGCGCCGTATTCCTTTTGCCGGCGGGCAAGAGCCTCCTCGTACACACGCCGCAGCATCGCAGTGTCGGGCTGGAAGGCGAAAGCCGCGATGGCCGCCAGAAGCCACATGCGATCTACTTTACCCCAGCCGATGCTCCGGGAACACCAGGGCCGGCGGTCTCGATCTCGCCGCAGATGGAGTCCTGGTCCGGAGTGTTAGGATGATGTGGCGATGCACCGGGTCGTTGCTGACACGAATGTGCTGGTTTCGGCTTTGCGCTCGAGGAACGGCGCGTCCTTCAGGCTGATCGGCATGTTGGGTGATCCGCGCTGGCAGCCCACCGTGTCGGTTGCGCTGATCCTGGAATACGAGGAGGTCGCCAAGCGGGAAGCCGCCCGACTCGGGCTGGCAGACTGGGTTGTCGAAAGCATCATCGATACGTTCTGCCGGGTGGGCTTACGGCACGCAATTCGATTCCGCTTGCGCCCGTTACTGAGGGATCCCGACGATGAGTTCCTCTCGGAACTTGCGGTCGCGAGCCAGACCGATTTCCTCGTGACTCACAACATCCGGGATTTCCGGGCGAGTTTTTGAGGACAATAGAGGCATGGCCGTGAGCAGGACGATTTCACTTCCGGATGACATTCTCCGTAAAAGCGGAGGAGTTGGTTGCCCGCGAGCAGATCTCCGTCGAAGAATTCGTTTCGGCGGCATTGTCGGAGCAGTTCGCGGCCGCTGAATATTTGCGTCGACGCGGCGAGCGGGCTAACACCGAAAGGTTCAGAGCGGCTCTGGATCAGATTCCCGATACGGAGCCCGAACCCCACGACCGCCTGCAGTAGTGTTATCACCAGAATCGATAGAGCGCCTCCAGGTAGCCGAATTGTCCGTTCTTGCCTTGCGGATAGATCGCCGAGGCGATGGCCCGTCCCTGGGCGTATCCGAAGTACGCGGTCATCATGATCCGCGGGTGAACCCGATACTCCAGGCTGGTGTCGTACAGATTGGCGAGCGAACGCCCGCCGTTCACCGCGCGGCCCGCGTAGCCGAAAGTCCAAGGCTGAAAGACACCGCCGCCGGTATACCAGAGGTCCTGCGAATTGCTCAACCGCAATGCATGGAACTCGCTCGAGACCGTGACCTTGGGATGCGGACGCAGAATCAGAATGGCAAACCGGTCCCGGCTGTTCATCATGTTGAAGAACGGAAAGCGCGCGAAGGGCCGCGGCGTCGGCAGGACCTGAAAGAAAGTCTCGTGCCGGTCATCGTTCGCATTGCCGTCACCGGAACCGTCGTAGAAGCCGCCGCGCAGCCACGGCTTGAGCCGCCGCAGGGACTTCGGCTGAATTCCCGCCTCGACGTCGACTGCAAATGCCCGGTGGGACTCGACGCCCCAATGACCGGTCTGCGCCGCCGCCCACAGGACCACGTCGAGACTAGCGCCCCGCGTTTCCACAGCGTGCAGCGAGTGCCCGCCCCAGGTTTCGATGCGGATGTTCGCGGCATCGCCGCGGCGCGCGGCCAGGCTGCGATTGTCGGTCTTCAAGACGCCGCGCCAGTCGTCGTACGATAGCGCGAAGAAGCGCGTCTCGGCCGCGTGGGCCTTGCGCCCCCACGGGCGCGTATACGAAGCGTACCCGAAGGCCGCCTGGTTCCAGCCCCATCCGTCCACCTGAAACACGCCGCGCGTTGGAACCGCGCCCATCGCGGTGAACACTCCCGACGGCCGGGCGTACACGTATTGCGCGCCGTCGAAACTGCGCCCCACGTGCGCCCACCCAAAAGCGCCCAGCAGCCGCTGATTGATGCGGTCGCGCTTGAGCGCTGCCAGGCTCGTATTCTTCGGGGTCATCTCACTCCCGTCGAGGAACTCGAAGCGGCCCACCCGGAGGGAATGCGCCCGGTTCCCGCCAGCCTGCTTCCAGCGCAGAAAAAGCTGTTTGGGAAACACCATCGCCGCGTTCCGGTTCCGATTGTTGGCGACGAGATAATTGGCTCCCAGCCCGAGTTGCCCCTGCGTACCGGGGCCAATCGGATTCTCCGGCAGGCCGAGCAGAAACGGCGCGGCGAATTCGGCGTTCCAGTCCCATCGTTCGAGCGATTGCGAAAGGCCGACTCGCAGAATGTTGCCCGAATACGCGTAGTCGTTGTCTCCGGAATCGGGCTGAAACCAGTTCCACGACTCCGTCCGCGACCGGAAGCTCCCGGTGACCGTGACCTTACCAAGCTTGAAGGCGGCAGGGGCGGCTGCCGGGGGCGGCTGGCCGAAGCAACCAACGGCCAGAACGGCGAATCCGAGGCTTGCGCGGCGCATATCGCAATTCCTCCTTGACAACGCACTTAACACGGATATATGTTATCCGTTTTAGCGATGATAACAAAAACCACAATTTCCGCAATCAGGGCCTTAATATTTATTGCGCAGAATAGTGGTGAGGGTTTTCTGTCCCCCCGGCGCATCGCCGACGAATTGGGAGAATCCCCTTCCTATCTCGCCAAGGTCGCCCGCTCCCTGGTCAAAGCCGGAATCCTGCGCGCGGAAAAAGGAGTAAAGGGAGGAGTGTGGTTGGGCCGCCCGCCGGATCGGATCACGCTGCTCGCCATCATCGAAGCCTGCCAGGGCGCGATTCTCGGCGACTATTGCCAGCCGGGTTGCCCATCGGAATTGATCTGCTCCTATCATCAGGCGGCGGAAGAGCTGCGCGGAGCCATCGTGGGCGTCCTCTCCCGTTGGAGCCTGGCCCAGCTTCTGCGCAAGCCGCACGGCGCAGCGGGGAAGCGGAGCGTCCCCTGTATCATCCGCAGCATCGACCCGGCGGAGATGTCGATCGCAGCCGCCAGGAGCCGCCGGGGGTGACATGACCGCCTCGCTCAGAGTCCATGTTCCCGAGGATGGCTACCACGCCGGGCTCATTTCCTGCCAGGCGGCCTGCCCCGTGCACACGGACGCGCGGGGCTATGTGCGCGCCATCGCCGAGGGCCGCTTTGAGGAAGCCTACCTGATCGCCCGGGGTCCGAACCCATTTGCCTCGATCTGCGGGCGCATCTGCGGCGCGCCCTGCGAGGCCAACTGCCGCCGCGGCAAGGTGCCCCGGGTCGATGACGACGGACACTTCGTGGCGGTGGACCGGCCGATCTCCATCCGCGCCCTCAAACGTTTCGCCTGCGAATTCGCCGGACCCGAATCGCGCCCCACCGAAGCCGTCCTCCGCCAGGTACAGGCCTACGTGCCCGAAGTAGCGGCGCACGCCGACGAGATGGCCGCCCTGCTGCGCGCCGCCGTCGATCCGGCATTTCGCGCGGGGTCGGGAGAGCGCATCGCGATCGTCGGCGCCGGACCCGCGGGGTTGTCGGCGGCCCACGACCTGGCCCTGCTCGGCTTCCGTCCCGTGGTGTTCGAGAGCGAGCCGGTGCCGGCCGGCATGCTCGCCGTCGGCGTGCCAGCCTATCGCCTGCCGCGCGAGGTGATCGCGCGCGAGGTCGCGGTGATCCAGGCGCTCGGCGTCGAGATCCGCTGTAACGCCACCGTCGGCAAGGACATCGCGTTTGCCGATCTGCGCCGCGATTTCGCCGCCGTGATCATAGCGGTCGGAGCGAAATCCTCCCGAGGCCTGGGACTGCCCGGCGAGCGCGGCCCCCGCGTCTACGGCGGAGTCGACCTGCTGCGCTCGGTCTCGCTCGGCGAGCCCATCGATATCGGCCGCGAGGTGGTGGTGGTCGGGGGCGGCAACGTCGCCTACGACGTCGCCCGCACCGTCGTCCGCCAGATCGCCTACGACACCGCCCGCACCGCCGCCCGCCTGCCGGGAACCGCTCGCGTGCGCCTGGTCTCTCTCGAGGGCCTGGAAGAGATGCCCGCCGACACCATCGAGATCCTCGAAGGCGACGAGGAAGGCGTCGAGCGCTGGAACGGATGGGGCCCCGTCGCGATCGCGCGCAACGAATCGGGCGAAGTCAGCGGCGCCGAATTCCGCCGCTGCCTCCGCGTCTACGACGAGAAAAGCCGGTTCTCGCCGCTCTTCGATGACTCCACGCGCCAGACTCTGGAATGCGATACCGTGCTGCTGGCGGTCGGCCAGGCGCCCGCCCTGCGTTTCCTCGAGGATGGCGGCGGCGATATCCAGATGGCACGCCCCGGCTGGCCCAAAGTTGACCCGGCGACGCTCGCCACCACCGCGGACGGCGTCTTCGTGACCGGCGATCTGGCCCACGGCACGCGCCTGGTGATCGACGCGGTGGCTTCGGGCAAGGCCGCGGCGCGCTCGGTCTACCGCTACCTGACGGGGCGCGAGTTGCGGCCGGAATCGACGACGGCCTACCTTACTTTAGATCGCTACCGCCGCGAGCGCGGCTACGAATCCATCCGGCGCCAGGCGATTCCCTCCTGCCATCCGCAGGAACGCCTGTCGCACCCCGAGTCCCTGGTCGAGCTGGGCTACACGCGCGAGCAGGCGGTGCGCGAGGCGTCGCGCTGCCTGGATTGCGGCGTCACCCCGGTGTTCGACGGCGCCCGCTGCGTTCTCTGCGGCGGCTGCGCCGATGTCTGTCCGACCCTGTGCCTCAAGCTGGTCCCGCTCAGCCAGTTGTTGGGCGATGCCGCGCTCGAAGCCGCGGTTCGCAACAGCCTGGAAGAGGGCGCCGACCTGGAAGAGAATTCCGCCATTGTGAAGGACGAAGACCGCTGCATCCGCTG
>JBGPKH010000673.1:0-4959 GCA_041485845.1 Bryobacteraceae bacterium
ACCGGCGTAAGCCCGCGCGAAATTCGGATCGAGATCCGCCGCCTTCTTGAAGGACGCCAGCGCGTCCTCCATCTTTCCGGCAAACTGCTGCTCCATGGCAATGCCGTACTGGTGCACCACCTCGAGGGACGCCGCGGTGAAGGTCCCTCTGGTGGCGTCAAGCTGCGCCGATTCGGGCGTGGTGTCGCCCAGAGCCTTGCGGATGGGAGCCGCGAGCTTGGGTATGGCCATCAGCAGCGCGTCTTTCGTGGGGGCATTCGCTTCGGCATTTCCGATGCTGTTGCCAGTCACGGCATCCATTGCCTCCACCGTCAGCTTGTAGCCCGCGCCGCGCTGGCTGAGAGAACCCGACACCACGATGTTGACCCCCTGGCTTACCGCGACCAGCCGGGCCGACTGCTCATCCAGTTTGTCCGTTGGGTGGGGCAGCTTCCCGGCGAGCTGTCGCGCGGTCCCGCGGTTGAAAGCGCCGATGAAGCTGGCCCCTTCCAGAGCGACGTTGAACATGGGCTCCAGGGTGCCGTCGAAAATCGGGTCCCCGGTGTGGTTCGTAAAATCGGCGACCAGAACCGTCGTCGGCTTGTTTCCCGGCGGTGTCTGCGTTCGCCCGAAAATGAAGTACAGCGCCCCAAGGACCACGACCGCGATACTCACCGCGACGCTGATCCACTTCCAGGTGTTGGATTCTGACATCATCCGCATGCGCGGTGTCACGATCGGTGACGGAGTCGCAGTCTCAGCGGAGGGCGCCGGCGCGGGCGCTACAGCCGCTCCCGTTCCCGATGGTGCGCCAGACCCGCTCGAAGGCGTGACCGACACCCTGCCGGTGCCGATGTATGCCTCCAGATCCAGCAGCGTTTCCTTGACGCTGCTGTACCGCTCGGCCGGGTCTGTGGCCAGGCAGTGATGGACGATGCCGCTGATGCCCTCCGGAATGCTCGCATCGATCTCCCTGGGGGGCCGCGCCCGTTCCCTGGTGCGCGCCACCAGCGAGCCGATCGTCGTATCCGATTGAAAAGGGGCCTTGCCCGTGAGCATCTCGTAGGCGATGATCCCCAGGGAAAAGATATCCGAACGCTGGTCCAGCTTCTGACCGAGGGCCTGCTCCGGCGACATATAGTCGGGCGTTCCCAGCAGTGCGCCGGCGCGCGTGAGACCGCTGCCTTCGGTCGTTGAGGCCAGCCCAAAATCCATCACGGCAACCCGGCCTTGCGAGTCGATCATGACGTTCTGAGGCTTTAAATCGCGATGGATGACGCCCTGTTCGTGAGCGGCCTCCAGACCCAAACAGATCTGCCGGAGTATGGACGCAACCTTCTCCGGCGGCAATCCGTGTGGTCCGATGACGGCGTCCAGGCTCTTGCCGTCGACAAACTCCATGGTCAGGAAGCGCAGCCGCCCCGCGGTGCCCAGATCGTAGACACGCACGACGTTGCGGTGCGTGATCCGGCTGCAAACGGTCACCTCCCGTTTGAACCGCTCCAGAATCTGGCGCTGGGAAGCCAGTTCCGCTCGAATGGTCTTCAGGGCGACGTTGCGTTGCAGTTCGCGGTCAAAGGCCTTGTACACCGCGCCCATACCGCCGCGTCCGATGAGGCCAAGGATCTCGTAGCGCTGGGCCAGTACCGCCCCTTCGGCGAGGGTTTCGTCGGCTGCGTCGTCGAAGGCCACGTCGGCCACGGTCTCCGCTGTATCCATAAGCATGGTGGCCTGTCCAACGGACTGGTCCCCTTCGACACTGATCTGCGAACTGCACTTGCGGCAGACCGAAGCCGTGTCCGGATTCGCCGTTTGACATTTTGGGCAGATCACAAGCATCTCTGTGGAGCCTTTTCTCCAGTATCCAACAAGGCTGCCGTCCACAGCAATGCGCTGAGCCAAAATTCCCGATTGCATTGCGCTCGGCGAGTCCTACGACGTTCGGTGAGATCACAGGCTGCGCCTCGGACGCCGCGCCGCGGCTGATGCAGTTCGCGCTACGCCACGAGTCTTAGCGCAACGCTCCGCCGCTCCAGTGGAGCGGTGGAGATACTACTAAGTTATTGATTCTACTGAAAACCAGCTCAAACCACCGCTCCGATCGGAGCGGTGGAGTGCTTTACCGTCCGATCAAATTAAAGATGAGACAGTCTGGTTTGTAGTAAAACCAATCAGTGACCGCTAAGGTTCCACGTTCAATCCGCCGATGTCTAGTACAGGTATGGGAACGCAACAGCATCGAAGGCCCACCCTCCAGCCGCTGGTGGAGTGGCGGGCGGGCCGTATCGATGACCCGGTCTTAAAGCTGAAATACCTGCGCAGCGTGGCGCCGCGGCTGGAAAAATCGAACCGGCGGATGCACGTGTGTCTGCGCTTTTTGCCGCTGGTGCTGGTGTTCGTCACGGTTTCGGCCTGTCTGGTGCGCGCCATGGTGCAGGTGGAGCCGCTGCCGCCGCACATCCGGCACATCAAGGCGCCGGTGCTCGGGTCCGAGGGTCTTCCGGATGTCTGGCAGGTGGAAGGCACAAAGGACTGGGAGATCTACAGCAACGGGCTGCGCATCGACAATCGGTTTTCGGTGGCGAACCACCCGCGATCTTACCAGGCCTATCGGGTGGACCGCCCGGAGGAGGCCGTGGAACCCCGGCGCACGCAGCCGGCGGGAATCGTCTTTCATACCACGGAAAGCCGGCAGGCGCCGTTCGAGGCCGGCAAGAATCGTGAACTGAAGCAGGTCGCCGAATCGCTGGTCGATTATGTTCGTCTCCATCACGCCTACAACTTTCTTATCGACCGTTTTGGCCGCGTGTATCGTATCGTCTACGAAAGCGACGCGGCAGACCATGCCGGGCACTCCGTCTGGTCGGATCGCGAATTGCTTTACGTGAACCTCAACGAAAGCTTCCTGGGGGTCTCGTTTGAAGCCAAGACCCAGCCCGGGCAGGAGGCGCCCGCTGTCAGTCCGGCGCAGTTGCGCGCGGCCTCCATGTTGATCGAGATGCTGCGCGCCCGCTACGGGATTTCCGCCACGAACTGCGTGACCCACGCCCAGGTGTCGGTCAACCCGTCCAACATGCGAGTGGGATATCACACCGACTGGGCTTCGAGCTTTCCGTTCGAGCAGTTGGGGCTGCCAAACAACTACGACCAGCCCCTCGCGGCGCTTTCGGCCTTCGGCTTCGAAGCCGATGCGGCGTTCCTGCGCGTCGCGGGGTCCCGGCTGTACGCCGGAGTCGACCTGGCAGAGGGGCGATTGCGGGAAAGGGCCGCCGATCGCGGTTTGGCGGTCGGAGTCTACCGCAGCACGTTGCAGCGCCTGTACCGGGATAGATTTCACCATCCCGGCTCGGTAGGCGTGGAAACCGCCGAATAGCTGGACCGCACAGGCTGACCCGTCGGCCTGACGACCTGGCGGGATCTCGCATTTGGGACTCGCCGGCTGAAAGCCGGCGCCAGCCAGGATTGACTGCCCCACCGTGAGCCCATCCGCGCTGACCTTGGTTTTTTCCGCGCTCACCGCGGGTTGGTGGACGCGTGCAGGTGCGTATCGCTATCCTGATACCTGCATTGCATGTTATCGTCACGCCCATCGCCGTCTCCGCCGGCGATCTGATCGGCTTCACTACCGGACTGCTGATTACCGTCCTGCTCCTCGTGCTCACTCTGCGGGCTGCCAAGCTGCCGGGAACGCCGCGGGCCAATATCGTTTTCGCCGGGTGCGCGTTTCTGTGGAGCGCGGGCGGGTTGGCGCATGCGGCCCTTCTGTCTTCCGGTATACCGTCGGCGGCGCGGTTGGCGTTCCTGGCTCAGGCCCTGCAGTTCTCCGGTGTGGCGGCCTTTCCCATCCCGGTGCTGGCGATCTGGCGGCCCTTCGCGTCGAGCCCCTGGCAAAAAACGGCCGCTCGGGTTCTAGTAGTGGCGGCATGTCTCTCCGCCGGAGTCATTGCGGTACTTTTGTGGTCGGCGGCGATCCCACCTCCCGGCGTGATGCACGCCACCGGATTCAACGCCGCGCTGCTCCTGTCGCTGGGAGCGGCCGTTTCGCTGCGTCGCGATTCCACACCGCGGCCGGTCTATCTTCCTTCGCTGGCGATTGTCTTCGCGGTGTGCGCGGCCACCCTCGCCATGACGTTCGGCAGGCACTTGCATGGCGGGCACATGGAGTATTCGGCCGCGGGTGCGCACCTGGTCCTGCTGGTTCTGCTGTGCGCGTTTCTGCTGTTTGCGCGGTTTCGCTTCGCCGACGTTTTTATTCGCTACGGAGTCCGCATCCTGCTCGCCGGCGCGTGGGCCACAGTCCTCACACTGGTGGCGCAATCCTGGTTTCTGATGCAACTGGCGCGCCGGGCGCCTTCCCCAGCGGCGGCGCACGTGTTCCTGGTGCTCTTCTTTGCCAATGTCTTGTTGCTCTCCTTCACTTTCGTGGACGACCGAATCAGCACGCGGCTCAACCGTTGGCTATTTCACGCGCCGGATTACCGCGTGGAAACACGGCAGCTCGGCAACCGGCTGCGGCACCTGCAACTGGAATCCGAAATCGCCGCGGCGATAGAGGACGCCGCACTCCGCCCGCTGGAATTGAGCGGAGTTCGGATGGTGGCGCGCGGAGACTTTCCGGGATTGCTGTGGCCCGCCGGGATTCTGGAAGGAGAAACGGTCGAGCTGGGTTACGGGGATCCGCTGCGCGAAGCGCTGGACAAATCGGGGGCCTGCCGCAACGTGGAAGTAGTGGTCCCGATCTCCTCGGCGGGAAAGGTGACGCATCTCCTGCTGGTGGCGCCGGGCCCCACCCGACCGGGCCTGGTGACCCACGATGTGAGCTACCTGGAAGCCGTTGCGACACAGTGCGGCCATCGTCTGGACGCGCTCCGCCGGGAGCGCGAGGCGATCGAGCGGCAAAGCCGCGAGGCGCTGCTGCAGCAACAGGTAAGCGAAGCCGAGCTGCGCGCCCTGCGCGCCCAGATCAATCCGCACTTCCTG
>JBGPKH010000674.1:0-4953 GCA_041485845.1 Bryobacteraceae bacterium
GAGCGTTTGCCTCCGGAGCAAAAGGTCGGTGGTTCGAATCCACTCGGGCGTACCATTTAAGTCCAATAGAATTATGGCCGACACGGCTATATGCCGGCGGTCGTAAAGGACTGGAAGGCCATCAACAAAAGCCGTCCGGAGGATCGGAACTAAAGCCGCCTGAAGGGGTCCCGGCTGAGAGCCGGCTCAAGGCTCGGTGGGCGCGGTGATCTTGAACCCTTGGTCTTCTTCGTCCCACTTCTGGTTCTCCATGTACTTTCGGATCGCCTCCTCGTCCACCGCGCCCACACTCGCGCAGAAGTAGCCCCGCGCCCACAGGTGCTGTCCCCAATATCTCTTGCGCAACTCCGGAAACTCATCCTGTAACCGCCCGCGAGGATCGCCCCCTCAGATTCTGCACCAGCTTCGCCGGGGCCATGTTTGCAGAACACCAGACCAGTGTGGATATGGTCCACCAGCGGCAGATGGAAGCGACGGCGAAAGCGGAGGTCTCGTGGGAGATGCCGACGAACACCGAACCGCGGTTGGCTTGGGGATCGTAAATGCCGTAGGGGGAGAGCGATGCCCGTGGCCAGGGAGCGAAAGTCGTGGTCGGTGACGGGCGTGGGAACGCGCCCCACTTCGGCCGGCGTTCTTGAAGTTGCCCACCAGTTCGCGCTTCTTGGCATCGATGCTGATGATGGGTCGCCTTGGCTGCGGAAGCGACGCCGCGGGCGGGTGTTGTGGCCGAACTGTTGGTCGTGTGTGGAGCGGTTCCTGCGGGCTGACCGCTATTAATGTGGCTCCCCGGGCAGCGGCGGCAGAACCGGCGTGGTCTTGCCCCAGCCTTGATTCCGCACCGTGTTCATGTCCTTGAGCAGGTCCTCGGGGAGGTTGGGCTTCAACTTCGGCCGCCCAGCCTGATTGGCGAGCTCCCAGCCGGCCGCCGCCACCGTCTTCGAGATCTGCAGGACGGCCTTGTAGTCGATCTTGTCCGGCGTGTCGGTCGGGCGGTGATAATCCACGTGCAGCCCGGTCGTGAAGAACGCGATCGGAATTCCCATCTTGGCGAAATTGTAGTGGTCGCTGCGGTAGAAGACGCGCTGCCCGCGGGGTTGCGGCCCCAGGTTGTCGTGCGTGGCATCCGGCGCGGTCGTATCGTAAAAGTGGTTGAGCGTGAGCTTCTGATAGTTGTTGTTGACCGTTTCGATGGTCTGCTCCAGATCGTCGCTGCTGACCTGCGGACCGATCAGCAGCACCTCACCGGAATTCACCAGGACGTGTGTGGCATTCGGGTCCACGGAATTTGCGTTCTTCGTGCGGCCGATCATGTCCATGTTGAGGTTGGCCACCACCTTGGTAATGTCGACCGGAGGAAACTCGGCAAAATACTGGGAACCGAGAAGTCCCTTTTCCTCGCCGCCGACCCACAGAAAAATGATCGACCGCCTGGGCCTCATACCCTTGGCCGCGCCGTCGGCGTAGGCATGCGCGATGCCCAGCAGGCCGGTGGAGCCGGAACCGTCGTCGTCGGCCCCGTTGTTGATGTTGTCCCCGTTGGCGAGGGGCGCACTGAAGCCTGTGTGATCCAGGTGCGCGGTGATGACGATGTATTCGTTTTTGAGCACCGGGTCGCCGCCTTCGAGGATGCCGACGACATTCTCGCCGTGGCCCGGCTCGGCGCGCACCGCGACATGCAGGCTGAGCTTCTTGCGCGAGGCGAGATCGAATGAGTCCTGCTTGGTGTTGTTGCCGGCGCCGTAGAACACCTGCGAACCGCTGAGCTTCTCGCCCTGGAAAAGGGAATTGGTGAGCTCGAGCCCGGCGGTAATCGAGTGTGCGCTGGGACAAGCGGGCGTCTGCTGAAACTTCTTGACCTGGTAGTTCGGTCCGTTGAGCCCGGCGCCGCGGCCGCCCGTAGCGGGATTGGCCATGGCGCTCACTTGCTGGAAGTTGGCGATGCTGACCACCGCCACGGCGCCGGCCTTCGCCGCGTACTGCTCGGGCGTCAGAAAGTCGGTGCAGGTTTCGCCGAGCGGATTCTGCGCGTTGGCTCCTCCGCGACCGCCGCCGCCACGTCCGCCGCGTCCGCCCGCGCCCTGCTGTGCCGCCAGTTCGGGAGGCAAGCCCGCGACCACCACGACCTTGCCGCGAACGTCGAGGCCTTCGTAGGGATTGATTTTGGTTTTGTTGATGACGTAGCCGTTGCCGGCGAAAACCAGATTACCCGAGACGTCGAAAGGTTCCAGGGTAGGTCCGCCGCGGCCGCCGCCCCCGATTCCCCCCGGCGCTCCCACAGTCCAGTCCTTGGCATATTCGAAACTCGTGGTGCGCAACTCGGAAGCCGCGTTACCTCCGCGCCCGGCCTCCCGCTGAGCGGGAGCAACCTCGGAGCCGCCGCCTCCGAAGCCGCCGCGACCCGCCGGAGCCGGCGCGGTTAGCACTGCCTTGCTCTCGCCCGGCACGATCTGCCTGGCGACCAGTTCCATGGGCATGAAATAAGGTTGCAACGGACCGTCGGTCCCGGTGGTGCTGCCGCCGGGCTTGAGTCCCCATTCGGCCAGGTGGCTCGCCACGTAGAGCGCCGCCGTGTCGTAACCGCGCGACGGGAAATTGCGGCCTTCAAGCTGATCCGACGCCAGATAGTAGTCGTAGATTTTGAGCTCGGCTTCGTTGATGGCGTCCGAGTTTCCGTAGCTGACCACCACGGCGGCCTTGGCCGCCTTGGCTTTCAACGAAGTGGCGGCGGGCTGGTCGGCCCCCAGGATGGAGAGCACAGGAAGGGCGATTCCGGCGGCAATGGCAAGGGCGACAACGAAACGGCGCATAGGACCTCGAAACACTTGAGTTTGGGATGACATATTGTAACGCGAGGCGGCGGGGCTGTGGATTCAACAGCTTACGAATCCTCGAAATCCGGACCCAAATGGCTGTAGATTTTTAAGATAAACAGGTCTCATAATATGGCTTAAGAAAGTGAATCCCATACTGGTAACGAGGGGAGAGTTGACAAGCTCATCCGCCACCACTCGGCCGAAGGTCACCATCGCCGGTAACGAGGCTGCCGCTTACGTAGCGCATCAGTCGGGCGAACATGTCTCTGCGTTTCGGCAGATCGATTCGCTGGGACCCCGAGAAGCAACAGGTCATCGCCGACAAGGAAACCGCCGCGATGTGCGCGCGCCCCTATCGGGCCTCTTGGGATGCCGCGCCGCGGAGCATCGTCAAAGTGTAAGAGCCCGCGGCGGACGAAACCGTCGGCCCCACGCGCCTCTAACCCCCGAAGACTCGCTTGGGATCTCGCGCGCCATGGACGATGTGTAGAATGGAAACGCAAGCTCCCGTCTCTCGATAGTAGATGGTGTAGCTGCCTGCCGGGTGACTCCGCATGCCAGGCTTCAACTCCTCGCGGCGCCTTCCCATCTCGGGTGACGAGCCGAGGAGCGCAAATCGAGCCGTGAGTTCATCCACGAGACGATTCGCTGCGTCCTCGCTGTCTCGTGCGATGTAAAGCCAAATCTCGTCCAGGTCGCGTTCCGCGTCACGCGTGACGCGCACTCGCTTCATCGAGTATCGCGCGCGCGCTCCTCGGCGAGGCGCGCCTGTCCGCGGGCTTTGACGCGCTCGGCCAGGCGCTGGATCGTGTTCTCGTTGTACTCGGTGTATTCGCCGCTGGCGATCTGCCCGTCGGCATGTTCCAGTTCGGCGCAAATCGCGTGGAAGTCTTCCCGCTCGGCGAGCGCCGCGAATGCGTCCTCGATAACCTCCGTTGCGCTCTGGTACGAGCCGCTCTGCACGCGTTCCTCGATGAGTCGCTCGATCTTCGGAGTTAGCGGGGTATTCATCGGTAGACTCGCTTTTCTTTCTCTTATGGTAGCAGGGCCATCGCGCGCTGGAACACCCTCACAACATGCCACTCTCCGCAGTCATGACAGCTTGATTCCCCACGGCGCATAGCTGCACACCTTGATGAACAGCGGGCCGAAATCCTCATCGTCGATGTAGAAGTAGTAGTGGTTGACGTAGACCGTCTTGTCGCGGTCGAACTGAAACTGCCCGTTGACCTTTTTCCCGTTGAACGCTTGGGCCTTTTCCTGCGCCACTCCGATGAAGACGATTTGGTCTCGCACGCCGCGCCGCTCCCGGAAATCGTTGGCGATATCGTCCTTCCGCTGTTTGTGCTGGAACTGGTAAATCGGAATCTGCTGTTGTTCCGCGTGGGCTTTGACGGCGCCCGGAACTTTTCCGTTACTGGCCCAGCACTACCGGTGAGCGAATCGGCTTGCCCAACTGGTCGCGCATGAACATCACCAATCCGCCCGCGTCGCCAGTTTGCCGATGTATCCGTTCAAGTACAGCCGATCCAGACATTCCACTTCCAGGGTCACGTGCTCACGGAGCAACTCGGGGATGTTCGCCATGCCCACGATTTTATGCCGCGGCCGGGCTCTGCGTTCTTGGCGTCTTGGCGGCTTGGCGAGAGATTATCAAAAAGTCCGCCAAGACCCAGAATGCCATCGCCAAGGAGATCGTGGACGCCGCCTTTCGCATTCACACCACACCCCTCGGTCCAGGACTGCTGGAATCGGTCTACGATGCCGTCCTGGCATAGGAACTCGGCCGGCGAGGACTCCGGACCGCGCGCCAGCGCCCATCCCGGTAGTCTACGAGAACGTCCGCATCGACGCCGGATTCCGGGCCGATCTCATCGTCGAAGACAAAGTGATCGTAGAAATCAAGTCCGTAGAGGTTCTAGCCCCAGTTCACAAGAAACAGCTTTTGACGTATCTCCGGCTGGCCGACCAGCGCCTTGGCTTGCTGATCAACTTCCATTGGTTCGTCTATAAGGCCGTCGCCCGTTACGACATCCTCCCCACCCCCAACGCCTTCAACGCCATCCTCACTCTCCTGGAAGCCCTGGCCAGCGAGAACCCCAACGGCCACCGCCTCCCCGTCTTTCGCCGCGTAGGCTGC
>JBGPKH010000675.1:0-4932 GCA_041485845.1 Bryobacteraceae bacterium
CCAACGATTTCAACCTCAATAAGGTCGCTCAGCTTCACGGGGTCGAGGTGTTGAATATCAACGAACTGGCCAACGCGCTCAAGCCCGTGGTGCTGCCCGGCGAAGGCATGCGTGTCTTCATCCTGAAGGAAGGCAAGGAGTACAACCAGGGCGTCGCCTACCTGGACGACGGCACCATGGTGGTGGTGGACAACGCCAAGAGGCTGATCTCCAAGACCATCGACATTTCCGTGACCAGCGTGCTGCAGACCACCGCGGGCAAGATGATCTTCGGCAAGTACGACGAGCGCATGCACGTCTCCGCTGGTGCGGAGAAGCACGAGCGTCCGGTGCGCAAGAGCGATCCGCAGCCCATGACCAACGCCGCACCCGAGAAAACCACGATAGAATCGTAGAGCACATGCCACAGCATTTGGGTGGATTGATACCTGAGCATTTAGACGTCTTGACAGCACAGCATTTGGGCGCCTTAATAAAAGTTGCCGTGATTCTGCCCGCGGCGGGACTGGGCACCAGGATGGGCAGGAATTCCGCCGAAAAGGCAGGCACCAGCCGCAAGCAGTTCATGTTGCTGGAAGGCTCTCCGATCCTGATGCACACGGTCCGGAAGTTTGCCGCCTCCGATCGCGTTTCGCAAATTGTAGTAGCGGTGCGTCCGGAAGAATTGCGGTGGGTCTCCGAGGTGCTGGCGGAGGAATTCCCGGGGCCTCGCGTGCTCGTGGTGGTGGGCGGCGATAGCCGGCAGGAATCGGTGCAGAACGCCCTGAAGGTCGTCAGGCCGGGCACCGACCTGGTCGCGGTACACGATGCCGTTCGCCCCTTCATCGATCTGGAGACCATCCACAAGGTCTTCGATGAAGCCGCCGAAACCGGGGCGGCGATCGTGGGAGTGCCCGCCGTGGACACCGTGAAGCAGGTAACGCGCGGGACCAGCCACGTGCGCATTCGCGCCACGCTTCCGCGCGAAAAGCTGGTGATGGCGCAGACCCCGCAGGTGTTTCGCCACGACCTTCTGGTGCGGGCCTTTCAAGCGGCGCGCGATGACGGATTCATCGGCACGGACGAGAGCAGCCTGGTCGAGCGCCTGGACGTGGAAGTGAGCGTGGTGCCGGGCAGCGATCGCAATATCAAGATCACCAAGCCCGGGGATATGGACCTCGCCCACGTGTTCCTGCGCGCGGAGATGGCCAAGGAAGCCCGCCCTTGAGCGAAATCCGCACGGGGCTGGGCTGGGATGTCCACCGCATCGCCGCCGGCCGGCCGCTCATTCTGGGCGGCGTCACGGTGCCCTCGGAATTCGGACTCGAGGGCCACTCGGACGCCGACGTGCTGGCGCACGCCATCACCGACGCCATTCTGGGAGCGGCCGCCCTGGGCGACATCGGCATGCACTTTCCGGATTCCGACCCGCGATGGAAGGACAGCGACAGCCTGGTCTTTCTGCGGCACGCCAAGGACCTGGTGGAGGAGTTGGGATACCGCATCGTCAACGTCGATTCCACGATCGTTCTCGAGCGGCCCAAGTTGCAGGACTACCGCCAGGCGATTCGCGAGCGCATTGCCGGGACGCTGGGCCTTGAAGCGGACCGCGTTTCGGTGAAGTTCAAAACGGCCGAAAAGGTGGGGCCCGCAGGCGAGGGCCGCGCGGCCGAGTCGCAAGCCATTGTGACCTTGCAGAAGCTGGGGTCCGGCCCATGGCACGAGGCGAACTCAGCGGGACAGTCCTCCTGACCTGGCGCGCCGCCAGGCGAGGGTAGTCATCTCTCTTTAGGAAGCACCTTCAGCGCATCATCAATGTCGTACCGAGTCAAGAGCTGAGGTTTCTGAGGTTCTCTGAGGTTCCGAAACTACTTCCCTGATTCTGTGGAGGTGCTTGAGGGGAATCTTTCCGGCGTTACTAATCTTTCCGTCCTCGAAGTCCTCGCAGAGCGCAGTGACGGACAGCCGCTCCATTTAGATTTAGATTTAGAAGCATTGAATGATGCTAGAGGAGGTACTTGTGTGTCGCAGGATGGCCCCGCGACGAGAATCCCCGAATGTGGAGAACACTGCCTGCGTTGAGGTCTATTCTATTCAGCGGAATAGGGTCGCAGCATGTCCCGCGACTCCTGCTCCGCTATCGCCAAGGCCTTTATCAGTCCTCGAGGAAGTCCTCTTGGAACAGCGGCCGCCCGGCCAGCGCGGTGTGGAAGGCATATGCGGCCAGGCCCAGCACCACGGCCAAGGCCGCGATTGCGGCGCCGGCGTACCAGGCGGAGAAGTTGGTGGTCAATGGGGAACTATCCAGCAGAAAATTCACGAAGAGGCCGACCACTCCGGGCATCAGGCCGAAGCGGATCAGGATGAAGAGCGAGAGGCCGAACATGGTCACCAGGAACACCGCCCCGAGGGCATGATGGTCGTTTTGGGCAGCCCCCAATCCCGCAGCGAGGAGGATCCAGACCACCGCGGCGAGCCACTGCCGCCGAAACAACACGCGAAGGAGAAAGAACACGAAGAACAAAGCTTGAGCAAGCCCAATCGAACCGGACAGTGGCGCGACTAAATGTCCAGCGAGGTGGCGCGTGTCGAGACTCGAGTTCAACGGACCAGTCGAGAAGCCCATCGAACCGTAATGACGTAGAGCGAGCAGATTCAGAAACTCCGCCAGAGTCAGCCCGATTCCCAATGCAACCCCGATGAGCAACTGCCCCGCCACCAGCGGGTCGCGAAAGCTCCCGGCCAGCAGGCGGTTCCAGGAGATCAGACTCTGGGGCCAGCGACGCCTCACATACGGCTCCAGCGCCATGTAGAGGATCCAGACACCGGCCGCGGAAAAGAGTGCGGAACTGATGGCCCAGAGGAACCGCCCGTAGTCGTTGGGTGTCGGAGTATGGCTGGCGGAACACAGCCAGGTAAACATGGAGCAAGAAAAAATCAGGAGGGCCAGGCGAGTGGATCCGCGGGCGTCTCCTCGTCCCTGGCGGAAGTTGCGCCTGGCTAACAGGATGCCGATGGCGAAGACCGAAACGCTCAGCGCCGTGAGGAACCACTGCCCGGCGTTCTCGCTGGCGGTTGGTTGGTACGGCTGCATCCTGCCGGGCCGGGACCAGGGCGCGATCTCATCGAAATACACCGGCTTTCCCCGCCACCAGGCAGCCTCGATGCGCAAGGGGATCTGCGGCGCGTCGGGGAACGAACCGGTCCATGCTGCCCTGGCATCGAAGCCGGCCAGCGGGGCCCATTCCGGCTCCGCTGCGGTGAAGCGGGCGAGGTCCAGGCCGGCCGCGGCGAAGAGCGGCCTCGCATCGGGTGGAGAGCCGTTGGGAGCTGGCGCCTTTTGCAACTGTGGCGGAACAGCGGCCAAATAGACCATCCGGCCGAGGGTGTCGAGCTGCAGCCTGACCATCCCCGATACAGCCGGCGGCGGATCCGATTCGGTAACGCGGCCCGTGGCACTCCACGCTTCCAGATATCGCGGGCTTTGGCGGTACCAGAAACGAACCAGCGCGGGCTGCCCCTTGGCCAATTGAGCCGCATAATCGGCCGGCTTCTCCTTTTGCTCGGCGTACCGCCGGTAATCTACATCTGAGCTGAACCCAAAGGCGGAGCCGGTTGTACGGTCCTGGTAGCCGAGGCTCTGGATCAAGTCGCGGGCTCTCTGCGCCAGTGCTTCCGGCGCCTTTTCGAGCGGAACGACCTGGAGCCCGGTCACCTTGCTGCCCAGCACCACGGCGGCAACCAGACCGGCGAGGATGAGTCCGAGACAAAGCACCAAGGTCCGCACCCGGATGCGGTCCGTCTCTCCCGCCGCCGCCACCATTTCAGGCGATGGCGTCTCGCCGGCGGCCAGCGCGGCCGCCAGTGGATCCCCGCCAGGCAGCGCCGCGGCCACCGCTAGCGCGGACGACGGCCGGTTGCGCGGGTCTTCCTCCAGGCAGCGCGCGATCAACCGATCCACCGCGGGGTCGAGGTCCTTCACCAACGTCGACACGCTGGCCGGCGGCGCACGGCGTGCGTCTTCGAACGCCCGCTTGCCGGTGTACATCTCGTACAGCACGAGGCCGAGCGCATACAGGTCGCTGCGCACCGAGACTTCTTTGCCGGCCAGTTGCTCGGGCGCCATGTAGGCGGGCGTGCCGTTGCGGATCTCGCCGTCCTCGATCTGGCCCGCGAACCCGGCGAGTCCGAAATCGGTGATGAGCACCTGGCCGCGGCCATCGATCATGATGTTGGCGGGCTTCAGGTCGCGATGGAGGACGCCCTTGTCGTGCGCGGCGGCGAGGCCCGCGCACAAGCGGCGCGCGATATCGGTGGCCTTGTCGGATGGCAGGCGGCCGATGCGCCGCAGCAGCGACGCCAGGTCTTCGCCGTCCACGTACTCCATGGTGATGTAGGCGCAGCCCTCCACCTCGCCGATATCGTAAACGCGGCAGACGTTGGGGTGCGACACCTGGCGCGCGATCCGCACCTCGGCATGCAACCGCGCCAACATGCGCTGGTTCGCAGCGGTAGCTTCGGGCAGGAACTTGATGGCGACGGGCTGGCCGAGTTTGACGTCGCTGGCGCGGTAGACTTCGCCCATGCCGCCGCGGCCGAGGAGTGCGATGATGCGGTAGCGGTCGGCGAGCAGCGTGCCGGCAGGGAAGCGGCCCTCGTCGGACGTGCTGCTGGAACTGAGGCGCCCCGCTCTGCCACCGGTCATGGCGACTGTGCCGATCTCCGACGAGGACGAGACTGACGCTCCGCAGTTGCCGCAGAAATGTTGGGAGGGAGGCACCTCGGTCGAGCAGCGCGCGCACCGCAGCATGTTACTAGCCCGACTTTCGCAAAACCAGGGTCATCTTCTTCGCGGACGGGCCGTAAACATTGGTCCGCATGCAAGTTGATGAATAGATGAAAGAACTAAGGCAACAGCAGCCCGTCGGCTGACGAGGGCCGCAACACCGTAGG
>JBGPKH010000676.1:0-4851 GCA_041485845.1 Bryobacteraceae bacterium
ACGTTGCGCGCATACTCGATCACCATGGTCTGCATGCCCAGACAGATGCCGAAATAAGGAACGTTGCTCTCGCGCGCGTAGCGGATGGCGTTCAGCATGCCGTCGATGCCGCGCTTCCCGAAGCCTCCGGGCACCAGGATGCCGTCGTAGCCCTCCAGTTGCCGGTCCCAGCTTTCCCCCACCACGCCCTCGGCCTCCACCCAATTCACTTTGGTGGTGAGTTGGTGCGCCAGGCCGCCGTGCAGCAGCGCCTCCTTGAGGCTCTTATAGGAATCTTCGTATTCGATGTACTTGCCGACCACCGCGATGGAGACCTCGTCCTGGGGATTTTGCAGGCGCTCGAGCATGGCGTTCCAACGGCTCAAGTCGCGCGGCCGGGCCTCGGTGCGCAGAAGGCGGAGGACGATTTCGTCGACACCTTCATTGGCGAATACCAGCGGCACTTCGTAGACGGACTTGACGTCGCGGGCGGTCACCACGGCTTCGACGTCGACGTCGCAGAACAGCGCGATTTTCTCCTTCATCTCCTGGGGGATGAAGCGCTCCGATCGGCAGATCAGGATGTCCGGCTGGATACCGATGGCGCGCAGCTCCTTGACGCTGTGCTGGGTGGGCTTGGTCTTGAGCTCCTGCGCGGCGGCGATCCACGGCACGAGGGTGACGTGGACGAAGATGCAGTTGCCGCGGCCCTGCTCGTGGCGCATCTGGCGGATGGCTTCGAGGAAGGGAAGCGATTCGATATCGCCCACGGTACCGCCGATCTCGGCGATCACCACGTCGACGTCCTGCGCCACGCGTTTCATGGCGGCCTTGATCTCGTTGGTGACGTGCGGAATCACCTGCACGGTTTTGCCGAGGTAGTCGCCGCGCCGTTCGCGGGCGATGATCTGCTCGTAGATGCGGCCGGAGGTCACGTTGTTGCTCTGAGTCAGTTTGGCGTGGGTGAAGCGCTCGTAGTGGCCGAGGTCGAGGTCGGTCTCCGCACCATCGTCAGTGACGAAGACCTCGCCGTGCTGGAAGGGACTCATGGTGCCGGGGTCCACGTTGAGGTAGGGATCGAACTTCTGACAAGTGACTTTCAGCCCGCGGCTCTCCAGAAGGCAGCCTATGGAAGCGGCGGCAATGCCCTTGCCCAGGGAAGAGACTACGCCGCCGGTCACGAAGATGTACTTAGGCATGCTTGGCCACCCCTCCATAAATCGATGCTTCGAACAATCTGGACACCCTTTCCAGGTCCTCCGGTGTATCGACTCCCAGAGACTCGTACTCCGTTTCCACGACTCGAATTTTGTAGCCATTCTCCAACGCGCGCAATTGCTCGAGCCGCTCCGCCCGTTCCAGGGGCCCGATGGGAAGCGTGGGATACTCCAGCAGGAAATCGCGGCGGTACACGTAGAGGCCGACGTGCTTGAAGTACGGCGACAGGGGCGCTCTTCCCGGTGTACCGCGCGCATACGGTATGGGGCACCGGGAAAAATAGATGGCGTTTCCCGACCGATCGGTGACGACTTTCACCACATTGGGGTCGGCGATCTCGCGGGCGACTTCGATCCGCTTCTTCAGCGTGCCCATGACAATCTCGGGGTCGTGGACCAGGGGCAGAATCGCGGCATCGATGGCCGCCGGATCGATGAGCGGCTCATCGCCCTGGATATTGACGACCATTTCCGCAGTTTCCGCGGAGGCGACTTCCGCCACGCGGTCGGTTCCGGACGGGTGGTCGGCGCGGGTCATGCGGACGCGCGCTCCAAAGGTTTTGGCAACCTTGTAGATCCGCTCGTCATCAGTGGCAATAATCGTGCTGGTGAGGTAGCGGGCCTCAGAACAACGCTCGTACACATGCTGGAGCATTGTTTTAGAAGAAATTGGGGCCAGGACTTTGCCGGGAAAGCGGGAGGAATCAAAGCGCGCCGGAATGACGCCCAAGATTTTACGCGGCACACGCGATCATACCACAAAAGCCCTATGCTAAACTTGGAAAAGAAAGGCTGGCAAGCCATGCAGCCGTGCTATCGCAAGCTGTTTGTGTTCGGCGCCATTTCTCTGACATCGGCGGTGGGAGCGTTCGCTCAACCTCCGGTCACGATCCAGCCTCGCCCGCAGACCGTGCAGAAGAACGAGGTTCTGCCCAAAGCCAACATTCGCGTGGACACGAACCTGGTCCTGATTCCCGTGACGGTCACGGATCCGCTCAATCGGTTCGTCACCGGACTGGACAAGGAGAACTTCAAGGTCTTCGAAGACAAGAAAGAGCAGCAGGTGACGCAGTTCTCGAGCGAGGACTCTCCGTTGTCGGTGGGGGTCATCTTCGATTGCAGCGGCAGCATGGGCCACAAGCTGGAGAAGTCGCGCCTGGCGGTGGCGCAGTTTTTCAAGACGGCCAATCCGGAGGACGAGTTTTTCCTGGTACAGTTCGGCGATTCGGCGGAGCTGATCCAGCCATTCACCCGAAACCTGGAGGAGGTGCAGAACCGTCTCACCTTTACGCAGTCCAAGGGACGCACGGCGTTGCTCGACGCCATCTACCTTGGACTTCACGAGATGAAGAAGGCCAAGAGCCCGCGCAAAGCACTGCTGGTGATTTCCGACGGCGGCGACAACAACAGCCGCTACACGGAGCCGGAAATCAAGAATCTGGTGAAGGAAGCGGACGTCCAAATCTATGCTATTGGAATCTACGAAGCGATGGGCGCGCGCGGCCGGACACCGGAGGAGGCTTCCGGACAGGGATTGCTGACCGAAATCGCCGAGCAGACGGGCGGGCGCCAGTACCCGGTGGATAATTTGAACGAATTGCCGGATATCGCGGCCAAGATCGGAGTCGAACTGCGAAACCAGTACGTCCTCGGCTACTCCCCGCAGAACCAGGAGCGCGACGGAAAATTCCGGCGCGTTGTGGTCAAACTGGTCCAGCCTCGCGGGATGCCCACGCTGCGGCCTTTCTGGAAACAGGGCTATTATGCTCCTGCTCAATAAACGCCTTACCTTCCTTACCATCGCGCTGGGGATGGCTGCTCTCGCCCTTCTCGGCCAACAGACCAAACCTCCCGTCACGCGTCCACAGGACGACGCGCAACCCACGTTCCGCGCGGACACTCGCCTGGTGGTGTGCCATACCACGGTGGTGGACAAGAGCGGCCACCTGGTTACGGACCTGTCGAGGGAGGCTTTCACCGTTTTTGAAAACGGAATACAGCAGCCTATCAAGAGCTTCAAGCGCGAAGATGTGCCGGTCTCGCTGGGTTTGGTTGTGGACAACAGCGGCAGCATGCGGGACAAACGGGCCAAGGTGGAAGCGGCTGCCCTGGCTTTGGCGAAAGCTTCGAATCCCGAGGACGAGAGCTTCGTGGTGAACTTCAACGACGAAGCCTTTCTGGATCTCCCGCACGGCAAGGACTTCACCAGCGACATCAAGGAACTGGAGGAGGCGCTCACGCGCATCGACTCGCGCGGCGGGACCGCCATGCGGGACGCCATCCGCATGTCCATCGACCACCTGAAGGAAAAGGGCAAGAAGGAGAAAAAGGTGCTCGTGGTGGTCACCGACGGCAACGACAACTCGAGCGTGATCAGCCTGGAGAACCTGGTGAAGGCCTCGCAGCAGAGCGAAATTCTGATCTATTCGATCGGCCTGCTGAGCGATGAGGAGCGCCGCGAAGCCAAGCGCGCGGAGCATGCGCTGACCGACCTGGCGACGGCCACCGGCGGCGAAGCGTTTTTCCCCAAAGACGTTTCGGAGGTGGACCGTATCGCCAAGCAGGTGGCGCGCGACGTTCGTAATCAGTACACCATTCAATACACGCCGACGAACCTCACCTTGGACGGCACCTTCCGGCAGATCAAGATCACGGTGACCGCTCCGGGCAAGCCGACGGTGCGTACGCGCAGCGGCTACTACGCGACCCCGGACCAGGCGAATCCGGCAGCCAAGGGTACTCAGTCGTTCAAGTAATGCTTCGCATTCTGTGGCGTCTCACGCGCGGCTACCGGCTGCGTCCGTGGGCCAGTCCCTATCTTCGCTGGCGCATCGAGACCTATTCGGGGCTGCATGCCGAACGGATCACGTTGGCGCAGTTCTGGAGCTTTGCGTGGAAGGAGCGGAGGGAACTGCTGCGGTATCTGCGGTGGGCGGCGTCAATGGCGGGCCGTTAGAGGGTTGAACCATCGCAACCCGGGAAACCGGGAGAAATCCGCGTCGGCGGAGACGAGTTCCGCCTGGTATTCGATTGCCAGCGCGGCAAGATGCGCATCGCTGGTGAGGTTGCCGGCGGTGCCCAGTTTCATCAGCAATTCAAAGAGAATCTCCGCGTGGCGGTCCCCCGGACCCACGATGCGTACGCACGGATGGTCCAGCCATGAACGAACGCGGCGGATGGCGTCTTCGACCGGCAGGGGACTTGTCATGATCCGGCGGTTCGTCACGATGCGAATGAATCCAAGAGAAGTCGCCCACGGTATTCCGATGGGACGAGACTGCCTCAAACTCGTCTCCCACCATTTGCGCGCCAACTCGTGTTGTGGCCAATCTATGTTGTACGCATACACCAGAATGTTGACGTCCGGTATTAGCATCCCGAATCACCGCTGATTCTTGCGGAGGAATTCCTCAACTTCCAGTTCGTCAACCAACTGGTTCAGCTTGTTCGGGTCGATCCCCGGCATGAACCCAAAAGAGTGAGGTTCAACTTTGAATTTCGGCACTTTCGGCTTCTTGCGGGTCTCTGCCAGGCCCGCACGCAGAGCGTCATTCACCACCCGTTTGAGTGAAACTTTCTTGTCCGCCATGCGCTGGCGGATCTGCTGCGCCACATCCGGCTCAAGCGTGAGAGTGGTCCTCATAAAGACATCATA
>JBGPKH010000677.1:0-4849 GCA_041485845.1 Bryobacteraceae bacterium
AGCGCGCTATATGCGATGCGCTCGCCATCCGGCGACCAGACCGGCGACGAATTATGGTGAGACGCATCGAACGTCAGGCTGGTGGTGGAGCCGCGTGGCTCGATCACGATGATGTCGCCGCCCGCCGCGTCGTGGCGGTGAACCGCGATGCGCCTGCCGTCCGGCGAAACTTCCATGCCCCGATAGACTCCCGAGGGACCGGGAGCTTCCAGCACCTTGGCCCCGCGGTCGACCCAGGCCAGTTGCAGCTCGTTCTCCTGACCCAGCGCTCCCGCCCCGCCCGTGTCCTGGAAGTATACCAGCACGCCGCCGGGCGACACCGCGAAATCGCTCCAGCCGTTGGTGGGAACGAAGCCGACTTCGTCCGCCACGCGCGCCGGTTCGCCCGACAAGGCCGCTTTTTTCCAGTCGAACGGCTGCGCATACACCGCGTTGCCGCGGTGGAACAGCAGGAAACCGGGCTCGGCGTAAGCGGTGTTGGATTCGGCAACCAACACTTTGGTTCTTGCCTTGGATCCGAGCGCGCCCACGAATACCGTCCGCTTCCCGGCTTCCCCGTGCCACGCGGTATAGAGGTAATGACGGCCGTCGGGGAGGAAACGCGGCCAATAGTGTCCCGTCTCTCCCTGCTCCAGCGTGGTGATGGCCTCCGGCCTGCCGCCCTCGGCCGACACACGGAAGAGCCCCATCACGGAACCGAACAGGATTGTCCCTTCGCGGTTCCACGTCCCCCCGGTGAGGCCGGCGGCGTCGCAGATGTCCTGCGGAGGCCCCCCGGAAGCTTCGATCTTCTTCAGTTTCCCGCGCGTGACGAATCCGATGAAGCGGCTGTCGGCGGACCAGAAGGGCTGTGTGGCGCGGTTCGCCGCATCTTCGATCGTCAACAGCTTCTGCGGTGTCACCGAACCGATCGGACGAACCCACAGCGCCCATGGTTCCGGATTGTCGGCCCGGGACACGAACGCCAGCGACAGGCCGTCCGGTGAGACGGCGAAATTGGTTCCTGCCATGGATCGCGAACCACTCGCAAGATTGCCCGGGCGATCGTATGGCTGCGCGTTGCCGCTGAGGGGTATCTGGAAGCGGAACTCCGCCGCCGCCCGCGGGCCGCGCAAATACCTTCCCGCGGGCAGCGCCACGGCCGCCAACAGCAGCCCCGCCGCCGCCAGCAGGATCCAGGAACGCATGGGGCGTCTCTCCGGGGCGGGCGCGGCCGCCGCAGCCAGGCCTTCGCCGGCGTCATCGGTGGCGTTTTCGGCGACCCATTGCAGTTCGGCCAGCAGGTCGCGGGTGGTTTGCCACCGGTCCGCGGGGTTCTTCTCCAGGCAGGTCTTCACCACGTGGTCCAGCAGCTTGGGCACGGCGGGCTGCGTCGTCGAAAGCCGCTCGGGCTGCGCGGTGGCGATCGCCGACATCAGCAGAATCCGGCTCTTGCCCTCGAACGCTTTCTTGCCCGTGATCATTTCATAGAGCATGGCCCCGAACCCGAAGATATCGGTACGTCCGTCGGCTTCCTCTCCTTCCAACTGCTCCGGCGACATGTACTGCAAAGTTCCGAGGATGGCGCCGGGCGTCGTGAGATTGGTCAGGGTGGGCCCCTGGGTACGAGTGGCGCCAGAGTGGCTGGGGGCAACCGGGCGGCTCGGGCCAATCGGACGGCTCGGGACAACCGGGCGGCTCGGCGTAGCCGGACGGCTGCTGTCACGGCCCGTAAGAGCGCCTTTCCGAGTGGCCAATCCGAAGTCGAGCAGCTTCGGTCCGCTGGCGGTGAGGACCACGTTGCCGGGCTTCAAATCGCGATGTACTACGCCACGCCGGTGGGCTTTGTCCAACCCGTCGGCGATGGCGATGGCGAATTTCAGGGCTTCGTTCAGTTCCAGCGGCCCACGCTCCAACCGCGCCGCCAGCGATTCGCCTTCCAGATATTCCATGACCAGGAAGTCCGCGCCGTCCTGGTGTCCGATGTCGTACAGCACGCAGATATTGGGATGGCTCAAGGACGCGATGATTTGGGCCTCGCGCTCGAAACGCTGGCGCATTTCGAGGTCCTCGGCCCATTGTCGCGTGAGCAGCTTGACGGCAACCACGCGATCCAGCCGGGTGTCCGACGCCTTGTAGACTTCGCCCATGCCGCCCGCGCCGATGGGCTCGATAATCTCGTACGGGCCGAGCCGGGTTCCCGCCGCCAGCGCTGCCGGTCCTGTCATTTTTCCGCCTTCCCGAGTCCCGAGGGCCAATGTTGAATCACCGTGAGGCCCGAGTACGTGGCGGAGGCCATTCCCCCGGCGCCGCGGCCGCCCCCGGCCACGGAGACCGACGGGGAGGCTAAGACGGGGACCTCCGGAACGGCCGTGTTGCCGAGTCCGGTGGCGGCGCCCCCACCACCACCCGGCGGAACCCTAATGAGAAAACGCTGGCCATCCGGAGTGACTGCCAACAGGTGACGGATGGGATTCCCGGTATCTCCGGTCCGCCAAGGCACCGGGAACAACGGGTGTGGAATACCGGCCTCGAGCCTGGCGCCCGGTTTGATGTCCACCGCCATGATCTGTTCACTGGGAGCGCGATAATAGAGTTCTTTCCCATCCCCCTTCCAGCGCGGCTGTCCGCCGCCCGCTATGGACACCGCAATTTCCTGGTCTCCCGCCGGAAACGACCTCACATAAACCTGGAACGTCCCCGGCACCGTTCGATCGGAGGTGTAAGCCAGCCATTTCCCATCGTAGGAAAACTGCGGCTCGTTCTTTTGGAAACGTCCCTGCACCACCGGGAATGGCTTTTGATCCGCCGCCGGTTTCCCATCCACCAGGGGCAGCGCGTAGATGTCATAGAAATTGTCCTGGCCGCTGAGGTAGGCGATGTACTTGCCGTCTTTGGACCAGTCTTCCACGATTTCATCAGTCGCCGACTCCAACAGAGGGGTGTCCTTGCCAACACCGCTGCCGCTCTCCACCACGTAGATATCGGCATTGCCCTTACGGTACGTGGTGAAAGCGATGCGCTTCCCGTCCGGAGACCAAACCGGGTTGATATCGTCGGCTGGATCCAGGGTCAGGCGCGTGGTCACGCCGGCGCGCTGCCAATCGATCACCCAGATATCGGCGCCCGGCCCGCTTTCCTGCTTGGTGACCGCGATCAGCTTTCCGTCGGGCGAAAGATCGAAGTCGCCGTAGGAGCCGGGTTCTCCCGCGTAGCCCAGCGGGCGTCCGCTTCGTTCCACCCATCCCCACTGTACGGCATTGAACAAGATCTGGCCTCTGCCCGCCGGCGCGCCGGCGCCCTGGAAGTATAGCAGCGAGCCGTTTTGCGATACGTCGAAATTGCCGCGCCCGTTGCCGGAGCTGGAGGCCACATCGCCGGCGATATGGACCGGATCTCCGCGGAACGCCAGTCTCTTGGGATCGAACGGCTGCGCGAACAGGGACGCGTCGCGATGAAATAGAATGTAACCGGGCGCGGCGTAGGCGGCATTGGAGTCGCCGGCCATTAACCTGGTCTTGTCCTTGGAGTCCAGTTTTCCCACAAAGATGGCGCGATTCGTGGCCTGTCCGGACCACGCCAGGTATAGGAAACTACGCCCGTCGGGCAAAAAGCTCGGCCAGAAATGTCCGGTCTCCTGGGATTCAACGGTAGTGACCGCGGCCGGTTTTCCGCCCTGCGCGGAGACGCGGTATATCCCCTTGGAGGATCCGAAGAGAATCGTCCCATCGCCATTCCACGCGCCCCCGGAGAACCCCTGCGCCTCGGCGATATCCTTGGGCGCGCCGCCGGCGGCGTTCACCTGTTTCAAACGGCCCCCGGCCACGAAGGCGATGTAGCGGCTATCGGCGGACCAGAACGGCTGCGCGGCATCTTCGGTTCCACCCAGCCGCTGGAATGCCACCGCACCCACGCGCCGGACGTACAGCGCCGCAGGTTGCGCGGTGCTCGGACGGGCCACCAGGGCGATCGCCTGCCCGTCGGGCGAGAGCGCGATGTCGGAAGTGTTCAGACCCCGGACCGGCACGCGAAACTGGAATGGGGCCGGATCGCCCGCGCCTCGCAGATCGAGCGCCGCCGGAATCGCCAGCGCAACGAACAGACACGCAGCCCCCGCCAGCAGCGCGCGGGTCAGCCGGTCCCGCTTCTGGCCCGGCGCGGAAGCCACGGCCCCGCCTTCGGCGAGCCAGCGGAGTTGGACCAGCAAATCGTGCGCCGTCTGCCATCGATCCTCCGGATCCTTCGCCAGACACCGCCGCACGATGTGCTGGAGCAGCGCGGGCGCCCCAGGCTGCGACTTCGACAAGGGATCCGGATCGGTGGTGGCGATCATCGCGATCATCACCGCGCGGCTCTTGCCTTCGAAGGCTTTCTTGCCGGCGACCATCTCGTAGAGGACGGCCCCGAAAGCGAAGATGTCGCTCCGCGAGTCCGCTTCCATTCCTTCCAGACATTCGGGAGCGGTGTACGGCAAGGCGGCGTCTCCGCCCAGCGGTGGGACGCCTTTTGGACTGGTGGCGTCAGCGTCCATTGGTCTGCCTTCGTCCAGTCCGAAATCCAGCAGCTTCGCGCCGGCCGGAGCGAGAACCACCTTGGAGGGTTGCAGGCTTCGATGCGTCACGCCGGCCAGGTGCGCCTTGTCGAGGGCGTCGGCGATTTCGATGGCGGTGGTGATGGCCTTGTCGAGGGGCAGGGCGCGGCCCCCTTCCAGACGCGCCGCCAGCGTCTGGCCTTCCACCGATTCCAGGACCAGGAAGTCCACGCCGTCTTCATGGCCGATATCGTGCAGCGCGCAAATGTTGGGATGATGCAGGGCGGCGACGGCCATCGCCTCCTGCTGGCAGCGCTCGCTGACGGGGCCCGCGCACAC
>JBGPKH010000678.1:0-4829 GCA_041485845.1 Bryobacteraceae bacterium
CGATGACGTTGACCTTATCGCGACTGCGCAGACAGTGGTCCGCCACGCAAAGCAGCGTGTTCGTATCCGGCGGCAGATAGACGCGGATCACGGACGCCTTCTTGTTCACGACATGGTCGATAAAGCCCGGATCTTGATGAGAGAAGCCGTTGTGGTCCTGACGCCAGACGTGCGAAGTCAGCAGGTAGTTGAGCGAGGCGATGGGCCGGCGCCACGGGATGCGCCGCGTCACCTTCAGCCACTTGGCGTGCTGATTGAACATGGAATCGATGATGTGGATGAAGCCTTCGTAGCACGAGAAAAAGCCGTGACGGCCGGTGAGCAGATAGCCCTCGAGCCAGCCCTGGCACATGTGCTCGCTGAGCACTTCCATGACGCGGCCGTCGCGCGCGATGTGATCGTCGGTGGGCAGAATCTCGGCCTCCCACGCGCGGCCCGTGACTTCGAACAGCGCGCCCAGCCGATTGGAACCGGTTTCGTCCGGCCCCATGACGCGGAAGTTGTTGGTATCCATATTGCGTTTCATGATGTCGCGCAGCATGAGGCCCAACGCGCGAGTGGCCTCGGCCTGCACCGTGCCGGGCTTGGGAACTTCGACGGCGTAATCGCGGAAATCCGGCATGCGCAGGTCTTTCAGCAACACGCCGCCGTTGGCGTGCGGATTCGCGCCCATGCGCCGTTCGCCCTTGGGCGCGAGCTCGGCCAGTTCGGGCTGGAACCTGCCGCTCTCGTCGAACAGTTCCTCGGGACGGTAGCTGCGCATCCATCCATCCAGGATTGCGATGTGGTCCGGCTTGGACGCGAAATCGGTGACCGGCACCTGGTGCGATCGAAACGTGCCTTCCACCTGCTGCCCATCGACCACCTTCGGACCGGTCCAACCTTTGGGCGATCGCAGCACGATCATGGGCCACTGCGGCCGGGCGGGGTCGCCGACTTCACGCGCGCGCTTCTGGATGGCCTGGATCTCGAGCACCACTGTCTCGAGCGTGGCGGCCATCTGCTGGTGCATCTTCTCGGGCTCGTGGCCTTCGACGAAGTACGGTTTATAGCCGTAGCCCGTGAAGAGGTCGATGAGCTCCTCGCGCGGGATGCGCGCCAGCACACAGGGGTTGGCGATCTTGTAGCCGTTGAGGTGGAGGATCGGCACGACCGCGCCGTCGCGCGCCGGATTGAGAAACTTGTTGGAGTGCCAACTGGTGGCGAGCGCGCCGGTCTCGGCCTCGCCGTCGCCGACCACGCAACAAGCGATCAGGCTGGGGTTATCGAAGACCGCGCCGTACGCGTGCAGCAGGGCGTATCCGAGCTCGCCGCCTTCGTGAATCGAGCCCGGCGTTTCGGGCGCGGCGTGGCTGGGGATGCCGCCGGGAAAGGAGAACTGCTTGAAGAGGCGCTTCAGGCCTTCGGTATCCTGCGTGACGTTGGAGTAGACCTCGCTATAGGTGCCTTCGAGATAGGTGTTCGCGACCATGCCGGGTCCGCCGTGGCCGGGACCGCAGACGTAGATCATGTTGAGGTCGTATTTCTTAATGAGGCGGTTGCAGTGGACGTAGATGAAGTTGAGGCCGGGAGTGGTGCCCCAGTGCCCGAGCAGGCGGGGCTTGATGTGTTCGAGCTTGAGGGGTTCCTTCAAGAGGGGATTGTCGTAGAGGTAGATCTGTCCGACGGACAGGTAGTTCGCGGCTCGCCAGTAGGCATCCAGCTTGCCGACTTCCTCTTGCGGCAATACGGGCGTTTCCATTCGGGAGTCCTCCTTCTTAAGAGTAGCGTGGCGGGCGTGGGGGCGAATGTGCGATTACTCATTGAAACGCAGGTGAGTTGCGATTTCGGGCGGAAATTTCCTCTGCGGGCGATGGTCCTCTTCGCGGAACGGCGGGAGCGTCGGATCGTCATTTGCATGGACGCGGCGGTATTGCCGTTTGGTCGTGCGCTCATTTCTTATCCAGTACTTTGGGTAGCCTCGACGAAGGCGGCCATGTTCATTCCACAATCGCTCAATGCCATGTTTCTGACCGCTCCAGAAGTGGCGCTCCGACCAGACAGTCCCGTCCTGATTGAACCACCACTCAAACCCGTGCCATTTCCCGTGCTGTAAGTAGCGAGCTTCGCTTAGGTAAGTCCCGTCTTCAGAGGAATTCCACCACAGGTCAATGCCGCTGCCTCGGATCATGGTGTAAGTGCCAATCAGCTTGCCATCCGCCGACCACTGCTTCGCAGTTCCGTGAGGCAGTCCCTTGGAAAACGGCTCCGCGGAATCCAGCTTGCCCGGCTCGTCCGCCCCGTACACGATTCCGTGCAGCAGCCCATTTCTCAGAGGGTATTCAGCCGAGAGCTCACCCGACTCATGGAAGTACCGGATGCCGACCAGCCTTCTGTTCAGGATGTACTCGGCTTTGAATTTGTGGGGACCTGTGACAAAGGTAGCGGTGATGCGCTCCCGTGCGGCCTTGGGAATCGACGATCGATAATGCTTCATCGCAAAGAATCGGATCGGGACCGGACCCACTCGCGGACGGCGCGAAGCCAGGTGGTTGCGCTCTCGTGGCGATCGCTTTCGACGAAGATGGTGGCTTGTGCCGCGGTCATTGGCGGCAGAATCAGGCTCTCGTCGATCTGACGATAAGCTGTTCCCTCCAGAGCGTGGAACCGGACACGCTCGCCATCATAGCGCCAGATTTCCGAAACTCCGACCGCCGCGAAGATCGGGAAGCGATTGAGGGAGGAACGGGTGATGTCCACTTCGATGATCAATTCGGGAGGAGGGTCCGTGGCGAGATCGATTTCGTCTTTGCCGCGAATGGCGCCGGCGTGGCGGAAGTAGAAAGAGGAGTCCGGCTCGAACCCTTTGGCTAGATCTTCACGTTTAAAGGTTGTGGATCCGGAGCCACTAAAATCGCGTCCAGTCTCTTCCGCCGTGACCTCCGCCAGTCGCGCGAGCGTGCGGTTCGGCTTTTCGTGCCCAACGAACACGACCATGATTTCGAGGTTCCCTTCATCGTAGGTGAAGCGTGTCCCGCAAGTCTCAACGTTCTCCGCGAGCAGGCGTTCGTAGGTTTCCCAACTGATGTTGTGCAGCAGGGTTCTCTGTTCGGGAGGTGAAACGATAGCGGGCATTTGATTCCTATTTTGCCATAGCCCGCCGGTAGCTGCGCGCGAGTTCCATGTACACGCCCAAATCCCGATCCAGATCCGACTGCGTGCCGTCGAAATAGATTCCGCCGAGGGGAGAACGACGTGTGGATCGCCGCATGGCTCGGCAATACGACCTGCCGGTGGCCACGAGGGACTCCAGACCGTTGCGTGGTAGATTCCCGCGATCCTACTTCCGCGCTTTACGGTAACTCCGCGCGAGCTCCATGTACACGCCCAAGTCCCGATCCAGATCCGATTGCGTGCCGTCGAAATAGAAATTGCGGATGGGGATTCCGCCGAGGTCGCGGCTGATGCGGGGGTAGATGGCCTCGCAGACGATGCCGTTCATGCAGGTGAAGGGGCTGATGTCGATGATTCCTGCCGCGCCTTTCTTCGCCAGGTAGACCACCTTGCCAACGTTGAGCACCATCTCGCCGAAAGCGCCTTCGCGCGGCAGATACGGGCGGGCGCACTCCAGAATCTCGTAGATGTCCGGCTCTTCGCGGCCGGCGAAGTCTTCGTGGAACGGTTCGACCAGCACGTGCTCGTCGTGCTTCTGGACGCGCTTGCGCACCCATGCGCCGAGGGCTTCGGACGTCCAGGTGCGGCCCTCCAGCTTCAGCTTGCGGAAGTGCTCGGAGTTGGTGTACCAGATCCACTCCACCAGGTCGGAGACCCACGCTTCGGCGCCGTATCCTTCCAGGCACTGCACCAGGTTTTCATTCGAGAAGGTGTTCAGGCGGCAGAAGATCTCGCCCACGATGCCGATCAACGGCGCGCTCTCGCGGCGCGTGGCCAGGCGGTGAAACCGTTCGCGGCTGCGCACCATCGACTCGTGGAGCGCGCGCAGTTGCGGCGTAGACTCGGACGGCGTCTCCTCCAGGGTGCGGCAAAGGTCGGCGAGCGATTCCTCGTAGACGGCTTCCGCGTCGCCGCGGCGCTCTTCATAAGGCCGCCGCAGCAGCAGCAGCTTTTGCAACAGGTCGGCGCAGAGCAGCGCGCGCCAGCCGGTGCGCACGAATGGCCCGGCGAGGCTGCCCAGGCCCGCATAGGCATTCTGGCTGGTGGGCGAGAGGATCTCGACCTCGCTCCAGCCGTTGGTGTTCAGGACCTGGCGCAGGTAGGGTGCGTACTGGCCGAAGCGGCAGGGGCCCTGCGCGGTCGGCATGAAGAGCGCGACCCGCGTGGGGTCGATCGCGGGCCGCTCCAGCACCTTCATGAAGTCGCCGACGGTCACCTTGGCGGGGTAGCACTCGTCGCCGGATGTGTAGCGCGCGCCGAGCTCGCGCGTGCGGTGGTCGGAGGGCGGCGTGGGCTCGGCGTCCAGGCCAATGGCTCGGAACGCCGAGGCGAACGCGCGCGCGCTGCCGTAGGCCATGGGCGGGATGTAGATGCGCTTCGCTTGCAGGCCACATCCTGCGGGCCGGGCCGATTGCCAATCGGCCGCAGGTTGACAACCTGCCCCACAAGGGGTTACTGGTAGCATCGCAGTATCCCTTTGCTGTCGAGGTACGCTTCGCAGCGTGTCATGTATCCGGCGTCGTTGCCGTGCCCGTCGAATTGCAGGACGAGCAGCGGCGCTCGGGCGGCTTCGCGGGCGAAGTGCTTGATGTAGGAATCGGGCCCGCACTTGAAGTTCGTGATGTAGACCAGGTGCAGGTTGGGACGGCCGGCGGCCACGCGCGCGGCCTCCAGGA
>JBGPKH010000679.1:0-4816 GCA_041485845.1 Bryobacteraceae bacterium
CCGGCGCGCGCGAGTTCGGCCGGCGACGCTCCGCTGGCATAGGCCGCCGCGGCGATGGAGCCGGCGCTCACCCCGGTAATGCAGTGGATGGGGATGTGGTACGGCTCGAAGTCGAACCGAACGGCGTTTGCTGGTGAGAAGAGGATTTCGCACCAGGAATCCTGCGCGCTCAGTGGCCGTCATTGGTCTACCCTTGGCGACTGTGCGCGGTCAGCAGGAGTTGATCCACCAGTGCCTCCATTCTGAATGATTAAACACATTCAGATTATCGGCCAAAAAAAAAGAGAGGGCGCAACTTCCACCCACGAATTTGACGCGCACCCACCCGGTCGCGCCCGATTGACCCCCCGAGGATCGGAGCGGGCCGGAAATTCAGTTTGAAGAATCGGCGTCTGACGAATTGGTCGTGCTGGGCCTGTGAGGGCCGGCGTAAACGGTGAGAGGTTTCGGTCTGTACCGCAGATCGAAGACAAGCTCGCCCGGTCGCGGGAGGGGGATCGATCCTCCCTTACGGTAGTGTTTACCCAGATCCACATGGACGATAAGTCGCCTACCAGCAGCATTACGGCAATCGCGGAACGTAAGCGCTTGACGTCACGGTCGCACAGAGGCCCTGCGCTTTGATTCGGCGGTAAACTAGAGTTATGGGCATGGCCTCTGAGGATGGGCTCGAAGACTTTCGGCTGGACCGCACTCAATTTTCCGTCGTGCGCTTGACCGATCCGGACGATGCGGTTGGGTACTGGTTGTCCCGGCCAGTCGAGGAACGACTGCGGGCGCTCGAACTTTTGCGAAGGACCTTCTATGGCTACACCAGCGCTAGCGAGGGACTTCAAAGAGTTCTTGAAGTCGCTCAACTCGAACCGCGTTGAATACCTGTTGATTGGCGGATACGCGGTTGGAATTTACGGTCATATCAGGGCCACCAACGATCTCGATATTTGGGTCAACGTTAGTCCGAAAAACGCCGCCAAAATTGAGCGCGCCGTTCGCGAGTTCGGGTTCGCCGCGGCAGGGCTAACCTCCGACCTGTTTCTTGCCCGGAATAACGTGGTTCGCATGGGGGTGCCCCCTATTCGGATTGAGATTCTCACCTCCATTTCCGGAGTCGAGTTCGAATCGTGTTACGCCGAAAAAGAGATGATTCAGATTGAGGAAATGGTGGTTCCTGTGATCAGTCTGGCTCGTCTGCGGGAAAACAAGGCGGCCAGCGGGCGGGCGAAGGACCTGGCGGATCTGGAGAATCTGCCAGACTAGGCGCTTGCCGATGATTTCGGCGATAGCTTCCAGGCCAATCGGAGACAATCCACTTGGCAGGGTAGCCGCATTACCGCCGAAGTGCCGTCGTTGGCCCGCGGCGATTCCTGTCGCCAACAGCCCAGAGCACCACGATCGGGATCGAGCCTCCAGAAGGCGAGATTAGTCCCGTGAAGTCGCCAATCCGGCCGCTGACTCCAGGCATCAGGTACCGGAAGACGGATCTCCGCCCCCAACAGACCGCTTCGAAGCACCCGTGCCCGCCACCCCCAAAGACCGCCCTCCAAAAATCTCAGTCACGGCCGTTCGCCCAAAATTTTCTGAATGATTTCAACCACTTCCGGGTCTCAAAGACCGGCAGCCGAATGTGGTCATGGTACATCGGTAATAGGAGAAGACCATGCAACATACCGAACAGTCATGGTCGTCCGGCCGCCAGACGCCCGGGAGACGCATCCTGCAAGAAAAGCCCTCCGGATGCGTCTCCCAATTTCAGGCTGCCTCCGCAAGATACAGAAACAAAGGAATTTACAGCGGCAAGAATAATAACTCGACACACGTCTCGAAGATGCGTCACAGCGCCGGTCCCGTGCTGCACCGCCGGCTCTCAAGCGGTCAGAGAACTGGGAACAGGGCCGGCGTGTGGGGCGGCCAACTGCGGGACCGCCAGCCACCCCTGGATTTTGGGTATCGCCGCCAAGGCGGCCGCCTCCCCGGCCTTGAGCAGTTCGGGTCCGCAACCGAAGCCGTCCCATTCCACTGCACGGACGTCGGGCGCCAGAACGAGGTCGCTGTCCTTGCGCCATGCCTCCTCGTTGCGGCTCTGCAGGATCTGAAAACACCGGTTGAGCACCTGGGCCACGTTGGTGGGTGGACGGTCGCCCGGCTGCGCGGGCAGGTGTACCGAGATCACGTGCGTGGCGCCAAGCTGGCGGGCCAGCAGCGCCGGGATCTCCATGCTCATGGCGCCATCCACCAGCAGGCGGCCATTGTGTCGCACGGGCTGAAACAGGCCGGGATAGGAGCAACTCGCGCGGATGGGCAGGAAGACGTCGCCCGATTCGCGGAACGGCACGGTCTGTCCGGTGCAAAGATCCGTGGCGAGCACGCCCAGCGGAATGCGCATCTCTTCGAAGCGGTAGCGCTTCAGGAGTCGCTCCAGGAACTTCTGCATGCGCTCGCTCACCACGAAGCCCATGCGGCAGAGGCTCCAGTGCGCCACGTCGCCGAAGCGCATGGAGCAGCCGGCGCGCGCGATTTCGGCCGGCGACGCTCCGCTGGCATAGGCCGCCGCGGCGATGGAGCCGGCGCTCACCCCGGTGATGCAGTGGATGGGGATGTGGTACCGCTCGAGAACTTCCAGGATGCCCGCATGGGCGATGCCGCGGGCGAAGCCGCCTCCCAGCGCCAACCCGATCTTGGGCGGCGCGGCCGGTTGCAGGAGCCCTGTGGGCCGGATTCTTGGGCGCGTATATCGGCGGAGCCTGGCGAGGAAGCTGCCCACTCTTTGTGCAGCGTTCATGACCCCTCCTTGCCATTCCGGCGGTGACGCCCGTCGTAGAATGGACTTCTAATGGTTCCGACGAGCAAACTGGCAGCCAAGTTCCTTGCCCTCGCGTTTTTTGTGACCGTGATAGTTCCAGTCCCGGCGCAGCGCAGCTTTTCCGGGGCGGCCGAAATCGAGCAATCGCTGCATAAGTTGAGTGAGCTGGGCGCGGTCCTCATGATAGCCGCCCATCCGGACGACGAGCGGACCGCGGTCCTGGCCTACTTCGCGCGCGGCCGCTACGTGCGGACGGCCTATCTTTCGGCGACGCGCGGTGAGGGCGGGCAGAACCTGATCGGATCGGAACAGGGCGCGCAACTGGGAATCATCCGCACGCAAGAGCTGCTGGACGCGCGGCGGATCGATGGCGCGGAGCAGTTCTTCACGCGCGCCATCGACTTCGGGTTCACCAAAACGGCGGAAGAGACCATGCGGAAATGGGGTCACGACCGCATCCTGTCGGACGTGGTTTGGGTGATGCGGCGGTACCGGCCGGACGTCGTAATCCTGGGTTTCAGCGGTACGCCGCGCGACGGGCACGGGCAGCATGAGACGTCGGCGATTCTCGGCAAGGAGGCCTTTGAGGCTGCGGGCGATCCCAAGCGGTTTCCCGAGCAATTGCGGTACGTGCAGCCGTGGCGGGCCAGGCGGCTCGTGTTCGCGACATTCGGTGTGTTCGCTGGACGGGGCGGTCCGCCGCCGGGCCCCAAGGGCACTCCGGCGGGAGCCGCCCCTACCGGTGATTTCAATCCCATGCTGGGGTATTCGTATGAAGAGTTGGCGGTGCTGAGCCGCAGCATGCACCACAGCCAGGGCACCGGCGCGATGCGGAGGCCGGGCCCCTCGCTGGCGGAATTCGAGCTGGTGGCCGGAGACCCCGGCGCGGCTAAGGACCTGTTCGACGGCATCGACACCTCGTGGAACCGTTTGCCGGAAGGCGCGGCGGCCGGCGCCATTCTGGCGGAAGCGATACGAAGCTTTGAGCCGGCGCATCCCGAGAAGAGCATCGCGCAACTGGTGAAGGCGCGGCCGTTGATCGCGGCCATCAACGATCCGCTGGCCAAGAGCAAACTGGCCGAGCTGGACCAGACCATCGCGCAATGCGCCGGCCTGTGGGTGGATGCACAGCCGCGGCAGGCGGAAGTGACTCCCGGGTCGGAGCTGACCGTGACCACCACCGTGTTGAACCGCTCCACTACGGAGGTGCTGGTCGAGAGCGTCCGCCTCGAAGGCTTTGCGGACCGCGCGGCGAATCACACACCCGCGGCCAGGCTCGGCTACAACCAGAGCGCTATTGCCGAAATCAAGGTGGAGGTGCCGTCGTCGCAGCCGTATTCGCAGCCGTATTGGCTGGCGAAGCGGCCCGCGGCGGATGTGTACACCGTGGACGACCAGCGCCTCATCGGCCTGCCCGATACGCCGCCGGTTCTCGAAATGCGCGCGCGGTTATCGGTGGCGGGCGCGACGATCGAGATCGTGCGCCCCGTGCGCTATCGTTATGCCAGCAGCTCCGAAGGCGAGCGGGAACGGCCGCTGGTGGTGGTGCCGGCGGTGGCGGTGAACCTGCCGGATAAGGCCGCGCTGTTCCCCTCGGCGGCGCCGCGAAAACTGCAGGTCTCGGTCAAGGCCAACGTGGCCAACGCCGCCGGCGAGTTACGGCTGGACGTGCCCGCGGGATGGAAGGCCGAGCCGCTGTCGCAGAAGTTTCAAGTGGCGATCGCGGGCGAGCAGCAGGAGATTTCGTTCGTGGTGACGCCGCCGGCGCGAGAGGCCACCGCATCGCTGCGCGCGGTGGCGACCGTGGGCGGACGCGAAATCGTTTCCGGGATGCAGGTGATCTCGTATCCCCACATTCCTGCGCAGACGCTGTTTCCGCCATCCGAGGTCAAGCTGGTGCGGGCCAACATCCAGGTGACCGCGCGCAGGGTGGGCTACATCATGGGGGCGGGAGACCAGATGCCGGACGCGCTGCGGCAGCTTGGCCTGGAGGTGACGCTGCTGGGCCAGTCGGAC
>JBGPKH010000680.1:0-4815 GCA_041485845.1 Bryobacteraceae bacterium
CCAGCAGCATGCAAAACAGCAGCGCGGCCGCATCCATCGGCCTGCGCCAGCGGGCCGCCCGCAGGTAGAATACGGCCGCCAACACCGTAAACAGGAACGCCGCCGCATCCATGTAAAAGCTGTTGAAGAAGCCGGCGTACAGAAAATCGCAGAACAGGAGGAGAGACAATCCGCCAAGGGTCGCGCTCTCCAGGGCGGGCGCAACCAGGAAGACGGCGAGCGCCAGCAGCGATGCGTGAACTGCGCCCATGATCCTGAGATCGAAAGAGCCGTCACGCGAGACCACCCGATTGATCGCCACGGCGGGTGCGATCAGCAGCAGCTCCGAGGAGTGGAAGTCCGATCGATAGCGGTACTGGTCCGCAAAGAACAACTTGGTGTCAGCGTACACGAAGGTCTTGCCCGACCCCAGACCGAAGCGGCCCAGCAGCTTGCCGAAGTCGCCGTTGTCGGCTACGCCAGGAACCGGCGGCAGCATCAACTGCCAGAAGAGAACCAGCGCGGCCGCGAAGGTGAGAACCGATCGGCGGCGGAGCATCCATCGACCATGGTAGCAGCGTGGGACAGACGCTTTCGTCTGTCACCTTCTTTCGCAGGATGCATCTTCATGAGTGAGTATGGAAGTCAGAATTCAACATCTCGGAGACGTGAGGTTCGAGGCCACCACGCGCGGACATCGCGTGGTATGCGACCAGCCGCCGGCTAACGGCGGCGCCGATACCGGCATGACACCGCCGGAGTTCCTGCTGGTTTCTCTCGGAACCTGCGCGGGCTTTTACGCGGCCCAGTATCTCAAGCTGCATGCGCTGCCGGCGGAGGGGCTGGAGGTTCTGGTGTCGGCGGAGAAGGCCAAAGCGCCGGCGCGGCTGGGGACGTTCCGCATCGAAGTCATCGCGCAGGGGTTGGACGAGCGGCACGAGGCCGGCATTCTGCGGGCTGTTCGCGCCTGCCTGATCCACAACACGCTGCTGAACGCGCCGGCGATCGAGACGATGGTCCACGCCGCCGTAGCGGCGTAGGGTGCCCTACTTCACCCTCAGCTTTCGCAAAAACGTCATCATCGGGCACCAGTCGGAAAACGCCGACTGGAACAGATTCAAGCCCACGAACGCGGTGAACAGGAACCAGTAAGGGCTGACCCAATACCCCAGCGCCATGCTCACCAACACGAAGAATCCGGCGATCAGCCGGAGATAACGGTCGACCGACATTCGACTTTCCTCCTACGATTCACGATGTAATACACCACCGGCACGGTCATCCTCGAAAGCGCCAGCGAGGCGACTTCACCAGCCATCAAGGCAATCGCCAGTCCTTGAAAAATGGGGTCGAAAAGAATCACGGTCGAGCCCACTACCACGGCGGCGGCAGTCAGCATCATCGGCCGGAACCGCACGGCGCCGGCGTCCACCACCGCTGCGGCCAGCGCCATTCCCTCGCGCAGGCGGAGCTCCACGAAATCCACCAGGATGATGGAATTCCGCACCACGATCCCCGCCCCGGCAATGAAGCCGATCATCGAGGTCGCGGTGAAGAACGCGTGCATCAGCGCGTGCGCCGGCAGAATCCCGACCAGCGAGAAGGGAATCGCCGCCATGATCACCAGGGGCGTGACGAACGACTGGAACCATCCCACCACCAGCGCATAGATCAGGATCAGCACCGCCGCGAACGCGATGGCCAGGTCGCGGAACACCTCGTAGGTGATGTGCCATTCGCCGTCCCACTTCATGGAATAGCGGTCCGCATCGGAAGGCAGCGCGGCCATGTGCTGTTCGACGGCATACCCCTCCGGCGCGCGGATCTTCTCCATCTCCGGACCCAGCTTGAGGATGGCGTAGACCGGACTCTCCATGGCGCCGGCCACGTCGCCCGTCACGTACGTCACCGGCATGAGGTTCTTGTGGTAGATGCTCTGGTCCGCGACCGTCGCCTGGTCTTGCACCAACTCGCTCAGCGCGACCATCTGACCATTGCGCCCCGCCACCTTCAGTCGCAGAATCCCGCTCAAGTCAGAGCGCGCCGCGCGCCCCAGACGCGCCACCAGCGGCACGTCTTCCTTGGCGGCGTCGGCGTGCAGCAGACCCGCCGTGAATCCCGCCGACGCCACCTGCACGGTGCGCGCGATGTCGTCCTCCGTGATGCCGTTCAGCGCCGCCTTCTCGCGGTCCACGATCAGCCGGTGCTGCGGCTGGTCCTCTTCCACGTACCAGTCCACGTCCACCACGCCGTCCGTGCGCTTCCACAGGTCGCGGATGCGGCGCGCGATTCCCAGGCGACCCGTTAGCGACGGCCCGTACACCTCGGCCACCAGCGTCTGCAATACCGGCGGCCCGGGCGGAACTTCGGCCACCTTGATGCGCGCGCCGTAGCGCTCGGCCACCGGCACGAGCCGCGCCCGCATCTGCTTGGCGATCTCGTGGCTCTGCCGGCTGCGGGCGCTCTTCGGCAGCAGGTTGACCTGCAGATCGGCGACGTTCGAACCACGCCGCAAATAGTAGTGCCGCACCAGCCCGTTGAAGTTGAACGGGGAGGCCGTGCCGACGTAGGTTTGGAGATTCACCGTCTCGGGCTGCTCCAGGGCCGCGCGGGCCAGCGCATCGGCCGCACGCGCGGTCTCTTCGAGCGTGGTCCCTTCCGGCATGTCCACGATCACCTGGAACTCACTCTTGTTGTCGAACGGCAGCATTTTGACTTTGACGAACTCGAAGTAGAACAGCGAGACCGACCCGAGCAGCAGGACCACGACTCCTCCGGCAAAGCCCCACCGCGCCATGGGACGCCCGAGAATCCCGCCCATCACGCGCCGGTACATGCGGGTCAGGCGATCCTCGCGCTCGCCGTGCGCCCCCGCGTGGCTGGACTTGAGAATGCGAACCGCGGCCCACGGCGTCACCACAAAGGCCACCAGCAGCGAGAACACCACGGCCGCGCTGGCGCCGATCGGAATGGGCCGCATGTACGGTCCCATCAGCCCGCCCACGAAGGCCATCGGCAGGATGGCGGCCACCACCGTGAGTGTCGCCAGGATGGTGGGGTTGCCGACCTCGTCTACCGCCTCCACCGCGACTTCGAGCGGCGAGCGAGCGCGATTCGCCGGCATACGCCAGTGGCGCACGATGTTCTCCACCACCACGATGGCGTCGTCCACCAGGATGCCGATCGAGAAGATCAGAGCGAACAGCGTGATGCGGTTCAGCGTGTAGCCGTAGAGGTAGAAGACCGCCAGGGTGAGCGCCAGCGTCACCGGGATAGCCAGGAACACGATGAGCGATTCGCGGAAGCCCAGCGTGATGGCGATCAGCAAGCTCACCGACACCACCGCGATCAGCATGTGGAAGAGCAACTCGTTGGACTTCTCCGCGGCCGTTTCGCCGTAGTGGCGTGTGATGTCGACGTTCACGTCGCCCGGGATCACCGGCCCCTTCAGCGGTTCGATGCGCCGCAGCACGTTCTCCGCCACCACTACCGCGTTCGTGCCTTTGCGCTTGGAGACGGCGATGGTAACCGCCGGCAGAAACTGGCGGTCCGCCGCCTTGGCCATGCGCACGTACTCGGTGGGCTCCGCGCCGCCATCGGCTACCTCGGCCACGTTGCGCACGAACACGGGCCTGCCGTTGGCGACTCCCACCACCACGTTGCGCACATCCTCGGCGGTGCGCAGGAACTCCCCGGTCTGCAACAGGTACTCGCGATTACCGGTGGTGAAGCGCCCGGAATCGAGCCGCCGGTTGGCCAGGCCGAGCGCGCCCGTCACCTGGAGGGGAGCGAGATTGTAGGCGGCGAGCCTGGCTTCGTCCAGCACGATGCGGATCTCCCGCCGCTGCCCGCCGATGAGCGTCACCGCGGAAACGTCGGGCACCTGCTTGATGGCGTCGTGAACCTGCGCCGCGATGCTGCGCAGCTCGAAATCGCCGTAGCGCTTGCTGGAAAATGTGAGCGCCAGGATCGGCACGTCGTCGATGGAGCGCGGCTTCACCAGCGGCTGAGACGCGCCCGGCGGAATCAAGTCGAAATTGGCGTAGAGCTTCTGGTTCAGCCGTACGATGCTCTTTTCCTCGTCCTGGCCGACATAGAAGCGTACGATCGCCATCGACGTCCCGGGGCTGGAAGTGGAGTAGATATACTCCACACCCGGGATCTCCCACAACAGCTTCTCCATGGGCTTGGTGATGCGCTCTTCCACTTCATGCGCGGACGCTCCGGGCATCTGCACGAAGACGTCGATCATGGGGACGATGATCTGCGGCTCCTCCTCCCGCGGCAGTTTCCACACCGCAAACCCGCCGATCAGCAGCGCGCCGGTGATGATCAGCGGTGTGAGCTTCGACGAGATCCACACGCGGGCGAATCGTCCCGCGGGACCGAGAGGTCTCACGGCCGCACCTCCACGCGGGCGCCGTCGGCCAGTCCCGCCGGCACGGGCGCCACAACCTTCTCTCCCAAGTTCAGTCCCGAAAGCGCCTCCACCATGCCCTGCGACTTGCGCCCAGCCGTGACGAGGCGCGAGCGCGCCGCGCCATTTTCCACTACGAATACCGTCTGCAACTGCCCGCGCTCCGACACCGCGTCCTCCGGAATGGCCATTACCCGCTGCATCCCCTGCGGGAACCCGGCGCGCCCGAACATGCCCGACCGCGCGGCGGGGCACCCCAAGGCGATCTTGACGATGTAGCTGCGCGATGCCGCGTCCACCGCCGGCACAATCTCCGACACCCGAGCCTGCTCCTCGCATCCCTCCAGCGATACCTTCACGCTCTGTCCTACCCTTATCGCCGCCAGCCTGGATTCCTCCACCGCGGCCTCGAGCTGATA
>JBGPKH010000681.1:0-4811 GCA_041485845.1 Bryobacteraceae bacterium
CCACCAGCTCGGCACCAAGCCGACCGAGTCGTACATGGTCAAGGTCTACGACCATGCGGCCGACGACGTGCCCCGGATCGCGGCGCTGCCTGCCTGGAACGAGGTGAATGTCTTCAATGGCCAACGCTGGCTCAACGACACAGCGCTCGACAGCGGTTCGCTTCGCTCCTGGAGCCAGACTCTCAACATGTACGACGGCTACCTCCTGACGAGCTACGAGTGGGCGGACGGCGAAAAGTCCACATCGGTGGAAGTGCAGGCGTTCGTGTCGCGCGCCAGGCCGCACCTGGCCGCGGTGAAGCTCACCATGACCCCGCACTACTCCGGGCCGGTGAAAGTGCTCCTGCCAATCCGCGCCTGGAAACCGCCCGCTCGCCTGCCGGTGGCCCGGCTGGAGCAACTGCCGCGCGATGCGCAGGGGAAGGCGCCCAACGTGCGTTATCCCGGCTACATGGTGGTTCAGGACCGCCGCGTCGAATCGAGCCTCGACGGTGGGCTGGTGCGGCTGGTGTCGAAGGCCGATGGCGGGACCACGGCGGTGGCGGAAGTACTGGCGCTGTCGTGGCCGAAGGATTTGAAACCGCTCGCCGCCAATGGCATCGTCACGGAAGACCTTGCCGGCATCGAGCTCAGCTTTGAGGGGGCGGCCGAAAAACCGTACACCTTCTACAAGTACGCCGGCGCGGTCCCCTCGTTTGACAGTCCAGCGCCGGCGGACACGGCCCAGGAAGTCGCGCAAGCTGCGCGGGCCCGCGGCTACGATGCCATCTTTCAGGAACACGCCGCCGCCTGGCACAAGATCTGGAAGACCGACATTGTCGTGCAAGGCGACCCTGCGCTGCAAAAGGTCATCCACTCGACCATCTTTTATCTGCTTGGCAGCGTACGCGCAGGAACGCGGTTCAACATCCCGCCCTTGGGTCTTACCAGCTCCGGCTACGCAGGCCATATCTTTTGGGACTCGGACACCTTCATGTATCCGGCGCTGTTGTTGCTGCACCCGGAAATGGCGCGGTCTCTGGTGCAGTTCCGCTGCGACACCCTCGAAGCGGCCCGGATCAATGCCCAGCTCCGCGGTTATAAGGGCGCCATGTACCCGTGGGAGGCCGACGAAACCGGCGCCGAAACCACTCCCCGCTTTGCCTGGGACAACGCGCTGAAAGAGAACCACGTGACCTCGGACGTGGCGTTGGCGGTCTGGCAATACTACCTGGCCACCGACGACCAGGACTATCTCGCCGAATGCGCCTATCCCCTTTTGAAGGACACCGCTGATTATTGGGTGAGTCGCTCGACATACAACCGTGAACAGGATCGTTACGAGATTCGTGATGTAGTGTCGCCGGACGAAGGCTCGCGCGGCGTCCACAATGATGTTGCCACCAACGTGGGTGCGCGCAAGACCATCGAGCTCGCCATCACCGCCGGCAGGCTGATGGGCAAGCCCGAAAATCCAGACTGGCGCCAGGTCTCCGGGAAGATGTACATCCCGTACAATGCCGAGGGCCAATACTTCCCCGAGTACGAAGGGGCGCCGGCATGGAAGCACAATATCGGGCACGTGACCCCGCTGATCAGCTATCCCTATGAGTATTCGATGACTGACGCGGCCAAGAAGAACACACTCGAAAACGCGCTCCAGAGCATCGCCTCCACTGGAGGGGGCGCATTTCTCCTGCCGACCATCTATCCCATGGTGGCTGTTGAAGTGGGGGACCAAGCCCTGGTCGATGATTGCTTCACCCGCAGCTACAAACCATACATGAAGCCGCCCTTTAATGTGATTAACGAAGGCACGCGCGGCGAGAGTGTCAATTTCCTAACTGGCACGGGTCTGCTCCAGCAGTTTGTCTACGGCTATACCGGGTTGCGGTTGAGTGAAGAAGGGGTCACCCAGAGGTTCAGGCCGATGTTGCCGACTTCCATCAAGAAGCTGAGCCTCAAGAACATCACCGTCCGCGGCAAGAAGCTTGACCTGGTCGTCGAGGGGAACACCCTGAAACGGATGACCAGCGAAGCGGTAGAGTAGTTGGATCAGAAATGCGAACGGCGTTCCTGTTCATCATCTTGACGGACTGCTCGTTTGCGGCGGACGATACCTTCGTCCTGAAGACGGACCGGCTGGCGCCGTACACGCGCAGCTTCCTTGGCAATGGCTACCTCAGTGTGGCCACGTCGCAGTGGGCCACCAAGCCCGCTGAGTCATTCCTGTCCGTGGTCTACGATCACGGTGAGGGCGACGTCCCTCGGATCGCGGTTTTGCCGGCCTGGAACGAGGTCGACGTATTCGATGGCCGGAACTGGCTGAACCAGACGTCCCTCGATTCCGGCTCGCTGCGCTCCTACCGGCAGGAGTTGAACATGTACGAGGCGGTGCTCCGCACCGAATATCGCTGGGTGGACGGCGAGCGGGCGACCTCGATTGCAGTAGAGATGTTCGTTTCGAGGGCGAACCCGCACCTGGCGGTCCTGAAGCTCCACGTCACTCCGCACTACTCGGGGCCCATGAAGGTCCTCCTTCCCATTCGCGCGTGGAAACCGCCGAAGCGCTTCGCGCTGGCGAAACTGGACAAAGTTCCGCCCGGGCTGGGGAAGGGGTTCCAGCAGATCCTCTGGTATCCCGGCCATATGGTTGTCCAGGAGCGGTCCGCGCAGGGAAACCTCCTGCGGATGATCTCGCGGGCGGAAGGCGAGACCGCCACGGTCGCACAAGCAGTGGCCCTTGCGTGGCCGGCGAATCTTCCGCACTTCAACGTTAGTAGCTCAGCGTCAGTCGACCTGGCAACCACTGAGATCGCCTTCGAGGGCGCGGCGGAGAATACCTATATTTTCTACAAATACGCCGGCATCGTTCCTTCTCTCGGCGCGCCCGATCCGGCCGGTCAGGCGGCGCAGGTTGCCGAGTCTGCCGGAACCCGAGGCTACGACGCCGTCTTTGCGGAGCACGCCAACGCCTGGCACGAACTGTGGCGGACTGACATCCTCATCGACGGGGATCCCGAACTGCAGCGCCTAATCCACTCCATGTTGTTCTACGTGCTGTCGTGCATCCGCGATGGTGTAGAGTACAGTATTCCTCCAATGGGGCTGTCGAGCGCGGGCTACTACGGGCACATCTTCTGGGACGCCGATACCTACTTCTTCCCATCCTTGCTGGTTCTGCATCCAGACATGGCCAAGGCAATCGTGATGTTCCGGTACAAGACGCTTGAAGCTGCGAAGAAGAACGCCCGCCAGTACGGTTACCAGGGTGCGATGTATCCGTGGGAAGCAGGCAGCACGGGCGAGGAAACGACGCCGCGATTCGCTTGGCAAAATGCGACCAGCGAAATTCATGTAAACGGCGACGTCGCGCTCGCGCAGTGGCAATACTACCTCGCCACCGGCGACCTGGAATGGCTGGCACATTACGGGTATCCGGTTATCCAGCAGACTGCCGACTTTTGGGCCAGCCGCGTCACTTATCGCCGGGAGAAGGGCCGCTATGAGATCCGGAACGTCGTTTCGGTAAACGAGTCGCTGATCGGCATCGACAACGATCCTTACACCAACGGGGTGGCGGCCACTAACTTGAGAATCGCCGTCGCCGCCGCCAGGACGCTTGGGCGTGAACCGGACCCGGAGTGGGAAAAGGTGCGAAGTAACCTGTACGTGCCTTCGGAGCCCACGCTGCTGTTTGCTTATCCGCTGGAGCTTCCCCTGACCCTGGAGCAGAAGCGATCCATCTTGACGAAGGCTCTCCAGGACTTCCAGCGGCGCAGATTCGGTGTGATGATGGGCATCACGTTTAACCCGATCGTCGCGACGGAAATCGGTGACATCGCGCTGATTGACCAGTTGCTTCCTTTCACATATCAGCAGTATCTGCGCCCGCCTTTCAACATACTGACCGAGACTGCGGACAGCGTCAATGTGAATTTCCTTACCGGTGCGGGCGGGTTCCTGCAGCAGTTCCTTTATGGCTATAGCGGCTTGCGGTGGCGGGAAGACGGATTGAGGCAGGTGTACAAGCCGCTCCTGCCGAGTCACATCAAGAAGCTTAAGTTGAAGAACGTCACCATCCACGGGAAACGATCTGATATCGTTGTCGAGCCCGAGCGCACTCCGATTCGGGACTAGGGGGCGAAGTTGGACCTGTGCAACCCCGGCGAAGCCGGATTATGATGCTGCCTCAGAGAGGGGGGATTACGCTTCCGCAAGGAGGAGCCATGAACCGGTGGGGTCCCTTTTTTATACACCCGACAATTCCACCAGCCTCCGGCGTGAGCCAGAGCCACATTGCCGCAAACTGGCGCGCCTGGTGAGCCGAAGTTCGCAAACCAAGTGTTCTTGAAACGGCCTTCTGGCGAGCCGTATCTTGCGTGTTTCTGCGGCCGGGGTGCCTAGCGGGGTGGGAGGTTTTGGAACAGGCGTGGATTACCGTAGGCCATTGGTAAATCAAGCACTTGCGTGATCTTCCGCCAGCTTACGCCCCGGAGCCGCAGGCGTATGGCCTCATCGCGCCTGGGGCGCCCCAGGCCCTTTCCTTTAGTACTTATCGGGCGCTTTCTCCGAGCTGGAGTGCCAGATGATCCGGGAACGGGGACCTGCGATGAAGCTAGTCGGCCCGCTTGCTGCTCGCTCGCCGGGGCTTCGGCTTGCTCTTGCCCTTGAGATTGAGCGCCACTGCGGCGCGGATGAGATCCTTCAAGGCCGCCTCATCGACCTTGTCGCCTTCGTGGATGTCGATGGCGCGCCTGGCATTCCCGTCGAGGCTGGAGTTGAATAGACCTGAAGGGTCCTTCAACGCAGCTCCCTTGGGAAATGTCATC
>JBGPKH010000682.1:0-4801 GCA_041485845.1 Bryobacteraceae bacterium
AAGCTGAAATCCATTCCCGAAGGCGACGGTACGGTGCTCGACCATACCTGCCTGATCTACGCGCACGAGCACGCCGAAGCCAATCCGCACAAGTGCAGCGGCCTGGCGATGATCGTTGCGGGCCACGCCGGCCGCCTGAAGACCGGATCTCACACGCGCGTGATGGGCACCATCGGCGACCTCTACCTGACCGTCGCCGACGAGATCATGGAAGCGAACCTCGGCCGCTTCCCAACGGCATCGAAGAAGATGACGGAAATTCTGGCGTAGGCTCTCCGGGTAGATATAGGCGTTAAAATAAACCGCGTACTGAGCGATCCGATGTTGGCGCGGGACAGGCGCAGAGGGAGTTTCGCTTCTCGCGAGATTGCCGCCGCCCCAAAGCTTTTCTGTACGCAAAGGGCGTGATACAGAGAGGTGCTGGCTTGTCGAGGAAATCAATGGCGTGCTGCCTCTCATCCGCACGAAAATGAAAGGTCCTACCGCGGCTGACCGAAGAGACGCTGACCAACAAGACCTCGGTGATGGCCGAGATACTGAAAGTACGCCAGCAGGGATGGGCGCTCGACAATCTTGAGAACGAGCTCGAGGGCCGCTGCATCGGCGCGCCGATCATTGGCCCGGACGGCCGCGTGCTTCGCTGAGCATCTCGGGCCCGGTCTTCCGCATGGACATGGCCCGCGCGCGTGGACTGGCGCCCGAGCTGAAGGCGGTCTGCGGCGAGATTTCGCGCGGGGTGCGCGGGTAGCGGCGCCGCGACCACTCCCTACGGCCGCGGCTCAGTAACACACTAAAAGCTTTTTGAGAACAGCACCATCCCCTGGGTTCCACTCGACCCCGTCGACCCTTCCACCCCAATCGAGGCGCCGCCCTTCAACTGCCAATCGCCGCTCACTTTTCCGCCAGTGAGCTTGCCGTCCTGAAGCACTCCCGTCACCCCGATGGTGAACGGGCCTTGCCCGCCCGCGTTCTTGATCCCGAACGTAATCCCCAGATTCACCGTGTTCTTCTGCAGCTCTCCGGACCCGGTGATCCCCAGGTCGATATCTTTGGTTTTCAGCACCAGCTTGCCGTCCACCTTGGTGATGTCGTCGCCGGTCGCCACCACCCCCAGCTCCAGGCTCACCTCGAGCTTGCCCCACTTCTCCGCGCCCACCAACGCTCCCCCCACTTCGCGCGTATCGGGCTTGAAGGCGAGGACCTTCCCGCTCAGGGTAAAGCCTCCGACGTTGAACACCTTGATCGGTTTTCCCGCGAGCTTGCTCATCGGGAAATTGATCGCGGGCCCGCCGGTCTTGGTGACATACAGCGCCACCGCGCCGCCAATGGCGAGGCCGGCGCCCACCACGTAGAGAATGTTCTTGTTCTTATCGACCCAGACTCCCACCGGCGAGCTCTTCAGCGCCGATTCCAAATCGCTCAGGCTCTTTTCCAGCCGCTTGAATTCGGGAGTCTTCTTCAATTGTTCGAGTACGGCGTCGGTCAGCTTGCCGCCGGCCTTGTCCATCAGTTCGGTGCCGAGTTTCTTGGCCTCCTCGTCGGAGACCTCGGTCGTCCCGCTTTTCTGCCGCGCGAGTGCAAACTTCGAGAGCGCCTGTTGAATCGCCGCCTGCACCTCCGGTTTCTGTATCGCCTTGCCCAATTCATCCGGCATGTTGACGATCTGGCTGCCCGCCAGGTCGAACGCCAGAACGATGGTGTTGCCCGTTGCATCGAGAACCGAATCCGAATTGTTATCCCCCATGGGTCCCTCCGTATCGCACAATGGTATTCTACTCCCCGGTAATACCGGCGGTCTTGGCCGCCGGTTTCTTCTCACCTCTTGACGGCCGCCAGCCAGTTCACCACCACGGTCAACGGCGCTTCGTACGGCTGCGAGCCGCTGACGTTCACCAGAAACCGCTGACCGTCGGCCGATGGCGCGTACATAAACGCGTTGACGTTCCGCGGCGGGGTGACACCGTGCGTGTCGAACAGCTCCTGCGGGACACCGGTCTCCAACGCCTGCCGCGCACCGGCCGGCGCTTTCAACGGCGCGGCCATCAACTTGAGGTCGCGGCTGAGGTAATACAGTTCCTTGCCGTCTCCCCGCCACCGCGGCAATATGCCGCCACCCACCGAGATCTGCCACTTGCCGGGCGCCGCCGGAAACGGACGCACGTAAATCTCAGGCCGCCCGGACTCGTCCGACTGGTAGGCGATCCAGCGGCTGTCGGGCGAGAACTGCCCCTGGGTCTCGACGAATTCCGTTGCCAGAAACGGTACCGCCTTGCGCTCTCCTTCGACCGGCACCACCCACAGATCGGGATCGGTCTTCTTGAATACGGCAAAGAGCAGGAAGCGTCCGTCCCGCGACCAGTCGCACATGATCTTGTACTGCGAGGATTGCAGAATGGGTTCGTCCTGCCCGCCGCCGCTCACATCCTTCACGTAAATGTCGTAGTTCCCTGTGCGTTTGGAGGAAAAAGCGATGCGCCGGCCATCCGGCGACCAGACCGGCATGACATTCAAGGACGCGTCAAAAGTCAAGCGCGTGTCCGCTCCCCGCGCCAGATCGTGCAGCCAGATATCGCTCGTCTTGAGGGACGTGGAGCGCCACATGGCCACCATCGACTCGTCGGGGGAAAGCACAAATCCGACCTCCCGCGTGGGCTCTCCGACCTTGGCCAGCGGCTTTCCCGCGCGATCCATCCAGGTGAGCTGGTTCGCCGCGACATTGCCTGCGGCCTGGAACACCAGCACACCGTCGCTCGAAGCCGAGAACGGCGCAAAACCGGCGTAGACCTTAAAAAAAATCTGCTCGGCGACCGGGAAGAGTTCCCCGGCGATCCGCATGGATCGCTCGTCCACCGGCTGCGCCAGCAGCGTGCTTTCGCGCAGAAAAAGCACGTGACCAACCTTGCTCCCCGCTTGCGCCGGGACGTAGGCCAAGGGGGAAAGCTGGTCGAACAGCTTCCGCGGAGACTGTCCATCGAGTGAACCGACATACACCACGCCTTGTCCCGATTCCGTATCGGATACAAAGAGGAAACGCCGGCCATCCGGCAAAAAGACCGGAAAGAGGGGATTGCCGGCGGGATCTCCCTTCGTAATTGCGGCCGGCAGCCCTCCAGCCGCGGAGACTCGCTGCAGCCCTATTTTGGGGGCGGAAAAAACGATGACTCCGTCCCGATTCCACGTGCCGCCGCTGCCGCCCGGAGCGTCGCACAACGTCTGCGCGGCGCCACCACCGACCGCGATCTTCTTGAGCCGCTCCTGCGCGAAATACCCGATCCACTTGCCGTCCGGCGACCAGAAAGGAAACTGCGCGTCGTCTGTTCCGGGCAATACCTGAGCTTCGATCGACTCCAGGTCGCGCAACCAGATTTGGTTTTTTCCATTTGTCGTCGCCGCGATCGCCAGGCGCCGGCCGTCGGCGGAGAGCGCAATGCTGTGGATCGAGGACCTCTCCGGCGCCGGAATCGAGTACCGCAGGACGCGCTCGGCCGGCGGCGCCTGGCGCAGCCATACGAATCCCAGACCGGCCGCAAGCGCCGCCATCGAGGCGGCCAGCACCATCCATGCCAGGGGACGCTTGGCGGGCCCTGCGATCGGGGCCGCTGTCGCGGGCGCCGCGTCCGCCTGCGGTTCGCTCAGGAACTCGTCGATGGCGATACGCGCTTCGCCGATATCCCGCAGCCGCTTCTTCGGATCCCGCTCCAGACACCGTCGCAGGAGTCTGCGGATCGGCGCGGGCGCAGACGCAAGCTGCGTATCAATCGCCGGATCTTTCGTCAGTACCGCGGCCAGCGTGTCGGCGGAAGTCTCTCCGCGGAAGAGGCGTTGTCCCGCCAGCATTTCATACAGCACCACGCCGAACGCCCAGATATCGGCTCGGCGGTCGACCGTTTTGCCTTTGGCCTGTTCCGGCGACATGTAGGCCGCGGTTCCCAGGATCACGCCCGTGCGCGTCGAGTCGATGATCAGCGTTTGCGCCTCGGACCCGCTCCCTGACGCCGGATCTGAGTCGAGCGCCTTGGCCAGGCCGAAGTCCAGAACCTTCACTTCGCCGTCGGTGGTCAGCTTGATGTTGGCCGGCTTCAGGTCGCGGTGGATGACGCCACGTTCGTGCGCCGCTTCCAGCGCTTCCGCGATCTGCCGGCCGATGCGCAAAACTTCGTCGAGCGGCATGGCGCCCGGAGCGATGCGCTCGGCCAGCGTCGGCCCTTCGACCAACTCCATCGCCAGCGCGAAGATTTCGCCGGAATCCTCCACGCCGAACAGCGTCGCGATGTGGGGATGATGCAGCGAGGCGAGAAGCCGGGCCTCGCGCTCGAAGCGGGCCATTCGTTCGGAATCGCGCGCGAACAAGGGAGGAAGAACCTTGAGCGCCACCTCGCGTCCGAGCCGTGTGTCCCGCGCGCGATAGACCTCGCCCATGCCACCGGCGCCGAGGGGCGCCACGATCTCGTAAGGGCCCAGGCGAGTTCCGGCAGCGAGTCCCATGGTTTCCCTGATTCTAGCTTAGCTATATAGTGTCCTGGGTCAGAAGTTCTGCACCGTGAATGTGAATTGCGGGTTTTGCGTGCCGTACAGTCGTGCCGATCTCAGTTTTGTGTGTCAGTCGGTGGCCATCAGAAGGCGGCGTTTTCATTCTTTTGGGGCCTTTGGGCGCGCTGGTCCAGTTGCATGCGGTCGACTCCGGGGGTAGGAGGGGTGAGGCGGCGGTCGGCGCCACGGGTGTGCCTTGAGAACTGCCTGAGGGAATCGGTTGTCGCTCTCTCCCGGTGGCCGGTCAACTCGGCGCAGTGGCGAGGAAGCG
>JBGPKH010000683.1:0-4788 GCA_041485845.1 Bryobacteraceae bacterium
GCTCGACCATTACCCGATCGACCGCAAGCGCCTGGGAGTCACGGGTTACTCGTACGGCGGCTTTCTGACGAACTGGATCATCACGCAGACCACGCGATTCTCGGCGGCAGTTTCTGGAGCGGGGATCGCCAACTGGATCAGCGATTACGGCACCGCCGACATTCCGCGCACCAAAGAGAGCGAATTCTTCGGCGCACCCTGGCAGCCCGATGCGGCCGAACGCATGCGCGCGCTTTCGCCGATCACGCACGCGGCCAACGTCCGCACGCCCACGATGTTCCTCGACGGCGAGTCCGACCTGCGCGTGCCGATCTCGGAGGCCGAGCAGATGTACACGGCGCTGAAGAAGCAGCGGGTGCCCGCCAAGATGGTCCGATACCCGGGCAACTATCACGGCGGCTGGCCGCCCTGGGACATGGTGCACCGGTACGATCAGGAAGTGAAGTGGTTCAAGCAGTGGGTGCTGGAATAACCCTCGCGCGATACCCGCTATAATCGGAATCGTGAAAGCAATCCTTCAAAAGTACCGTAGCGTGTCGCGCCACGTCCGCCGCGGATTCATCGCCGAGTGGGCCGTCACCATCATCCTGCTGCTGTTCGGCACGACGACGTTACTGCAGGCGTTCGTCATTCCGACCGGATCCATGGAAAGTACTTTGTTGATCGGCGACCACGTGCTCGTAGACAAGCTCACGTACTCTCCCACCGACCCGGTTACCCGCCGCTGGCTGCCCTATCGGGACGTCCGGCGCGGCGACATCATCGTGCTCCGCTACCCCTTGGACATCGCGTCCGATTATGTGAAGCGCGCCATCGGCCTGCCCGGCGATCGCATCCGGCTCGAAAACAAGCGCCTCATCTTGAATGGCAAGCCGGTGGACGAGCCTTACGCCGTCCATGTTCAAGGAGACTCGGATGCGTACCGCGACAACTTCCCGTCGGTTCCTCCGATTCGCCCATTGCGGCCCCGGGCGATGGAAATGCTCGAGCGATACGTGGTGAACGGCGAGCTGGTGGTGCCCCCCGGTTTCATCTTCGCGATGGGCGACAACCGCGACAACTCCGACGACTGCCGCTTCTGGGGATTGGTGCCCCGCGAAAACATCCGCGGCACACCGGTGATGATCTACTGGTCGTTCGACGCTACCACGGAAGATCTGACGAATCCGAATATCGGCGTGGACCACATCGTGGATATCGTGGCGCACTTCTTCACCAAGACGCGCTGGTCGCGGACGTTCAAATTTGTCCGCTCCTACCCGTTAAGCTGAGTGGGACAGGACTCCCGGCCTGTCCTTGGCCGGTAGCGGCATAGTGGGATCGAGAATGAAGTCCTTGATTACGGTGATCGTCCTCATCGCGCTGGTGCCGGTCGCCGCGGTGGTTTCGCTGCCGATCCTGCGCTACGCGCAATCCGATCGCGAGAGCCTCACCTTGAACGAAGACACGCGGCGAAATGCGCCGGGGAGTTTCGTGCGGCTGCGCGATGGCGTCACGCACTACGAAATCGGCGGCGAGGCCGGCGGTGTTACGGTGCTGCTGATTCCCGGCTTCTCGACGCCCTACAACGTGTGGGACCCGACGTTCGACGGATTGACCCGGGCCGGCATCCGCGCGCTACGCTACGATCTGTTCGGCCGCGGCTGGTCGGACCGCCCCGCGGCCCCATACGACGCCGATTTCTACGACCGCCAGATCGTAGATCTGCTAGATGCGCTGGGCATCGGGATGGTGGACGCTGCCGGTGTATCGATGGGCGGCCCCATCGCCGTCACCTTAGCCAACCGGCATCCGGATCGCGTCCGCCGCGTGCTGCTGTTCGACCCGGGCTATTGGACCGGCAAGCCGCTGCCGCTGGGCTTACGTTTGCCGGCGATCGGCACGTATAACATGACCGTGGTGATCGCGCCCGGGCTCCCCGAGTCGCAGTGGACCGATTTCCTGCACCCCGAGCGCTACCCGCACTACCTGGATCCGTACCGCGAGCAGATGCGCTACCACGGTTTCCGCCGCGCCCTGCTCGAGACCTTGCGGAACTACATCGCGCGCGACGTCTCGGGCGAGTACCGGCAACTGGGCAAGAGCGGCAAGCCGGTGCTCCTGATCTGGGGCAAGCTCGACAAAGATACCCCCATCGAGCTGAGCGCGCAAGTGCGGTCCGACGTGCCACAGGCGCAATTCCACCCCATCGACGACGCGGCACACGTGCCGCATTACGAACGCCCGGACGTGGTCAATCCGATCGTACTCGACTTCTTGCGTCGCTGATTACCGGGACACTGAAACCCGCCCGGCGTCCAGTTCGTAGCCCTCATCCTTGGCCGTGTCTACCGCCATCGACTGCAGCGTGGCGTCGCCGGCCTCGTGCGGCTGCTTCAGCCACCTCTTGATGACCTCAGATCCGCCGCTAATCACTACGTGCCACTGTTTCTTTTCCGGAACCCATTCGACCTTTGCCCGATCTGCGCGTAAAAGTGTCATGGTCCACCTACAATCAGAATAAGATGAATGGGTAAGAAAATGAAGCGAAACCTTTTGCTCTTCTCCGGCGCTATGGCGTTCGCCGTGGCGCCGGCAAACGCACAATCCACGGCTTTCGACCTGGTGGTCTACGGCGGCACCGCCGGAGGAGTGGTTACGGCCGTCCGCGCCGCACGGATGGGGCTCACGGTCGCGTTGATCGAGCCGCGGCGGCATCTCGGCGGCATGGTCTCCGGCGGCCTGTCCCATACCGACGTCGGCAAACGCGAGGTGATCGGCGGTGACTCCCTGGAGTTCTATTGGCGCGCCGGGAACCACTACAGCCTGCCTCAGTATTTGCAGAATTTCGCCTGGTACGTGGAGCCCAAGGTCGCCGAGGCCATCTTCCGCGACATGCTCCGCACGGCGGGCGTTACAGTTCTTACGGAACGCCGCCTGCGCGAAAAGGACGGCGTCCGCAAGCAGGGGACCACGCTCGCTTCCATCACCATGGAAAACGGCGAGCAGTACACGGCCAAGGTCTTCGCCGACGCGACCTACGAAGGCGACCTGATGGCGCAGGCCGGCGTGTCCTTCACCTGGGGCCGGGAGAACTCGGCTCAATACGGCGAGTCGCTGGCCGGCGTGCGATCGGAAACGCCGCTGCACCAGTTCCTCGTGGACCTCCCGCCGCGCGGAACCGAAGTCGCGAAAGAACCCGGTGAACCCGGGGCTGCCGACCGTAAGGTTCAGGCCTACAATTTCCGGCTGATCTTCTCGCACGATCCGGCCAACCAGGTTCCTTATCCCAAACCCGCGCACTACGATGCCCAGCGCTTCGACCTCATGGCGCAGCTTCTGGAAGCCATGCAGCGCAAGCTCGGCCGCCCGCAGAAGATGGGTGAGGTGCTGTCCGTGGGGCCCATTCCCAATCAAAAGGCCGACATCAACAACAACGGCGCGTTCTCCACTGACTACATCGGCAAGAGTTGGGACTATCCCAACGCCTCCTACCAGCGCCGCGAGGAGATCTGGCGCGACCACGAGGAGTACACGAAAGAGTATCTCTACTTCCTGGCTCACGATCCGCGAGTGCCGGCGCCGCTGCGAAAGGAAGTCAACGAGTGGGGCCTCGCGAAGGACGAGTTCGTAGACAACCGGACCTTCCCGAACCAGCTCTACATCCGCGAGGCGCGCCGCATGGTGGGCGAGTACGTGATGACCCAACGGGACATTCAGACCGACCTCACCAAGCCCGACCCGATCGGGATGGGCTCCTACAACAGCGATTCGCACAACGTGCAGCGCATCGTCAACCGGGATGGCTTCATCCGTAACGAAGGCGATATGCAGGTGGCGGTGAAGCCGTACCAGATTCCGTACCGCATTCTGCTGCCGAAGAAGGGCGAGGCGCAAAACCTGCTGGCGCCGGTGTGCTTTTCCGCGAGCCACGTGGCTTACAGCACGCTGCGCATGGAGCCGCAGTACATGATTCTGGGGCAGGCCGCGGGGGTGGCCGCGGCGATGGCGATACGGCGCGGCCGGGCGGTACAGGATGTGGATACCAGCGAACTGACACGCGTGCTGTTGGAGCAAGGCGCCATTCTGGAGTATGTGCCATCGCGGCAGAGCGCAGTCATGAGCTTATTCCACCGGTAGCGGGCCGTTGACCGGTCCAATCGCAAATTGCAAAGTGGACCAGAGTCTTGCGATTGGCCGGTCAAGGGGCGGCCAATCCTGGCCGGGCCCAGAGGGCACTCCCGGCCTTCCGGCCGGCTGGACCCGCTGCGAAGCGGGTCCGCAGCCTGAAAGGCTGCCCCACTAACTGACAACTCCTCCTCCGAGCTGTTCTCGAAAGCCACCGGCGCGCGCACCATCGATTTTCTGAAGCGCAGTGGACTCGAGGAAGCCGTCCAGGCGGTGGGCGGCGAGGTTCACCGCCGGTACATCGTCACCTACCAACCCCAGCCCGCGGAATCCGGCAGGCTCCACCCGATTCGCTTGGAGGTGAAGGGCCGTCCCGAGTTGCAAGCGCGCACCAGGGCCGGCTATTGGACGGTGCGGTAGCGCCACAGACCGCTTGCTACGCGCGCGGCTCAGTAGCGCCAATGAGCGCGCGCACCGTCTGGATGGTGTCCGCCTCCTCGGCCTTCTTGTCATGCCTCCACCGCGCCATCCGCGGAAAGCGCACCGCAATTCCCGATCGATGCCGCGGCGACCGCTGAATCCCCTCGAAGGCCAGCTCGAACACCAACTGCGGCTTCACCGAATGCACCGGCCCGAACTTCTCCACCGTGTTGCGGCGCACGAACGCGTCCACTTCGCGAA
>JBGPKH010000684.1:0-4782 GCA_041485845.1 Bryobacteraceae bacterium
GAGCGGCTATGGTTGAGTGGCATATTCTTTCATCTAGCCATGTAGAGGTCTGTGATTGGAGCGAAACCCTTGTTTAACAGGCCTCCGGAAGCCCGGCGTCGGTGCTGTACCCCATCAGATTCGCGAAAGTCGGGCTAGGGCCGCCTCGTCCCAGTCAGATGGCCGCCGCGGATCAGTCCCGACGCTTCGGACGCCGCGATCTCGACCCGATCTCCGTCGAAGCGGAGATTCAGCGTGTAGTGGTTAATATTGGCGATGAAATTGAGGTCCAACAGAAACTCGTTCGCGTTGGTCCACTTGCCCTTCGCTCCGGCCAGCAGGTGCAGGGGACCGTGGGGGCCGAGCCGGTAGACGCCGTCGAGCGCTACCGGCAGAGTCAGTGGCTGACCCAGGTAGGTGACGTCCAGCCGCGCTTCGGGTTTGTCGGAAAACGTGAGCGCGATGCGGTCGAGCCGCGAGGTATTGATCGGAAGGTCGTAGACGACGCCGGAGATGGTCCGCGCGATCGCAGGCAATGGCGGGACCGGCTCGGGTGCGGGCGCCTTAGCCGCCGCCTCCGTCCTGGCGCGCAACAGCGCAGAGCCATCCGGGTTCGCCGGCAGGGGCTGGTCCGATTTCACCGCCTGGCGGACCAGGGGCGCGATCTGCCCGGCATTGCCGCCGGCCGTGATGACGACCACCGTGTCGAGCTCGGGCCAGACAACCAGGCTCTGGCCCCCGCGGCCGGCGCCACCGTACTGGCGGCCGTTGGGTCCGTTGGAGGCGTTCCACTCGTACCCCATGCCGCCGGGTCCGTCGCGCGGACCGGTGGGCGGCGCGATCGACATGGCCACCCAATCGGCCGGGACGATCCGCTTGCCGTTCCACTGGCCGCCGTGTAAATAAAGGTGGCCGATCTTCGCGAGATCCTGCGGAAAAAAGTGACTGTCTCCCCAGCCGTGGCTGCGGCCCTGTGGATCGCCGGCCCAGACCACGTCGCGAATGCCCAGCGGCGCAAACAGGTTTTTGGCAGCGAACGCCGCTTCGCTTTGCTTGGCCGCGGCCGCGATCGCCGAGCCCAGCAGATGGTAGCCGGGGCTGCAATACGACGTGTGCGCGCCGGGCGGATACTTCATGGGAAGCGACAGCGCGAATTGCACCCAGTTCGGCGAGCGCTTCATCTGCTCGAGCTCGGCTTCGCCCGGCGCGTAGCCGCAATCCAGTCCCGATTCCATGCGCACCAGGTTTCCCACCGTGATCTTGCGCTTCTGCTCGCCGGGGTTGGCGGGGAATTCTTTGGGGAAGAAGGAAAGCGCCGGTTGATCGAGTTGGATGAGGCCCTGGCTCACGGCAATGCCCGTGAGGACAGAGGTGAGCGTCTTGGTCACCGACGCGACGTCGTGCGGCGTGCCCGCGCTGTACGGATAGAAATACGCATCGAGAACGACGTATCCGTGGCGAATGATGAGCAGGCTGTGAACTCCCAGTTGTTTCTGGAGCGCCTGATCGATGATGCCCGCCAGCGCCTGCGAGTCGATGCCCTGCGCCTCGGGAGTAGATCTGCGCCATTTGGCGGCGGGGAAATACTCCGCCTGGCGGCTATCCTGGCCGCTGGCCGCCAGGCAAATGGCGGCGGCGATGGCGATTCGGGTCCTGGCGGGCATATCGGTGATCGTCCCACAGCGGCGGAGCGGGCGCAATCGTCCCGCTCCCTTTGGTCGCGGCTCGGAAACGCTTACTGAGCCGCGACCAAAGGGAGCGGTCTTGCCGGGCACTACCGCTAGCCGCGCGCCGGCTGGGCTGGACCCTTGGCCGTAGTGGCTCTCCATCGCTCGATCTTTCGCGACTTCCACCAGGTCCAGGCGAGCGAAAGCGCGATCATCAGCAGAACCACCGCCAAGGTGGCGAGCGCGCTCTGCGGGATCCACAGCGCGCGCTTCAGCGGCTTGATGATATCGCCATAGACGAGCATGACGTGCACCCAGTAGACCATCAGCGAGTTCCTGCCGAGTGTCTGCACCCAACTCCAGCCGGCGCCGGCACCGTACTCTGTCCATAAGTAAGATCCGGACATCAATAAGAGGGAGATACCTACGCGGATCAGAATCAGTGCCGGGCTATCGGTCCAGAAGCTCGACTTAGTATAGATCGAGTAAGGAATGCTGGAGAAGTACTGACCGCTGAAGACCAGCGCAAATCCGATCAGGACCGACCACTGCATGAGGCGTTCGAATCGCTCCTCAGCCGTGCGCTTCACGAGGGTCCCGGCCGCCAGTCCGAAGCCGACATACGCGGCACACGGAAAAAAAGCGAACCGGCCGCGGCCCGGCCCCGCCGCCAGGTATTCGCGAAGCAGGGCGGGGGCGCCGTCCCACGGCAGGTTCGTCACCAGGGGAGACGCGACGGCAATCGCCAGGCCCGCTGCCGCCGCGAACTGCGCGCGCCTCTTCGCATCGAACACCGCTGCGACGGACAGCGCCGCCATCCCCACGCCCATGCAATTCAGGATGTCCACTTTGACGATTTCGTGAGGGTCCGCGTGCGGCAGGCTGGCCACGAAGTTGGTGATCCGGAAGGCAAAGGCGATTCCGAGGATGTAGCCGGCGCGCCGCAGCGCGACCAGCCATCGGCGGAGTGGATTGGGCTCGCGACGCTCCAGGCTGTCCATTTGGAAGGCGAACGTGACTCCCGCCATGAAGAGGAACAGCGGAGCCGCCATGCCGCCCACAAACTGGGAGAGGACATAAGGACCGCCATCCCACAGGTCCGTCCGGGTCCACGAATTGAAAGTGTGGCACTGGATCATGATGACTACGGCGAGCCCCCGCATCCAGTCCAGAAACGGAAATCGCTTCACAGATAGGTTATTGTGGCACAGGCAGCGGCCCAAACGGCGCCGGTTCATAGCTCGAAAGGGCTACCGGCGACTGCCGCCGCGACATCATTCGCTTTTTTGCTGCGGACGGTTTCGGATGGCATACGATGCGCTGAAGGAAACGACGCCGGGCCGGTCGAGCAAAGAGTACTTGAAGATTCTGAAACTGGCGGCCGAGGCCGGCGAGGTCCAGAAGGTAAGGCGTACGCATGAGGCCCCCACACATTGACGTTGCCAGCTCGAATGGTGTGTCCGTCGCCGACCACCTCGCGCGGAACACATCCTTCCGGATCGTTGCAGTGGCGGGGCATCGGCCAGGGCGCGGCCGATTCGCCGATGGCACACGCCATCGAGCCGCTGGTCATCGCCGGCCGCCTGACGATCGAGGAGGCGAGTGTCGTGGGATTGGAGCGGTTCAGTGGCAGAGGCAGATGCGCTCGCCGATGGTCACCAGCGTGCGGGCCGGGTAACGGCTGACCACGCAAAAGACCTACGTTAACCGGTCTGTTCTTTTCCGCTCGGCCGCCCCGTGCCACAATCGGACTGATGAAGAAACTGGACTTCATCTACTTCGATGCCGGGGGCGGTCATCGCTCGGCGGCCACCGCACTCGGCCAGGTGATGGAGAAGCAGGGCCGGCGGTTCGAGATCCGCATGGTGAATCTTCAGGAACAGCTCGATTCCATCGACGTCTTCCGCAAGCTCACCGGATTGCGCATGCAGGACATCTACAACCTGCTGCTCAAGAGGGGGTGGACGCTGGGATCCGCCCAAATCATGGCCGGCATGCACGGCGTCATCGGCCTCTTCCACGGCCCCCAGGTGCGCGTGCTTCAGAAATTCTGGCGCGCCAGCCGGCCGGACATGGTGGTGTCGATGGTTCCCAATTTCGGGCGCGCACTGGGGGAGAGTCTGCGGACCGCACTGCCGGGTGTGCCGCTGGTCACCATTCTCACCGACATCGCCGACTACCCGCCGCACTTCTGGATGGAACGGCAAGACCAGTATTTCATCTGCGGATCGGACCAGGCTGTGGAGCAGGCGCTGCGTATGGGTCACGCCGAATCCAGGGTGTACCGCGTGTCGGGCATGATTTTGAATCCGCGTTTTTACGACATGCAGCCGCTGGCGGCCCGGGACCGCGCCGCCGGGCGCGCGAAGCTGGGCTTGGATCCGGATCGGCCGGTGGGGCTGGTACTGTTCGGCGGACAAGGCGCGGCGGTGATGGAAGAGATCGCGCGCAGCCTGTCCAGCCGCCAGCTTCTGCTCATCTGCGGGCACAATGCCAAGCTCCGCCGCAGGCTCGAAGCCGCGACGCGCGTGGCGCCGATGTTCGTCGAAGGATTCACCAAAGAGGTGCCGCGCTACATGCAACTTGCGGATTACTTCATCGGCAAGCCCGGCCCCGGCAGCATCAGCGAGGCCGTAGCGATGCGTTTGCCCATGATCGTGGAACGGAACGCCTGGACGCTTCCGCAGGAGCGCTACAACACCGACTGGATCCGCGAGCAGGGTGTGGGCGTGGTGCTGCCGAGCTTCCGCGGAATCGCGCGCGCGGTAGACGAACTGCTCGATCCGGCCAACTACGCCCGATTCCGCACCGCCACCGAGCGGCTCCACAATCGCGCGGTGTTTGAGATTCCGGACATTCTGGAGCGCATCCTCGGCTTGTAGTCCAAGGTTCGGCCCACGTGACCCCCGCCTGAAAATTCCCTTGACATCTTTCACGCCCGCTCGATAGCTATCGATAGGGTCGCCGTTGAAGTCTCCCACCGCCACGGAATAGGGAAGACCTCCCACGCTGTAGTCCACCTTAGTCGGTGCCCAAGAATTAGTTCACATTCTGAGCGGGGCGTACGGTGTAGTTCCAGCGGCCGAGCATCTCGTGGGGAACGAGGTTGAGTTGACGCATTTCGGCATCTGAGATC
>JBGPKH010000685.1:0-4763 GCA_041485845.1 Bryobacteraceae bacterium
CCCGGCCCCCGTCCCCCGGCCCCCGGCGCGCCGGGCCCCGGGGCCCGGCTCCCCGGCCCCTGGCCCCCGGCTCCCCGGCCCCTGACCCCGTCTGCTCGTAGCGGCGCTCCCAGAAGTCCACAAAGCGTCCGCTGAGTATCGAGCGCAGTCTGACCTTGGCTTTGAGGATGAGGATAACGCTTGCGGACAACGGGAGCTGCGCTACACGGCGTCGGCGATTTCTTCAGCAAGGACAACCTCAAGCCCCGGATACGCCACGCGGCATCCGCGCGGCATTCACCACGGGCCGGATCCCAAGGCGTTGGCCAACCAGCACAAAAAGACCCACACCGGCGAGCACGCGGGTGATGCTCGACGGATTGAACTCCATCCAGGTGCTGAGGGCGGGCGAGCAGGCGGAGTGGAAGGACTACTGGGCAAGCTGGATGGAGAAGAAGTAGAATCGAAGCGTGACACACCCTACTCGCCGCCATTTTCTCGCCGCGGTTTCCGCCGCGCCTTTTGCGGCTGCCGCCGCCGCGCCAGCCCGCCTGCCCATTAAGAAGGCCGTCGAGTTCAGCATGCTGCCGGCCTCCCTGGGAGTGCCGGAACGATTTCAGCTTGCCCGCGATGCCGGCTTCGAGGAGATCGAATGCCCCACCACGCCGGACCAGTCCAAGGCCGAAGAAATACTGGCCGCGTCGCGCAAGGCCGGTCTCCGCATTCACTCCGTGATGAACCAGGAGCACTGGCGCAGTCCCATCTCCTCGGGCGACCAGGCCGTCGTCGAAAAGAGCATGGAGGGGATGCGCACCAGCCTGCGCAACGCCAAACTGTGGGGCGCGGACACGGTGCTGCTGGTGCCGGCGGTGGTGAATCCCGAAACCACTTACGCCCAGGCCTGGGAACGCAGCCAGCGGCAGATTCGCAAGCTCATTCCCCTCGCGGAAGAATTGAAGGTGATCATCGGAATCGAGGAGGTGTGGAACAAGTTTCTGCTCAGCCCGCTCGAAATGGTCCGCTACGTCGATGAATTCCAAACCCCGTGGATCCGCGCCTACTTCGACGTCGGCAACGTCGCCATTTCGGGCTATCCACAGGACTGGATTCGCACCCTCGGAAAACGCATCGTGAAGGTGCACATCAAGGATTTCTCGTTTAAGGCCAATCCCACGATCCGCAAGCGAGTGCCGGATTTCGTGCCGCTGCTGGAAGGCGAGATCGACTGGCCCGCGGTGCACGCCGCGCTCGCCGAGATCGGCTACAAAGGCACGGCGACGGTGGAGCTTTCCGGCGGGGACGGCGAATATCTCAAAGAGGTCAACCGCCGCTTCGAGCGGATTCTGAGCGGCACCACGGCCGGTTGAGCCCGTACGACGTCGTCAAATCGGAAGGCGAATCGGCTGCTCGTCAGCCCGTCGATCGAGCCGCCACAGGCCCGCGGAGTGCGCGGCCTCCATCGCGCTCCGGTATTCGGCAGTGGTAATCCGCCGGTTGATCTCCACGAACCGGCTGTCCGACACGCGTCCCGCCGCATAGTACTGGTCCATCACGTTGACATAGGTATCGGGTGAGACCTCTTCCGCCAGAAACCGCATGATCGACTCGGTGCCGGCGATCTCCCCGGGCATCACCAGGTGGCGCACCAGCACGCCGCGGCGCGCGAGGCCGCGCTCGTCGAACTTGAGCACGCCCACCTGCCGGTGCATCTCCCGTAAGTTCCGGCGGGCCGCCTCGGGATAGTCTTTCGCTTTGACGTACAGCAGCGACAGCCGGGAGTCCCAGAACTTGAAATCGGGCATGTAGATATCGACGACGCCGTCCAGCAATTGCAGGCTGTCCAGCGAATCGTAAGACGACGTGTTGTAGACGATCGGCAAACGCATCCCTTGTTCGACGGCGATCGGCAGCGCTTCCAGAATCTGCGGCACCACGTGCTCCGGCGTGACGAAATTGATGTTGTGGCAGCCACGCTCCTGCAACTCCAGCATCATGGCGGCGAGCCTCTGCGGCCTCACCTCGGGTCCCTTCATGAACTGGCTGATGTCGAAGTTCTGGCAGAAGACGCAGCGCAGGTTGCACATCGAGAAGAAAATGGTTCCACTTCCCCGCCATCCCCGCAGGCAATCCTCTTCGCCGAAGTGCGGAAAGTAGCTGCTCACCTGGGCGTAGCGGCCGGTGTGGCAGGCGGCGGTCTTGCCGGCCATCCGGTCCACGCCGCAGTCTCGCGGGCAAACCAGGCAGTGGGAGAGCCGTTCCAGCGCCGCGCCGGCGCGCCGATGCAGCTCGCCCGAGCGGTACAGTGCCATGTACGCGGGTTCGAACTCCGCTCCCGGCATGACGAACTCAGTCCCGGCCCTTACGGCGAACATGACTACCTCGGCGGATACAGCTTCAGCGATTCCTCGATCTTGGCCCTGTCTCCCACCACCACGTACGTCATCCTGGCGGGATTCAGGTACGTCTCCGTGATGCGCTGCACGTCCTGGCGCGTCACGGAATTCACCTTCTGAATATACGCCTTCAGAAAATCGTCCTCCAGCCCATAGTAGATTTCTACATCTTACGCCGAAAACCGTGGGTAACAGTCATGCGCCGGACACCGCCGCTCCAACCCGCCGCATCCACGCCAACTCCTCGCCGTTCATCGGTCCGAGCTCGAGCGCCCGGAGGGCCTCGTCCATCTGCGCGGCATCGGCCGGTCCGCTCAGGCAGACATCCACTTCCTGACGACTCATGACGAAGCGGTAGCAGTCGGATGCCGCCGGGACGCGCTCGCCGCGCGGGACCTTCGACGGATTTAGTAATTGTCCCCAACTGGTAGCGGTGAACGCGACCATCCCGGGGCCGCCGGCAGCCGGCCGCCGTGGGAAAATGTCGCTCTCTGCGCCGCGATGCGCCGCGTTATAGCGGAAGTGGATGACATCGATATCGGGGTTTGCGGCGAGCTGCGGCACGAAAGGGCGACGGTGCGACGAGACCGCAAGGCGCCGCACCAGGCCGCGCTCCCGCAGCGCCCGCGCCGCATCCAGAATGCGCCCGGAGACTTCGTGGTTCCACAAACCGAGCAGCAGGATATCGGCACGATCCATGTGTAGCCTTCGCAACCCGAATTCGATACTTCGGCCGAGCATCCACGCCACGCGCGAGTAGGACTGCAGGACCACCACCATACGGTCGCGCTGCGGAGCCAGGTTGCGGAGAGCGTCGGCAAATCCTCCGCGCCGCATGCTGCCCCAATACAAATAGTTGATGCCTTGTTCAAATGCCCGCTCGACCGCCGTTGCCGGCACTCCATAAGAAGCAGCGACGCCGAGGCGCCCCACGCGCAGGCCGGCTCTTCCCAGGATCCCCGGTTCGAATCGAGCGGCGGTCACGACACCCGGTCCAGGCTTGCCACGAAGATGGCGGCGAGGCGCTCGCAACCCATCCGGTCCGATTCGTCGAAGCGTCCGGGCGAAGGGCTGTCCAGATCCAGGACGCCCAAAAGCATTCCCTGCTGGAGCAGCGGCACCACCAGTTCGGAGCGCGACGCCGTGTCGCAGGCAATGTGCCCGGGAAATGCGTGGACATCCGGAACCACCACCGATTCCAACCGTTCGGCCGCCGCGCCGCAAACTCCTTTTCCCACCGGAATCCGCACGCAGGCCGGCTTTCCCTGGAACGGACCGAGCACCAGGTCCCCATCCTTCAGAAAATAGAATCCCACCCAATTCACATCCGGCAGCGCACGATACAGCAGCGCGGCGGTATTGGCGGCGTTCGCGACGGTGTCACGCTCACTTTCGAGAAGGCCGGCCAGTTGCGCCCGCAGGTCCTCGTAGAGCTCGCGCTTGCCGGCCGCCGCGGGCAGAGCGATCGTATGCATGGCTCTTCTTATCGTATCCCGCGCCAATGAATTTCGCACTCGGACGGGCCCGCGGCTTCAGGCCGCTGTCCACCACGCGAAATCGGGAGCGGGAGTTGGGGACGGAAGCGCAGTGGCGGCTGTCTCCGCAGTCTCCGCCGCTCCGCCGCCGACCTTTTCCCGCCCTATCTTGACTCCGCTATAATCACTGAGCCATGCCAATCGCTCCGGGAACCCGCCTGGGCCCCTACGAGGTCACCGCGCCGCTCGGCGCCGGCGGCATGGGTGAAGTCTACCGCGCGCGCGACTCCCGCCTGAACCGCGACGTCGCCATCAAGACGCTGCCCACCGCCTTCGTCGACGATCCCGACCGCATGGCGCGATTCCAGCGCGAAGCGCAGCTCCTGGCGGCGCTCAGCCATCCCAATATCGCGGCGATTTTTGGCCTCGAAGAATCCGGCGGCGTGCGCGCCCTGGTGATGGAATTGGTGGAAGGCCCCACCCTTGCGGAGCGCATTGCCGTCTCCCCGATTCCCCTCGACGAAGCCCTCTCCCTCGCGCGCCAGATGGCCGATGCCCTGGACGCCGCGCACGAGAAAGGCATCATCCACCGCGATCTCAAACCCGCCAACATCAAGATCACGCCCGAAGGCAAAGTGAAGGTCCTCGACTTCGGTCTCGCCAAGGCCTTCGAAACCGAGCAGGCCGCCGACCCCTCGCTATCTCCCACGCTCACGCTCGACGTTACGCGCGCCGGCGTCGTTCTCGGAACCGCCGGCTACATGAGCCCCGAGCAGGCGCGCGGCAAGCCCGCCGGCAAGCGCGCCGATATCTGGGCCTTTGGCGTGGTGCTGTTCGATATGCTCGCCGGCCACAGCGCCTTCACTGGCGAGACCGTCTCCGACACCTTGGCCTCGGTGCTCAAGACCGATCCCGA
>JBGPKH010000686.1:0-4763 GCA_041485845.1 Bryobacteraceae bacterium
CCCCTCAAGAGGAATAAGTTGTTCATCTTTCTCAACCCGGAAATCTTCCAACTTCCCCAGACGTACACCGAGCCGGTCGGCACCGTGTTGACTCCCCAAGCCATGAATGGAGTGTTCACGTGGGGCGACAACAAGGGCACGGTCACCGGGACCCGGAATCTCTTGACGTTGGCCGGCGCGGCCGGTTTTCCCTCCACGGTCGATCCGATTATCAGCAAGACGCTGGCGCAGATCGCGAGTTTGACGAGCGGCAATCCGGGTCTGGTGGACCGCATTACCTCCAATGCCGACTACAACCGGAGTAGCCTGAACTTCCAGAGCAAGGGTGGCAACTACCGCCGCTTCTACACCGGCAAGGTGGACTACAACGTCACCGAAAAGCACCACCTGGCGCTGACCTACACGTATCAGACCAATGTGCGTCGTCCCGACGGCATCAACATCGGGACTGCCAGCCCGATCTTCCCCGGAACACAGAACGTGTTGAACGGTACGGAGCCTGGTAATCAAGGCGGCATCGCTTTCCATACCGTCGCGAATGTGCGCTCCACCATCACCAACCACCTCACCAGTGAAGTCCTTTTCGGGCTCACCGGCGGGACCGTCATCTTCAACAACGGCATCAACCCGGGCGATTTCGCGCAGTGGCTGGGCTACGCGCCGGGATTCAACTTTGTGACCAATCCATACCGCTCTACCGGCCAGACCCGCCGCAATGTTCCGCTAAAGCAGGGCAACGCCAACTTCACCTGGTCGCATGGAGCGCACCTGCTCAACTTCGGCGCCAGCTATACCCAGATCAATACGTGGAACACCGGCGCCAATGGGACGCAGATTGTCCCGACCATCAGCTTCGGCATCGCCACGGGCGATCCGGTGATCACGGGCGCCACCAGTATCTTCACACAGGCGAATCTCCCCGGCGCCAACACCACGGATTTCCAGACCAATGCCCCTTCGCTATATGCCCTGCTGACCGGCCGGGTCTCATCCATCAATCGCAGCGTGGTCCTGGACGATGAAACCCGCACTTACGGCAAGGTGCAGCCGATCGTGCGCAATCGCCAGCGGGAACTCGGATTCTACGTGCAGGATTCCTGGCGTGTTTCCCCCCGCTTGACGTTCAACTATGGCGTCCGCGCGCAACGCGAGGGCGCTCCGGTCAACCTGAACGGCATCTACACGCGCCCGGGGTACGCCGGTCTTTGGGGAGTATCCGGCCCCGGCAATCTTTTTTCGCCGGGTGTATTGACGGGCTCCGCTCCGCAGCTCACACTGGCGCCCATGGGCCAGACGGGTTACGATCCGAAGCTCCAGTTCTCCCCTTCCATAGGCTTGTCCTGGATGTTGCCGAAGTCCACGGGACCGCTTGCCTGGCTGACCGGCAAGACCGGCGACAGCGTCATCCGCGCAGGCTATGCCATCAGCACTCTTCGTGAGGATGCCGGCACCTTCGCGATCTGGGGCGGAAACCAGGGACGTACGTTCAGCCTGAATATCGACCCCACCAACACTCCGGCCGATTTCGGCGCTCCCGGCAGCGTGTTGTTCCGCAACCCGCTACCCTCCAAAGTCGCGCCCACCACTCCCAGCTTTCCGCTGGCCTCCGTGGCGCCTAATAGCATCAGCGATTTCGATCCGAATTTGAGGATTGGCTATGTCCAGAGTTGGGATATCGGCTTCCAACGCGAACTGACCCGCGATACGGTGCTCGAGGTGCGCTATGTGGGCAACCACGGGACCCGCCTCTGGCGCAATGTCAATCTGAACGAGATCAACATCTTCAACAACGGCTTCCTGCAGGAGTTCAAAACAGCGCAGTCGAATCTGGCGATCGCGCGCGCCACCGCTCCCACCAGCAACCAGTATTTCGGCCTCGCGGGACAGCAAGCCCTTCCGATCATCGTAAGTTCGGTGGCCAGCAACACCGACACCACCACTGCTACGCAGATTGCCCAGGGCCAGGCCGGCGCGCTGGCCAGTTCGATCGCCACCAACGTCACCCGCATGGGGCGCCTTACCGCGCTGGGATACCCGGTGAATATGTTCCAGGTGAATCCGACGCTCGGCAGCGGCAGCGCCAACCTCCTGACCAACGGCGGCAATACCAACTATAACGGTTTGCAGATTGAGGTCCGGCGTCGCATGTCGAATGGCTTCCTGATTCAGGGAAGCTACACCTGGGCGCATTCCATCAGCAACGAATTCTCCAACGGAATCGCCGGCGGCTACACCACGTTCCGCGATGTCGGGATCGACAAGAGCCCTTCGCCTTACGACATTCGCCACGCCCTGAAGTTGAATTGGATCTACGAGCTGCCCTTCGGTCCCAAGCGCCATTTCCTGGGTAATCTGCACAATGTCGTGGCCAACAAGGCGCTTGAAGGATGGCAACTGTCGTCGGTCACCCGCGTCAACACCGGCGCGCCGATCCGCTTTACCAGCGGCCGCGCCACCTACAACCAGAACGATTCGGGCGTGGTCCTGCACGGCCTCACCAACAAAGAACTGCAGGATATGATCTCCATCCGCAAGACCAGCACGATTGCGGGTGGTGTGGCGCAGGGGCTGGTCTACTACCTTCCGCAGTCGCTGATTGACAACACTCTGGCGGCGTTCGAGGTCGGCGGAAAGACCCTGGCTAACCTGGATACTTCGAAACCCTACATTGGACCGGCCACCACACCGGGCGAGCTCGGGCAGCGCCTGTTCATGTACAATCCGCTGTCGCAGAAGTGGGATGTCAGTCTGACGAAAAAGACCTACATCGGCGAGCGCGCCAACATCGAGTTCCGCGCCCAGGCGTTGAACGTTTTCAATCTGACCAACTTCCTGCTCTTCGCTCCGGGCAATAACATCCCCGGCAGTACCGGAGTCGGTTCCGCGGCCTTCGGCCAGATTCCAACTAACGGCGCCTATCGCGACCTTTCGAACACCAACGATCCCGGCGGCCGCATCCTCGAATTCGCGCTGCGCCTCAACTTCTAACCCTCCCGCCCTGTCGTTTAGTAGGACAGGCCTCCCGGCCTGTCCCGCTTCGTGCTACTAATCCGGTGTGATGTGAGCTACTACGAACGCCATCTGCCCCACTGGCAACCTGAAGGCGCCGCCCTATTCATCACGTGGCGTCTCCACGGATCCCTCCCCAGGAACATCACGATCTTGAGGAATCCGTCCGCCGGACGAGCATTCGCAGCGATGGATCGGGAATTGGATCGGGCTGCCACCGGTCCACGCTACCTTCAGGATGCCCGTGTCGCCCAGTGCGTGATCGATGCGCTTCATTACGGCGAGAAGGAGCTTGGTCTATACAAACTGCGCGCCTGGGTCCTGATGATCAACCATGTGCATATTGTGATCTATCCCGAGGCTGAGCTATCGAAGATCACCAAAGCCGTTAAGAATTTTTCCGCACGCCAAGCCAACTCTATCCTCGGGCGAACGGGTCAGCCCTTCTGGCAAGACGAGTCATTCGATCGTTGGGACGCGCGGGCCGGAAGAGCTGGAACGAATCGTCCGGTATGTCGAGACGAACCCCGTAGCAGCGGGATTGGTTCAGCGAGTCGAAGATTGGCGTTGGTCGAGCGCTTGTGGTACTCAAGAAGGACAGGCCGGGAGGCCTGTCCTTCTGTGACTCCGCGCAGATCCTTCCTCGCTTCCATCCTGGGAGCCGTCACCGCCGCCGCGCAACAGACCGGCGCCTACGTGCCCAAACAGTCCGATCGCCCCGAGCCGGCCACCGGCGACGAACAGGGATTTCAACCGATCTTCGATGGCAAGACGCTCAACGGCTGGGAGGGCGACCCCCGGTACTGGCGCGTCGAAGACGGCTCACTGGTCGGCGAAATCACCCCGAAGACACTTATCAAGAGCAACACCTTCATCATCTGGCGAGGAGGCTCCCCCAAGGACTTCGAGCTGAAGGCCGATTACCGCATCACCGCGGGCGGCAACAGCGGGATCAACTATCGCAGCGTCGTGGTGCCGGACGCCGTCACGCCCGCGAACAAGTTCGCCATGCGCGGCCCTCAGGCAGACATCGATGGGGGGAACCGCTACACGGGCCAGAACTACGAGGAGAAGGGGCGCCTGTTTCTCGCCTTGCGCGGCCAGATGACCCACGTGGTCGGCGGCCGCAAGCCGATCGTCCTTTCGACCTTCGGCGAATCAGCCGACCTGGCCGCCTTCATCACGAAAGACTGGAACACGTATCACCTGATCGTCCGCGGGAACACGATGATCCACAACTTGAACGGGCGCCTCATGAGCGTGGTGATCGACGATGACGCGCCCAACCGTACCTTCGAAGGCCTGATCGGCGTCCAGGTGCACGTGGGCGGGCCGATGAAGGTCGAATACCGCAACTTCCGGCTCAAGAGCTGGTAGCCCATTACCTTGGTGAGGGTCAAGTAAAAGGCTCTCTTTCATACATTTGCGGAGCAAATCGGCGTGCCCGCTATTGCCTGTCAAGCGAGTTTGGGGTACAAATAAGATCCGATGTCTCGTTTCCGTTACGCTATCTTTCTATTGCTCCTCGCGGTTCCCCGTCTGCTCGCGCAAGGCACCATTACTACGGTTGCCGGCACCGAGTGGGTCTTCGCCGGCGATGGCAAGCCGGCGCTCTCTGCCCCGCTGGGCGGCGTTTCCTCGGTCACCCTGGATCGCGCCGGCAACCCGGTGTTCTCGGATCCGGGAAACGCGGTGGTGGTCCGCCTGAATCCTGACGGACGGATTACCGTGCTCGCGGGCAACGGACTTCAGGG
>JBGPKH010000687.1:0-4759 GCA_041485845.1 Bryobacteraceae bacterium
CGGAGAAGCCGCGCGCCCGCGCCATCGGCTCCTCGGCCGGCACGCCGAAGAGGGCGGCGCGATGGAGCTGAGCACTCGATCTTCCCCTGAAGCCGCGCGCCCACAGCCACGCCATATCCGCCGCGGTCCCGGTGAAGAAGCCCACGGTGTCGAGCGAGGGCGCGAAGGGCAGGACGCCCTCCACCGGAATCAACCCAAAGGTGGGCTTGAACCCGCAGACGCCGCAGTAGGAGGCCGGGCGCAACACCGAACCCAGCGTTTGCGTGCCGAGCGCGAACGGGACCATCCCCGCCGCGACCGCCGCCGCGGAGCCGGAGGAACTCCCGCCCGGCGTGTGGCCCGGCAGCCGCGGATTGCGGGTCGGCGCAGGGTCGAAGGACGCGAACGCCGTGGTGTGGGTCTTACCCAGCAGCACGGCCCCTGCCCGTCGCAGGCCGGCGATCACCGCCGCATCGCACTCGCCCTTGCGTCCGGCGTAGAGCGGCGATCCGTATTCCGTCGCCAGCCCGCGGGTCTCGAAGATGTCCTTCGCGCCGAACGGAATGCCGGTCAGCGGGCCTTCCCCCGTTGCGGGCTGCGGCGCCACTTCCACCCACGCGCGGACGTCCGCTTCGAGCTCAGCGATCCGGCGCAGGCACAGGGGGAGAAGGTCGGCGGCGAGGAAGCGGCGAAACACGGGCGGCTAGTGGACAGACAGGTCAGGAGGCCTGTCCCACTCCTCGTTGAAGAAGCCGGCGCGGACGATCTTCCCGCCGGCGGTGTCTAAGACGGCGTAGTCCGGCAGTTTGGGCGTCTGTAACGAGTTGCTGCGCGCGGCGTAATCCGCAAAAGTGAATCCGCTGTTGAGCACCACGTATTTTTTCGGGTTCAGCGGATTGGGATAGATCAGAATCGGCACGTGCGTGGCCGCGGCGTAGCCGTCCTTGCCAAGCGCCACGCCGTCCGCGGTCCACTTCACCGGCAGACGGTCCGCAATCCGCGCGAGTATGCGGTTGCTGCCGGGATCGCCCCACAGGATCAGGTTGCTGGATGCGATATCCGCCTCGGTGACGTCCCGGTCGTCGCGCACCTGCGCCTCGCCGCGAAACTGGCGGCGCCACTCGGCGATGGCGCGCTTCTCTTCGGCCGCCACCCACCTGGCGACGCCCGCGGCCAGCGGCGCGCCGGTGGGAGAGACGAACACGAAGCTGTCCAGGAACGCATCGTCCACCGGCCCCTGCAGTCCGTGGCGCTTGTGCAGGCCGGACGCAAGCGCGGTTTCCGCCAGCGCCCACTGGCTTCCGGACTTTTGGAAATGCGCGCTCCACGACCGGTCCGACAGCGGCGCGGGCGCGGTGACCTTCTGTCCGTCGATGGTCACCACCGGCTGGCGTCCCGGGTCGAGCGGGCAGCCGCCCGATGCCATCTCCAGCGTGAACGCGGTGACATTGCCGGTCTCCACGTTGACGGCGCTATCGCCCGCGATCCCGGCATTCAGCCGCGCGCGCTCCCAATGGCGCGCCAGCGCGTCGATGGTCACCCACTTCATGCGGTTATACGCCAGCGTCCACGTGGTGAATTTGACTTTGCGCGAATACGGGTCGCGGCCGCGCCCGGCGATGGCGTCCAACATGCGTGCGATCTCGATCTTCGAATCGGGATGATACCGGTGCGCGGTCTGCGGGCCCACCACGCGGATGAGCCGCATTCCCTCTTCGGCCATGGCGCGTTCCATCATGTCGGCCGCCTGCTTCTGCGGGTCGATCTCGCCGTTGTAGGCCACGGTCGAGGTGTTGAACAGGTTGCCGGCGTAATCGGTGGCATCGTAGAGGCGCCACAGTTTCTGCTCCCAGGCAGGCGGCGCGCCATCGCCGGTGAGGCGCAGCTTCTGATACTGCGCGGTCTCGCTGAAGCCCGCGCCCGGCGCGACCGCGGCCCACAGGCCCGCAAAGTGGGCCCCGATGTGCCAGGCGGAAGCGCCGCCCATGCTGAACCCGCGAATCAGGATGCGGTTCTCGTCGATGGGATACTGGCGCTTCACGTCGTCGAGCGCTTCGAAAAAATCTACTTCGCCGGCAAATTTGCTGGCATTGCAGAAACGTCCGTAGAGATGCAGCACGATGGTGTCGCGCGGCGCGAATTCTCCGGCGTTGCGCTGACGGTCGGAGAGGAAGTTGACCTCGCTGAGCGTCTCCGAGCGTCCGTGGAACCAGGCGTCGAGACGCCAGCGGCGCGCGGCGGCCGGGGAGTACGACGGCGGCACGACCAACCCATACGGTTGCACGCTCTTATCGATCTTCGAGACGTAGCCGCGCACCACGAGGCCGGTGGCGGTAGTCCACGGCGCCTGCCCTTGCGCCAGTTGCGAGGCGCGCTCCTCGCCCTGTTCGAGGAGTTTCTTCGCCTTGGCAATCTCATCGGCCTTAAAGAACTCGCCGTTCTGAAGGGCGTAGCGGACGGCTTCGTGGTAGACCAGCACGTCGGGAATCAGCGGGTTACTCCGGAGCTTACCGGCGGAAGCGCGCAGGCGGGCGAGGCCGGCTTGGAGCTCTGTGCGGTCCTGCGGCGGCACGTCGATGCCGGGCGGAGGGACCGTCTTGGCCGCCTGCCCGAAGGCGGCGGCGGACAGGAGCAGCAAGCAAGACAAGACCCTGGGCGGGTTGACAACCCGCCCGCAGGTTGACAACCTGCCCCACATCAGAGCACCCACTCTTCGTTGAAGAAGCCCGCCAGCACGATCTTGCCGGGGTAGCGGTCGTTGGGCGGCGTAGTGGTATCGACCACCGCGTAATCCGGCAGCTTGGGGATCTGGCGCGCGTTGTTCAGGTAATCGAATTCGCGGAAAGTGAAGCCGCTGTTCAGAACCACGTACTTTCTTGGATTGAGCGGATTCGGATAGATCAGGATGGGCGCGTGGGTATCGGCGGAGTAGCGGTCCTTCCCCACCCAAACACCTTCCGCCGTCCATTTCACGGGCAGACGGTCGACAATCTTCGCCAACACTTTGTTGCTGCCGGGATCGCCCCACAGCACCAGGTTGCTCGACGCAATATCGGCATCGGTCACGTCCTTATCGTCGCGCACCTGCGCATCGCCGCGAAACTGGCGGCGCCACTCGGTGATGGCGTGCTTCTCTTCGGCCGCCACCCACTTCGCGACACCCGGCGCCAGCGGCGTGCCGGTGGGCGACACAAAAACGAAGCTATCCAGAAATGCGTCGTCCACCGGCCCCTGCAATCCGTGGCGCTTGTGCGGGCCGGCCGTAACGGCCGCGTCCGCGAGCGTCCACTGGTTCCCGGATTTGCGGAAGTGCGCGCTCCAGGAACGGTCCGACATGGGCCCCGGCGCGGTCACCTTCTGCCCGTCGATCGAGACCACGGGTTTGCGCGCCAGATCCAGCGGGCATCCGCCGGATGCCATCTCGAGGGTGAACGCGGTGACGTTGGAGGTGTCCACATTGACGGCGCTTTCGCCGGCGATCCCGGCGTCCAGGCGCGCGCGTTCCCAATGCTTGCCCAGCGCGTCGATGGTCACCCACTTCATCTGGTTGTAGGCCAGCGTCCAGGTAGTGAAGCGGATCTTTTGCGGATAAGCGTCGCGGCCGCGCGCTGCGATGGCATCGAGCATGCGATCGATCTCGACCTTCGAATCGGGATGGTAGCGGTGTGGCGTCTGCGGACCGACGACGCGGATCATCCGCAGTCCCTCTTCGGCCATGGCCTTCTCCATCATGTCGGCCGCCTGCTTCTGCGGATCGATCTCGCCGTTGTATGCCACCGTGGGTGTGTTGTACAGGTTCACGGCGTAGTCGGTGGCATCGTACATGTGGAACAGCTTCTGCTCCCAGGACGGCGGCGCGTTGTCGCCAGTGAGCCGCAGCCGCAGGAATTGCGCCGACTCGCTGAAACCGGCGCCCGGCGCGACCGCCGCCCACAAACCCGCGAAGTGCGTTCCGAAGTGCCACGCCGAGCCGCCGCCCATACTGAAGCCACGAATCAGGATACGATTCTCGTCGATGGGATAGCGGCGCTTCACCGCGTCGAGCGCTTCGAAGAGGTCCACCTCCCCGGCCAACTTGCTGGCGTTGCAGAAGCGGCCGTAGAGGTGCAGCACGATGGTATCGCGCGGGGTGAACTCGCCGGGGCTGCGGATGCGCTCGGCCAGGAAGTTGACCTCGCTGAGCGTCTCGTTGCGCCCGTGGAACCAGGTGTCCAGACGCCAGCGGTGCGGAGCGTTGGGCGAGTAGGATGGCGGCACCACCAGCCCGTACGGCTGCACGCTTTTGTCGATCTTGGAAACATAGCCGCGGACGACGAGGCCGGCCGCCGTTGTCCAGGGCGCCTGGCCCTGGGCAAGTTGGGCGGCGCGCTCCTCGCCTTGTTGGAGAAGCGCTTTGGCCTTGGCGATCTCGTCGGCCTTGAAGAACTCGTTGTACTGGAGGGCGTAGCGGACGGCCTCGTGGAAAATCAGGACGTCCGGCGCCAGCGGGTTGGCCTTCATCTTTTCGATGGAGGCGTGCAGGCGTTCCAGACCGGCCTGCAATTCGGCGCGGTCCGGCGCAGGCACCTCGATACCCGGCGGCGGGACCGGCTTGGACGACTGCGCCATGGCGGCAGCAGCGAGAAGGAGAACACCAGACAGGCTTCGCATCTGGAACATTATTATGTCACCGCGAGGGGTCGTGCGCGGACGGGGGGTCGTGCGGGGACGGGGGGTCGTGCGGGGACGGGGGGTCGTGCGCGGACGGGGGGTCGTGCGCGGACGGGGGGTCGCGCGCGGA
>JBGPKH010000688.1:0-4752 GCA_041485845.1 Bryobacteraceae bacterium
AGGCGCCGCCGCACAGGGTTGGGCGGATTTACTCCTGTAAAAGTAGGAGTTCTACTATCATAAAGTTGTGAGCACTTCGGGGGCCCTGGACACCAAACGCGGCGATCCGCTGCTTTGCAATATCGACCTTCCCTTGGCGGCGACCTATTATCCGGTGGGCTTTCGCCTGAACCTCGCGACGAATTCGCGCGATGTGCTGGAGGCCGCGGAGGAAGCGTGGGGATCGTTTTGTCCGGTGTTCGAGGGTGAGCCGATGGAACTGCGCATCGGCGTTCAGAAGCGCGGGGATCTGGCGCCGGAACCGGTATATCGAACGCAAGGCGGCTTGTTCTCGATCGTGGCGGACCGCGACAATCTGGCCACGTTCGACCCACGGTCGCTGTTCGGATTCTGCTACGTATCGGCGAAGACCGCCGCGGACCACGCGTGGTTCCGCTGGCACTTTCTGGAGGGAATTGTCTACATGATGCTGGCGCAACGGCACGTGGCGCCGGTGCATGCGGCGGGTGTGGCGCGGAATGGCTCCGGCGTGCTGCTGTGCGGCGGCTCCAGGGCGGGAAAGAGCACGTTGGCATACGCCTGCGCGCGCGCCGGCTGGACCTACATCGGGGACGACGCCATCATGCTGCTGCCGGATTCGGAGGATCGCATCGGGATCGGCAAGCCGCACCAGGTGCGGTTCTGCGACGACGCGCAGGAACTGTTTCCGGAGCTGCGGGGATACACGACGCGCGCGCGGCCCAATGGAAAGCTGGCGATGGAAGTGCCCACGGCGGATTTCCCGCAAATCCGGACGGCTCCGCGCTGTACGATCGACACCGTGGTCTTCCTGGAACGCCGGCCGGGTACGGCTCACGCGGAGCCGATTTCGCGGGCGGAGGTGCTGGACGGCTTATTGCAAGACGGGCCGTCGTATGGGGACGAGGTGTTTGCGCGCCACGAGAAGGCGGTCCGCGGAATCGCCGGGATGCCGGCTTACCGGATGCGGTATGACAGACTGGACGAAGCGGTGAATCTGCTGGCGAAGTTGACGTGCAGAGAGACTCCATAGCTTTGGCGGCGGCTGGTAAGCCGGACCTCGCGGCTGCGGGCGGCTTGGACAATCCATGGCTCGCCAGAGCGCGAGTGCTCGCCAGAGCGCGAGTGCTCGCCAAAGCGCGAGTGACGAATTACGCAAACCTGCCGCCCGGACCGGCGGCTATTCTGGCCGCGTTGCACCTCTCCGACCCGCGATCCGACGCGCTCGCGCGGCTCAGCGATGCGCAGTGGCGCGAGGCGCTGGCGATCTCGGACCGCTGGCAACTCACGCTTCCGCTGCGGCGCGCGGCTGGCGAGACGCTGCCGCACTGGGTCCGCGAGCGCACCGATGAGAATGCGGTGCACAATGTGGAACGGCACGCACGACTCGAGGAGCTGTATCGGCGGCTCGCGGGCGCGCTGGCGGGGATCGAGTGCCTGGCATTAAAGGGTCTCACCCACTGTCCCGACTTCGGGTCGCGGCCGGAGGACCGGTCGCAGTCCGACATCGATCTGTACGCGCCGGGCGAGAGCGTGTACGCGGCGCGGGACGCCATCCTGGCGCTGGGCTACGAATCGATGGTGGAGATGGAGGACTTCCCCACGGACCACCTTCCGACGCTGATCCACAAGACCGGATGGCAATGGCGGGGCGATTACTTCGATCCCGAGATTCCATTGGGGGTGGATCTGCATTTCCAGTTCTGGAACGACCGTGTGGAGCGGCTGCCGGCGCCCGATACCGGCGAATTCTGGAAACGTCGCGTGACGCGGACGATAGCGGGGGCCGAGTTCTCAGTTCTTTGCGCGACCGATGCGCTGGCATACGCGTCGTTGCATCTGCTCAGGCACGTGCTGCGAGGGAGCGCGCGGCCCTTTCATGTGTACGAAGTGGCCCGCTTTCTGGACAGGCGCGCCGGCGATGCCGCGTTTTGGCGCCAATGGCGCGCGGCGCACTCGCCGGAACTGCGGCGGCTGGAGGCCGTAGTTTTCCGGCTGGCCACGGCATGGTTCGGAGGCGCGCGGAATGCGGCCGTAGAGGAGGAGATGGCGCAGCTTCCGGCGGCGACGCGGGCGTGGTTCGAGGAGTTTGCGCTGTCGCCAGCGGCGGGACTGTTCCGGTCGAACAAGGACGAATTGTGGCTGCACCTGAGCTTGCTGAAGTCGCGTAGCGATGCGTGGAAGGTCGCGAAGCGGCGGTTGTTTCCCGAACGGCTGCCGGGTCCGGTGGACGCGGTACACATTCCGGAGAGCGAAATGCGCTGGGGCCGGCGGATGCTGAAGAGACTCCGGTGGGCGGGGTATGTGGCGTCGCGACTGCGGCATCATGCAGCGGCTTTGCCGAGGGTGGTGGTGTCGGGGGTGCGGTGGCGGGCTGCTTTGAATTCACCGCCGAGACGCCGAGACGCCGAGGGAAAGCAAAGTCAAACCTGAGAGCGCAGAGGTGAGTGCCACTTACTCCTCCAATTCAGGATTCAAGTGTACACCGTTCCATCGTGTCGAGCACCCGGCGGCGGTAACGATCCAGAGTGAAGTTACGGCGCCAGCTCTCGCGGGCGGCGTGAGAAATGGCGGCGAGGCGCGCGGGATCGCCGCGCAGCAGCTCGATGGCTTTCCGCGCCATTTCTTCGACGGAGGAGGCCAGCAGACCGTCATTGCCGTCTTCGATCATTTCCGGAATTCCACCCGATGGGAACGCGACCACGGGCACGCCGGCGGCAAAGGCTTCCAGGATCACGCGCGGGGTGGCCTCGTGGCCGGCCGACGGCGCCAGCAGCAGGTCGAGATCGGCCAGGGCCGAATAGACGTCCGCGACCCAGCCGGGAAACTCGATGGGAAGGCCGGCGGCCGCCGCGCGCACTTCGGCTTCATAGCGGATGGCGCCCGGCTCGGAGAAGAGCGGCGCTCCGTAGATGAAAAAGCGGCACTCCGGGAAGGCGCGATGGATGAGCGAGGCCACCGCCAGGAACTCGCGCTGTCCCTTCTCGGGAGCGATGCGGCCGATGCAGCCGATCGCCGGGGGACCGGAACGGCAGGCGCGCCGCGGCGGTGCCGGGGGGCCGGCGACGCCGTTGGGCACCACCGACACGCGCTCGGGGCCCACGTAGCTTCGCCAGGGCTCGGCGACAAAGCGGCAGGATCCCAGGACCCACGCTCCGGCGCGGCGAAGCGCGGCGCCCGCCAACTTGCGCCCGAATCCGGGGAACAGGTAACTGTGGGAATGGAAGAGCACCGGCAGCCGGGTGGCGGCCATGGCGGTTGCCGGGAGCAGCCTCGGACCATTCACGTAGATCAGGCCGGCATCCACGCGCTGCGCCATCCGGCGAATCTGCCAGATCAGCCGCGGCGTCCCTTTGGCGAAGCGCGCCAGATCCGCCGGCGACTTTTTACCGGAGGAGTACGGGCCGCATTCCACCTGCTCGGCATCGAACCCCAGGGCAGCCACACGGTCGAACATCTCGCCTTCGCCGGGGAGTCCGACGAGCGCCGGCCAGCCGCGCTCGCGAATCGCGGGAAGGAGGTCCAGCAATCCTTGCTGCGCGCCGCCGGGGTCGCTGAACTGGTCGAGCAGCAGGAGGTTCATAGGCGGACGGCCAGGGCCAGCACCCAGAGGTACACCGGCAGAACGCGCCAGTAGGTGAGCAGGTCGCCGGAGAACATCTGCACCATCTGGCCGGTCCAAAAGCACAGCATCCACGTGCCGCAGAACGAGGCGCGCGAATCGGCGGCGTGCGAGGCTCGGGTGCAAGCCCGCAGGATGGCGAAATTGAGCCACATCAGGGCGGCGAATCCGGCGATGCCGGTTTCGACCAGCAGGCTGAGGTACATGTTGTCGGCGACTACCGGGCCGCCAAGATAGTTGGAGTAGGGCAGGGTTTTGTAACCGATGCCGGCGAAGGTCTGCCAGGGATGCGCGGCGACCCAGTCGAGCAGCGTGCGCCAGCTCGCCACACGACCGGAAAGAATTCCTTCGGTAGCGGAGAAGAAAAACTCGGCGGAGGCCGACATGCGCAGCCAGTAGATTTCGACGAACGCCGGGAAGACCTTCCAAGTGACCCATGCGCTGGCGGCAAGCGATGCGGCGAGTACCGGAGCGGCACGCGCCCAGCGTACGCGCCGCCGATTGCGCCACACGAGCACGGCGGAGGCGACCAGCACGTTGAGCAGCGAGGCTCGCGAGTAGGAAAGCACGAGCGCCGCGAAGAACACGGCTCCGCCGGCGATCAGCGCTTTACGCGAGAGCGGAGCTTGGGATCGCGGAAGGGAGAATGCTACGGCAATCATGACCAGGAAAAACGCGCAGAAGTTGCCGAGCGTGCTGGCCTCGTAGAAGATGCCCTGGGCACGACGGAACACGCCCGCATCGAGCCACACGAACTGGGGCCCGTAGCCCGCCGGGGCGGGGAACTGAAAGTAGAAGTCGACGCAGGCGAAGAGAGCGGACACTACGGCGACCCAATAGAGGTGCCGTAGGCTGGCAGAATGCGTGTTTCCGGGTCCGTGGGCCGTATAGAAGAAGACGTAGACCGAGATTCCGAACAGCGCGACACGCGCCAGGCTGCCCGCGGCGGCCTCGGCGCCGGAGTGGAACGCGGCCATCGCCACGCTCGCCAGAAGGACGCCGAACAGGGCGATCAGCGCCCGGTTCAGGGACGACGCCGCGATGCGCCACTCGCCGAGCCATAGCAGGCCGGCGAAAAGTCCGAGGGCGGCGAACAGCAGGCAGGGGTGAGG
>JBGPKH010000689.1:0-4742 GCA_041485845.1 Bryobacteraceae bacterium
CGGTCACGGTGAGGGTCTTGGTGTCCACCACCGCGATGTTGTCCTTGTCTTCGATATCGACGTACAGGTGGCCGTTGCCGTCGCTGGCGGCCTGCTCCGGCGCGCCGCCGAGATCCACGGTGCCCACCACGGATCCATCCGCCGCGTTGATCACCGTGGCGTTGGGCGCCCGGTGGCTGAAAATCCAGGTGCGATCGTTAAACGGGTCGTGCAGAATGCCATCCGGACCGCCATCCACATCGATCGTCTTGATAGTCGCCAGGGTCTTGGCGTCCCACATCACGGCAGGTTTGCTGGATGCAATTCCGTGGTTGGACTTGGTGGAGACGGCTGCTCCGCGAGCGCTGGCATTGGGGATTTCGCCCACCGGCTCGAGGGTGTCCAGGTTGAACACCGAGATTCGGCCGGGACTGCCGCCACGGGCGATGTATAGCCGGCGGCCGGCCTCGTCGGCATACACGTAGTCGAAGCCACCGGCGCCGCCAACTTTGGCCGTCCGCAGCACCTTATACGGCCCCGCGGCGTCCTGGGCCGCGGTAAACGCTACCGCCGCGATCCCCACCGCCAATGTCAGGCAAAATCGTCGCATAGTACCTCCTCAAGCGGGATTGCCCGCCAGTATACAACGTGGCGTAGGTTTCCCCCGTTTCGTTACCGGTTTCGCAAATTACTGCCCCGGCTTACACGGCGCCAGTTTCACCGCGAACGCCGTCACCGTGGTCCAAACGCTGCCCTGCCGGTGTTCGAGATGAAACGACTGCGTCCGGGCGTCGGCGCGCGCCCGCCATTCGGTGGTGGGAGCCGCGGTGCGCTTCAGCTTGAGCGGCTTGTTGCTGGTCTCCTTCACGTTCCACGATTCGCCGGCGTTGGGAGATTCGTACAGTTCGTAGCGGTCGCCATCGCTTCCCGCGCCCCGATCCACAATAAGGCTGCCGCTATCTTTGGCGGTGAAGAAGAACTGTTGGATGGAGCCGAAACGGCTCTCCCGGCTGTCGCCAAAAATAGGCCGCTGGCGCCACGTTTTGCCGCCGTCGGTCGAAATCATCAGGAACGGATCCTGCGTGATCGGCGACAGCGTCTCGCCGCTGGCCCACCCGGTTTCGGCGTCCAGAAACTGGATTCGGTCGAGCCCGGCGCCGCGAATCCGCTCAGCCACCTCCCGCCAGGTGTGCCCCGCATCCTCGCTGGCAAGTATCACTGTGTACATAGTGATGGCCGCCGAGTGTATGTTGCCGGCCGCGAGAATCCGGCTGGCCGTGGACTCCACCGCGGCCAGTTCCAGATAGATCGCGCATGGCTCTTCCTCCGAACAACTCAACCCCAAAGATCCGATATCCTCAGCCGTGCATTGGAACGGCAGCACCACGGGCTTACCTGTGTTTTCGAGAACAGGAGGCGAAATTGGGCTGGGGGTGGGAGACGCGGGCGGGGGGTCCTGTGCGCGGGCCGCCGTGATCCCCAACACCAACGAGATCGTAAGCGCCGTAACCAACCTCATATCGCATGGCCCTAAAGGGCTACCGGAAAGTGGCCCTTTCGCTAAGACGAAAAAACCACCGCAACCTGTAACATCCGATCCGGGTTTAGTCGTCTAGGTTGTAAATCCCCGTTACGACAGCGGGCGCACTCACCCCTATCACCCAAACCGCGCCCGCTTTTCCTTTGCTTATTCATCGGACAAGCCTTCAAACAGGGTAGTACTCAGATACCGTTCGGCGCCGTCGGGAAGCACCACCACGAGAGTCTTCCCCGCAAATTCCGGCAGTTTGCCCAAACGCACCGCGACCGCCACGGCCGCCCCGCTGGAGATTCCGCCCAGCATTCCCTCTTCCTTGGCCAACCGCCGCGCCATCTCGATCGACTCCTCATTGCTCACCAGTTCCACACGATCCACCATGGACAAGTCCAGCGTGTCGGGAATGAATCCGGCGCCGATTCCCTGGATCTTGTGTGGGCCGGGCCGCATAGGCTGCCCCGCCAGCCGTTGGCTGATGACCGGGCTGGTGGTCGGCTCGACGCCCACGGACAGGATCTTTTTGCCTTTTTCTTTCTTGATGTAGCGGGAAACGCCGGTGATGGTGCCTCCGGTGCCGACCCCGGAAACCAGCACGTCGATCGAGCCCTCGGTGTCTTCCCAGATTTCCGGGCCCGTCGTGCGCTCATGAATCTCGGGATTCGCCGGGTTCTTGAACTGCTGGAGCAAGACGTACCGCGCGGGGTCCGAAGCCACGATTTCCTCGGCCTTCGAGATGGAGCCGGCCATGCCCGCGGCGCCCTCCGTCAGTATCAGGTTGGCTCCCAGCGCCTTCAGGACTTTGCGCCGCTCCACCGACATGGTCTCGGGCATGGTCAAGGTGATGGGATACCCGCGCGCCGCGGCGACAAAGGCCAAAGCGATTCCGGTGTTGCCGCTGGTCGGTTCGATGAGCGCCTTGCCGGGCTTGAGAATGCCGCGTTTCTCGGCATCCCACACCATCGATGCGCCAATGCGGCACTTCACCGAATAGGACGGATTGCGGCCTTCCACTTTGGCGAGGATGACGGCCCTGCCTCCATCGGTGACGCGATTCAGGCGCACCAGCGGCGTGCGGCCGATGCTGAAGGAATTGTCTTCGTATACTCTCAACTCAGATCTCCCAATTGAGGACGAACCTGCTCTGCTTGTCGGTCCAGCCGCGCAGCAGATCGGCGAAGGTGGTCTTGTCGATGATCTCCGAGACCGCGCGATCCACCTCGTGCCACATGTCGGTGAACGGCGTCTCGGCCTTGCGGCGGGGACGCCCTTTTCCCGAGTGGGGACCATCCACGAAACGCACCACCTCGCCCACCGTAATGGAGTCGGCGGCGCGAGCCAGCAAATAACCGCCCTCGGCGCCGCGGCGGGATTCCACAAACCCGCCTTGCTTCAACCCGGCCAGAATGAGTTCCAGAAACTTCTGCGGAATCTTCTGGCGGCGGGCGATTTCCGCAATCCGGACCGGTTCGCCGGGACGCTGCGCGGCGAGATCGAAGATGGCCTGCAAGGCGTATTCACCTTTCACGGAGATGTTCATCGGGGTTTGGACGCGGCAATCACCTGTATCCCAGTAGAGATTGTAGCCCAAACTCGCCGCTTACTTCGCGACTACCCCTTCAGGGTCATCGTCTCCGGGTCCCAGTTGCACACACGCTGCTCGAAGTAGCTGATGTTCGACAGCAGCGCCGGACCCGCGGCGCGGAATCCGAAAGTCGCATCTTCGATCACCGGCTTGCGCGACTTCACCGCGTTGATGAAAGTGCGGTGATGATCCAGCCAGTCGCTGTATCCCGGGGGCGGCAGATAGCGTTCGTCACCCTGCGGCCGCATGGAATCCGCGCTGGCCCGGCGCACCGGGTACTTGTCGCGGTATTCCTTCATGTATTGCTCCTGCATGGCCTTGGAGAAGGTGTCGGCGGTGTGGCCCGGCTCGGCTTCACGCGGCTGCTTGGACACGGTCACGCCGTTGCCGCCGATCGTCAGGATTCCCTCGCTGCCTACGAAGCGGAAGCCCTGCGTTTCGGTGGCGCCGTCGACGAAGTCTACGCGCAGCGACAGGTTGAATGCCGGGAACTTGCCCCGGGCCGGATAGTCGTAGAGGCCCAGCATGACGTCGGGCACGTCGCGCCCGTCTTTCCAGAAGCGCAGCCCACCGGTCGTGTAGACGCGGGTCGGCCCGTTCGAGCTGAGAACATAGTGAATCCCGGTGAAGAGGTGTACGAACAGGTCGCCGCCCACGCCGGTGCCATAGTCGCGGTAGTTGCGCCAGCGGAACAGGCGGATCGGTTCGAACGGGATCTTGGGCGCGCGTCCCAGAAAACGGTCCCAATCGATGGTCGACGTCGACGCGTCCGGCGGGATGGAATACTGCCAGGCGCCGACCGCCGTGTTGCGGTCCACCCAAGCCTCCACCATGTTGATCTCGCCGATGGCGCCGCGCTCCAGCAGCTCCTTGGCCTTCGCATAGATGATGGAGCTGACGCGCTGGCTGCCCACCTGCAGGATGCGGCCGGTGCGCTTCTCGGTGTCGATCACCTCTTTGCCGTCGTCGATCAGTTGCACCATGGGCTTTTCGCAGTAGACGTCTTTGCCGGCGTTCATGGCATCCACGACGATTTTGCGGTGCCAGTGGTCGGGCGTGGCGACGATCACGGCATCCACGTCTTTGCGCGCCAGCACTTCGCGATAGTCGCGCGTAGTGAAGACCTGGCTGCCCCACATCTCTTTCGCGCGCGTCAGGCGGCCTTCGTAGACATCGGCGACGGCCGCCAGTTCCACGCCGCCGACAGCCAGGGAGGTGCGGGCGTCGCCGTTCCCCTGGATGCCGTTGCCGATCAGGGCCACGCGCACGCGATCGTTGGGTGAGACGCTCGGCTGCGATTGCGCCTGCATTTCCGCGGCGAGTCCGACACCGGCAGCCGCGCCCAGAAAGTGCCTTCGGGTAGTTGACATGCGGAAAATCCTCGCTACTAATGTACCGCGCGGCAGCGGCTCGGGGCTGGAGAGGCGACTGCCGCGCTTCCGAACTACTGATTCAGAACCAAGGCGAACAACTGATCGCCGCCGGTGGCGAGTACGTACTGGCGGCCGTCCAGCATGCAAGCTGGCCCAGGTTTCGACGCCCGGATCGCCGGCCTTCATCGGCACGGTGTAAGCGATCCATTGGCGCTCGCCGGTCTCCGGTTCGAAGGACTGGAGGAAGCCCGGGACATCGCCCAATTCCCAG
>JBGPKH010000690.1:0-4728 GCA_041485845.1 Bryobacteraceae bacterium
CAGCGCCGGGATCCCCGCCACGCGAACCTCGGGCGCGGTGGCCCAGGCCCAATAGCACAGCGAGAGTCCCAGGTCGGACAGCGGATCGCCGAGCGTGGTCATCTCCCAATCGAGCACCGCCTCCACGCGATCGGGCGAGCCCACCGCGAGCATGACGTTGTCGAGCTTGTAATCGTTGTGCACCAGGGTGGGAGCAAGGGGCGCCGGGATGCGGGCGGCGAGCCACCGGATCACCTCCTCCATCTCCTCGACCTCTTCCGTTTTCGCGCGCGCCCAGCGGTCCGCCCAGCCGCGCACCTGGCGTTCCACGTAGCCCTCCGGCTTTCCCAGGTCGCGCAGGCCGCCGCGCGAGACATCGATGGCGTGCAGTCTCACCAGGACATCGAGGAACCCCTCGCTGATCGTTCGCGGATGGTCCGGCATGGCCGCAATCTCCCGCGGGATCGCCTCGCGCAACACGATTCCGCGCCGCCGTTCCATCACGAAGAACGGAGCGCCCAGCACCGCCGGGTCTTCGCACACCACGAACGCCTCGGGCGCCTGCGGGAAGTGCGGATGCACCGCGCGGAGCACGCGGTACTCGCGGACCATGTCGTGCGCCTTGGGCGCCACGGGACCGAGCGGAGGCCGCCTGAGCACGTACTCGCGCGCGCCCGATCTCAGCAGGTAGGTCAGGTTCGAGTGGCCATTGGGAAACTGTTCGATCGTCAGGTCGTCGGCGACCTCCATCCGGCCGCGCAGATATTCCCGCAGCGCCTCCTCCGCGATCTCCTCCCCTTCGCGCGTCACGATGGTCTCGGAATGCACCTGGATTCGCCTCAGAAGTTCATGCGCAGGAGCCACTCGGCGGCCAGCGCCGGCTTCGCCCGATCTTCAATCTCCACCACCACGCCCCATGCGACCTCGACGCCGCCGCTCACGTCCTTGACGGCGTTCGGCGTAACGCGCGCGCGGATCCGGGACCCCGCCGGCACCGGGGCCGGGAAGCGCAGCCGGTTGAATCCGTAGTTCACCAACAGCTTGCAAGGCACGCGAATATCCACCGCATTCCGCACCAGCCGTGTCAACAGCGCGACCGTGAGAAACCCGTGGGCGATCGTCGCTCCGAACGGCGATTCCCGGCGCGCGCGTTCCATGTCCACGTGGATCCACTGCGAGTCTCCGCTGAGCGCCGCAAACCGGTTGATGCGGTCCTGGGTGACGGTCAGCCAGCCACTCACTCCGGCCTCCTTGCCGATCCAGGTCTTCAACTCGTCGATGCTCTCGATTACGCGCGCTGCCATGCGGGCTCCGCCTCCCGTTTCTTCATGTCCGCGGCAATCGTCTGCGCGCCCCCGTACAACACGAGCGCCAGCAGAAGCGAAAGAACCGGAATGATCAGCATAGCCTGTTGCAAGCCAACCGCCTTGAACGCTTCCGTGACCCGCTCCACCCCGGCGGCGTCGGCCGCCCGCCGCGCCATCAGGTCGCTGAGCCTGCCCGTCAGCAGCGGTCCGAAAGACGCGCCGCACAGGTACATCGCCATAAAGTAGATCGCCATGGCCGTGCCGCGCATGGCGGGGGCCACGATATCCTGGATCGCCGAGTACACCAGGCCGTAGTACGAGTTCAGACAGCCGTAGGCCATCATGATGAGCGCGATGGCGCCATAGACCCCGCCTTCGCGGATTCCCAGGTAGGCGAACGGCGCTCCGGCCACCGACATCGCGGCCGCGCACAGCAGCCGGCCATTCTTCCGCGAATGGACGATCCAGTCGCCGAGACGCGCGGCCATGAAGCCACCGAAGAGTCCTCCCACGGCAAACACTACCCCGGCGGCAACGCCCGATTGCGCCAGGGTCAGTTTGTGGATGCGGCTCAAGAACGCCGGCAGAAACGTGGAGATGGCGTACATGTTGAAGTTCAGCAGCGCCCCCGACGCGATGATCCACCACATCGTCGGCGTCCGCAGAATGGCGCCAACCGAGGCCTTCCCGGCCGCTTCGCGATGGACCTCCGCGGCCCCGCGTTGCGGCTCCGTGAGACGCAAGATAAGCGGGATCAGCACCACCGCGGGCGCCGCCGCCAGCACCATCGCCGCGCGCCACCCGTAGGCCTGCGCCACCGGTCCGCTGAAGAAGTAACTCAGCGCGCCGCCCACCGGCACTCCCAGCATGAACAGGGCCAGGGGACGCGAGCGCTCCGACGCGGGAAACAGGTCGCCGATCCAACTCGTCGCGGCGGGCGCCACCACCGCCTCGCCGACGGCGAATCCCAGGCGCGAAAACAGCAGCATGGTGTAGCTCACGGCCATCGCGGCCATCGCCGTGAGCGCGCTCCACACCAGCATTCCGGAAGCCAGCAGTTTGCGACGGCTCCAGGCGTCCGCCGCCCTCCCCAACGGCAACCCGACCAGGGCATAGAGCCAGATGAAGGCCGACCCGATGAGGCCCACCTGCCCGTCGCTAAGCTGGAACTCCTTGCGAATCGGTTCGGTGAGAGCGCCGATCACGTGCCGGTCGTAGAAGTTCAATATGTTAACGGCTATCAAAACTGCGAGCGAGGTCTTGTAGCCGGCGCTTCTGCCCATGGGCAATCATGCTACCACACGCGGCCTGCGGCCACCCGAGATTTCCGGCAACTCCGCTTGAACCCGCCGCCGTACGCGCCGTATACTGGCCACGTGGGTGGCTGCCGAAGTCTCGGTCTTCTCGGATTGGGCGCCGCGCTCTTGTGCCTTCCGGGAACGCTGCGGGGGCAGAGCGAAAGCCAGACCTACCGTCTTCCGATTCCCGCCGCTGCGGTACCGTCTACGATCGAATTGTCCGTGGCCTATCCCGCAGGCGGCGGGAGCGTGAAAGCGACTCACGGGACCGCCACTCTGGGCGATTGGGACGTGACGGTAGGCGTGGACCTGGAACGCTGCGAGATCCTCTGTGTGTACCGGCGGGTCCGTTACGGAACCCACCTCATGCCGCCGGTCGCGGAGATTCGGATTTACACGGACTCCTTATATAAGCCCATCGCGATCACCGTGGATCCTGCCGGAATCCGGCTTCCCATCGCGATCGCTCACGCCCGGTTAATCCCGGAGAGAGTCTCATTACCGGGACGAAGAGCCTTCATCGCCGTCCTCGTTCACAAGGACGATCCGGCAACGCTCTCTACGTCTCCACCCTATCCCTGTTCTTGCGACGGCCCAGCGGACGTCACTCTCGCCGCCGCCGTATCTCTTCGTATTTAATAACTCCTTTCTGGCACAAGTGACTTAACTTACCAGGAGGGTTATATGAACTTACAGACGACTTACAGTCGCGTGCTGTGTCTTCACGCCGCGGCCAAACGACTGCAAATCCCCGAACGTACTCTGCGTTACCAGGCCAGCCGCGGGTGGATTCAGGGCGCTTTCAAGCAAGGCAAGCTTTGGAAGTTCTCCCTCTCCGCCATCGAAAAAGCGCAGCCTCGCAGACTGACGGCCATCGCACTGATTGGCTTGGCAACGGTCTGCCTGCCGCCGCCCGTCCAGGCGGCGGATCTAAGGCTCGCCAAATACCAGGGCAAGGTGGTCCCGCTCAATTTCCGGGCCACCTGGCGCCACGGGTGCAAACTCGAAATCCCCCGGTTCATGGAGTTCCAGAAGAAGTACAAGCGCAGCGGGTTCACGGTCATCGGCGTCGCCATGGACGAAGAGGGCTGGAAAGCGGTCAAGCCTTACGTCAAAGACAAAAAGATCAACTACCCGATCGTAGTGGGGGACGACGGGTTGGCCAAGCAGTATGGGCTCTCCGAGATGCCGATGACGCTGCTGATCGGCCGCGACGGCAAGGTGGTCAAGTCTCACAGCGGTATGGTGGACCGCGACGCCTGCGAGGGCGAAATCCGCACGCTGCTTCAGGATCGCGCCAGGCAGCATATCGCCAATCACCACACTGCTCATCAAGCTTTGCCTTCAATTACGCGGCTTGCGCCGCTTCCAGGTGAGTCCCGAAGCCGCTACGGCGATGGAACCGCGGGCGCGGACCAGCGGGTGGACCTTGCGGTGGGAGGACGCGGCCGGGCGCTGGGGGTCGGCTTGCGGATCGAGATCGGCGGTGGCGTCGGGATCAGGGGCCGGCTGATTTGACGGAACGAAGCCAATTCCGGGACTATCTGGTTCGGCACCAGGAGGTTGCGGAGGAGCGGCGGGTGGCGAATCGGGCTCGGGCTGGACCTCGGCGGGCGGGGTGGCCTTCTGGCGGGCGGCCTGGAGGCGCGTGAGCTCTTTCAGATTGCCGCGGAACTCGCGAGAGACGGCGTCGTAGCGGCGCTGGTAACGGGAGAAGGTCATGCTGCTGTAGTCATAGGCATCGCCCAGGAACGTGGTTTCATCCAGGTTGTGATGTTTGTCGAGGCGGGCAAACTGGCGCTGCCACAAGTGAGCTTCGGTTTTGAGGAGGCGGCGGAGAAGCCAGGCGGCGGCGACGAGGCAATCGACGAGCGTCTGCTCGCCGGAGGTTTGGGGCTGGTAATCCTCCTGGTATTGCGCGGCGAGGGCGTCGAGCGAGTCGGCGGTTTCGCCGCGGATGATGACGGAAGCGGCGTAGAGTCCGGATTGGAGCGCATTCATGCGCGAGTTGGCCTTGCCCGCGGCGGAGGTGGGGCCGGTGGAACGTTGTGAGTTACGACGGTTGGCGTCGGTTTGCGCTTGTGTAGTCATAAGAACTCTTCCCGATTCAACTCCAGCACACGATTTTGGGGCCGCAGGCAGGG
>JBGPKH010000691.1:0-4717 GCA_041485845.1 Bryobacteraceae bacterium
CCAGGACGCAGAATTTGACGATAGCGACCTCTCTAGAGACTTATCGGCAGACGCGGGGGAAATCGTCTGCGCCACCCTCAAGAATACACCGAAACGCGCGGGAACAGAATGGGTGGCGAATGTTTGAGAAATACTGCTCCACCGCCGAGACGCCGAGGTGGCCGAGGTCGCCGTGAAGACCGTGGTTTGGAGGGCGGAACAGGCCCACCGTGCTGCCGGTTCCACAATCGGCCGCGGATAAGTGCTGCGGTTTCAGGCGAGTGCCTGCGGCACCGAACGTGCAATCGACAGCGCGTATGCAGATGCTTTGGCTGCTTTGGGTGCTGGCGGCGGAAAACCCGGGCACGGAGCCGCGATACGCCACGGAAGCCGCGCTTTTGTTTCAGGACGGCCAGGAGCGCCTACAGGCGGGAAAGTATGGAACCGCCAAACTGGCCTTCCAGTCCCTCATCAGCGTGTATCCGGAAAGTCCGCTGGTGGACCGGGCACGGGAGGCCATGCGCAAGTCCGAGGAACTGGAGCAGAAGCGGGAGCACGCGACGGTGGTGCGGTCGATTCGATTCGAGAAGTTGCCTAACCTGTCGGCCGGCGAGATTCTCGAGCGATTTGAGGAGCGGGAAGTGGGACTCGCCGTGGAGACTCGCTGCCGTGGGCGGGAGGTGGATGAAGCCAAGGCGGTGCTGACGGAATTACTGGCCGAAAGAGGTTTCGCGCATCCGCGAGTCAAGGTGGCGGTGCGCCGCCACACAGCGCAGAAGGTCGATATTACCTTTCATTTGGATTGACGTGTTGACAGATGGGAACGGAAGTGCTAAAAATCTAGCATGTACATGCTAAATATTTAGCAGGTCATGCGAGGAGTGGAACGTGCCTTACGAATATCGCGATGTTCATTTAGAGAGGCTCCTGGCGCCGCCGGAACTCGATCGGCCTTGGTGCCGTTCGTTCGCCCGCAACCTCCACGAGCTGCTCCGGCCGCCCAAGCTTCCGCCCCTGGAAGTGACTTCCCAACCGGTCGCCGTGAAAGACATATGGGGCCTGTACGGGCGGAAGAAGAAGTCGTTCCTGCTATCGGCTGGATTCCAAATCTGCGTGGTGGCGCTGCTGGCGACGGTCTTCTCCTCGAAGACGGTGCAGCAGACGGTGCGGCAGGCGGTGGTGCTGTTCGCGCCCATCGATACCGCGCCCGCGGAAGTGCGGCTCGCGCCGAAGAGGAACGCGTCGCAGGGCGGTGGTGGCGGCGGCGACCGCTCCCCTCTGGCTGCCAGCAAAGGACGCCTTCCCAAGGCCTCGCTGCGGCAGTTCACTCCGCCGGCGGCGGTGTACAACAGCCTGAATCCGAGGCTCACGATCGAGCCGTCCATCGTGGCTCCGCCCGACGTGAATCTGCCCGCGGTGAACATGTCCGCTTATGGCGACCCAATGGGTAAAATCGGCCCGGCCTCCAACGGGCCGGGGTCTGGCGGCGGTATCGGGTCGGGCAAGGACGGCGGTGTGGGACCCGGCGCCGGCCCAGGGGTCGGCCCGGGTGAAGGCGGAAGCATCGGCGACGGCGTGTCCCGCGTGGGCGGCGGAATCACAAATCCGGTGGCCCTCTATCGGCCCGATCCGGAGTACTCGGAGGAGGCGCGAAAAGCGAGGTGGCAGGGGACGGTCCTGCTCGAGCTGGTGGTGGACGAGAAGGGCTACCCACGCCAGATCCGCGTGCGCCAGTCGCTGGGGCTGGGCCTGGACGAGGAGGCCATCAAGGCGGTGGAGAAGTGGCGGTTCACGCCGGGCATGAAAGACGGGAAACCCGTGGCGGTACTGGCCAGCATCGCGGTGGGCTTCCACTTGCTGTGACGGGTGGGGGCTTGGGCTGATCGGCGCGGTCGGATTCGGACGCGTGCGCCGCGCGATCCCGCGGCCTTCGCCGCTCTGGCGCTGGTGCGGATGACGCTGGGTTCGAGCTGCCTGCCGGCGTTGCGCGCTTCCCGGATCGCTCCGGCTGCGGCGCTGCGGAGGGAGGGAGCGCGGACACCCGTCAGCGATTCTGCGGAAGGACGCGGGATCTTTGACTGCGGCGCCAGGCTACCGAAGCGAGCATCTGCTCGAAGCGCGGGTGGTTGCGGATACTCGCCAGGTGCGGGTCGCGACGTAACCAATCCTCGCGGTCGTCGCCCATGCGCACCGCCCGGTCCAGCCACTCCAGCGCTTTCGCGGAATCGCCCATCACGGCATAGAACTCCGCTGCCCTCAAAGGCCCGAAAATATGGGCGCCGTCATAGGTTTGCAGGTCGGCATCCATTTCGCGGAGCGCCTCCTCCCGCTTGTGCTCGAGAGCCAGCAACAGCGCCCAAACGAGCCGAATCCGATATCCCTTGCGCCCCTCGTTGCCGGCGCGCTCCAGAAGTTCGCGGGCCTGACGAAGGTCACCGCTATCGAGATACGCCTGCACGAGCGCGCCCAGCGCAGCCGTATTGTGAGATTCCTGCTCCAGGATTCGCGATTCTTCGCGGACAGCGCCGGCTGTGTCGCCCTGTTCCCGAAGCACGTCTCCTAAGTACATGTGAATCGGCCATTGCAGCGGAGCGCGGGCGATCACTTCTTTGGCCTGCTGAACGGCGCGATCGTAATCTCCATTGATCTGGTGATAGAGCACGCGCCACGTGAGGATTCTCGAGTCGTTGGGATTCGCTTCCAGCGTCCCGCTCACCTCGCCGGGAAACAGCTCCTTGCGTCCCTGTAGAAGATGGACGACGGCCAGATCCATGTAGGCTTGGCCGCACCTCGGATCGTCCTGCAAGGCTCGCCGGGCCTCTTCTTCGGCCTTGTAGAGCAAGCCGGGGTCATTTGAGATGCCTCCCCAGAGCAACATCACCAGACTCCAGGCATAGAGGGCTCGGGCCGCGGCGAACTTGGGATCCGCCTCTAGCGCGTGCTCCAACATGCGCTTCATCTGGTCAGGTTCAGCCCGTCCGCCGGCAGGGCCGAACAATGAGATCGCCCGTTCGTAGTACTCATTCGCTTCCGCGTTGGCTGACGGACGATAGCCGTCGCTGAGGGTCGGCTTCCCCTTCGTACCTTGCCACCAGACGCCGGCCGCTACCACCAACGACACCGCCGCCACCGATGCGGCGGCCCATAGCCACCACCGCATGGGAGGCCGTACCGGCACGGCGCCGGAGCCACTACCCTCCGGCTGAATCGCCTGAATCGCGCCGCGCACTTCCGCGGCGGTTTGATATCGCTCGCGGGGCTGCTTGGCCAGCAAGCGTTGCACGATGGCGGCAAGACTCCGCGGCACGTTCTGCGGCAGCGGCGCTGGGTCGTCGCGCTCGATCGCCGAGCCAACCTGGAACGCAGTCTCTCCCTTAAAGGGCATCGACCCCGCCAGTGCGCGGTACAGCATCACTCCCATGGCCCACAGGTCGGTGCGGGCGTCCGCCGGCTGTCCCTGCAAGGTCTCGGGGGCCATGTAAGGCAGCGTGCCCATCACCACCCCGGTCTGAGTCATTGTCTCGAGGGCACGCGTCACATCCTGCATCTCGCGCTTGGCCAGGCCGAAATCGAGCACCTTCAACTGCCCGCCCGGCGTGACGATTACGTTGGCGCACTTCAGGTCGCGATGCACGATGCCGCGCTCCTGCGCGTGGGCCAAGGCTTCCGCAATCTGGATCCCGTAGCGGAGCACCGTCTCCACCGGCAGCCGGCCTGCCGAGAGGATGGAATCCAGGGATTGGCCCTCCACCAGCTCCATAGCTATGTAGGTCGCGCCGTCGGAAATGCCGGCTTCGTAGACGGTGCAGATATTGGAATGGTTCAGAACCGACGCAGTCCGGGCTTCCCGCATGAGGCGCGCCTGAGCCTGCCGATCGATCCGATCCTTCTCACTAACCACTTTCAGGGCGACCAAACGCTCCAGTTGCGTGTCGCGCGCACGATACACGACGCCCATTCCTCCGGCGCCGATTTTTTCCAGGACCACATAGTGCGCCAGAGTGCGGCCGATCATTTTCATATGGTATGACAACTGGCGGCGAGGGTCGGATATGATGCAGTTAGCAATATGAAATTCTCACTGCTTGCCTTGTTTCTGGCGCTGCCGGCGTGGTCCGGCGCGCAGCCTCTGCGGCTCGCCATCGCGGGCCTGGCTCACGGCCACGTCTCGGGATTTCTCAACAACGCCCTCCGCCGCAAGGACGTTCAACTGGTCGGCGTCTTCGATGCGGACCCGGCGTTGGGGACCAAATACGCGCAGCGCCCGCAGAATGGTTTCCCCTCCGGCCTGCTCTTCACCGACCTGGGAAAGATGCTGGACACGGTGAAGCCCGAGGCCGTCGCCACGTTCACCAGCACGTACGACCATGCGCAAGTGGTGGAAGCCTGTGCGCAGCGCCATATCGCGGTGATGATGGAGAAGCCGCTGGCGGTGGATATGAAACAGGCGCACGCCATCGAGCAGGCGGCCGCGCGCAACGGCATTGCGGTGATCGTGAATTACGAGACCACCTGGTACCGCAGCCACGCCGAAATCTGGAAGCTCCTGAAGGAGCAGAAGGCCGGCGGCGAGATCCGCAAGATGGCCGCCATGGATGGACACCAGGGCCCCAAGGAGATCAACGTCCAGCCCGAGTTTTTCGCCTGGCTGACCGATCCGGTGAAGAACGGCGCCGGCGCGTTGTTCGATTTCGGATGCTACGGCGCGAACCTGATGACTTGGCTGATGGACAACCAG
>JBGPKH010000692.1:0-4714 GCA_041485845.1 Bryobacteraceae bacterium
CACAGGCGGCCGGCGGCGGAAGGTTCAGCGGCGCGGAACGAGGTTTTCAAACTGGGGTTCCGGCGCCAGCAACCATTCCTTCAAATTAGGGTGAGCCTCTCTTTTCAACCGGCGCCATTCCTCGATCGGCGCCAGGACCGCAGTCTCGACTCCCCGACGGGTTACGATCTGAGGCCCCTTCTCGATGGCGGCATCCAGCAACTCGCTAAAGCGCGCCTTTGCGTCTTGAACCTGCCAGGAAGCCATGGCCCCGATTACCTCCTGCCCATCTTACTCGTAGCGCAAAGCCTCCGCGGGATCCACCTTGGTTGCCCGCCTCGCCGGCACCCAGCAGGCGGCGAGCGCGGCGGCCAACAGCACCGCAGGGACACACGCGAAGGTCAGCGGGTCCACCGGCTTGACGTGGAACAGCAGGCTCGTGCTCAGGAGCAGGCGAGTGGTTGCCAGCGAGGCGGCCGCGCCGATTGCCGCGCCGGCCGCGGCCAGGATCACGCCTTGCCGCATCACCGCCTGGAGCACGTCGCGCCCGGTCGCGCCCAGCGCCATGCGGACGCCGATCTCGTGCGTCCGCAAGCTCACGGCGAAGCTCACCACGCCGTAAACTCCCAGGGCGGCCAGCGCCAGAGCCGTGGCGGCGAAGATCCCCAGCATGAGCGTATAGAAGCGCGGCGAAGCCACCATGCCGGCGAGATTCTCGCGCATGGTCTCCACGCGAATGATCGGTGCGTTCGGTTCCATGGAGCGAATCACACTGCGCACGGCGGGCGCGATGTCCCTGGGCGGAACCGAGGCGCGGACCGCGATGGTATCGGGCGCGTAATCCCACTGCAAGTACGGCAGGTACATGGCGCCCTGTGACGGGGAGTCCGTGCCGTACCGGACATCGGCAACCACCCCTACGATGGTGCGCCACTGACCCGAATTCCCCAGGCGGATCTGCTTGCCGAGCGGGTCCTCCCCCGGAAAGCGCCGTCGCGCCATGGCCTCGCTGATTACGGCCACCAGGGGCGCGGCGGGTCCGTCACGTGCTTCGATCGCCCGTCCCTGGCGCACCGGCAGCTCCAGCGCGCGGAAATAATCCGCCGTGACCACTTCGAACATCCAGGACGCTTTTTCCCCGCTCTCCGGGCGTCCGGCAATCTCTACCGCAATACTCATCATCTGGACGTACGAAAACGAGGTGGTTGCGCCGGCTGCGGTCACGCCGGGGAGCGCCCGGATGCGCTCGAGAATCGCGGCGACCCGAGCCTCCGGCAAATCGGGCAGTTGCACGGTCAGGACGTTCGCCGGATCGAATCCGCTGACGCGGGTGCGCAGCAGGAAGCTCTTCACCAGCAACCCGGCGCCGGTCAGCAATACCATTGCCAGAGCCACCTGCGCGACGACGAGTACCGCCCGCAGGCGACTCGTACGGCCGCCCCGTGCTTTGGCGCCCGATTTCAGAGCGGCGTTCAGATCGGCGCGCGAGGTGCGCAGCGCCGGCGCCAAGCCGACCAACACGGCGGCGCCGAGCGAGAGCAGCATGGTGAATGCCAGGACCGGCGCGTTCAGGCGGATCTCGGCGGAACGCGGCAAACCGGAGGGATAGAGCGGCACCAGGGCGCGCACTCCCCACACCGCAAGGGTCATGCCGAGTGCGCCGCCCAAGACCGCGAGGAGCAGGCTCTCGGCGAACAGCAGCCGCACCAGCCGCCGCCGCCCGGCGCCCAGCGCCGCGCGCACCGCCATCTCCTGCTGCCGCTGCGCGCCGCGCGACAGGATCAGGTTGGCCACGTTGGCGCACGCCACCAGCAGCACCATGGCGACCGCGCCGAACAGGATCAGGAGAGCGGAACGGACTCCGCCGACGATGTAGTCGGCCAGCGGCGCGACGTCCGCGCTCCAACCCGCGTTGGTATCGGGATAGGCTTTCTCCAGGCGGGAGGCGATGGTCTTGACCTCGGCGCGCGCCTGGTCGACCGGCACGCCGCGTTTCACACGCGCGACTGCGGTGAATGCGTGGCGGTCGCGCATGGCGAGGGTGCGGTCGCCGGCAAGCGGGATCCAGTACTGCGCGCGGTCGTTGGGAAACTGGAACCAGGGGGGCGTCACGCCTACTACGGTGCGGCTGATGTCTTTGCCGGCGGCGATGGCCTTGCCGATTACCGCGGGATCGCCGCCGAAGCGCCGCTGCCACAGCGGGTAGCTGAGCAGGATGACGGGCGGCGCGCCGGGCCGATCGTCCGCGGGCTCGAAACCGCGGCCCGCCACCGGGCTCACGCCGAGCAGCGAAAAGAGGTTGGCTGTCACGCGGCTGCCGATGATTCGCTCGGGTCCGTCCGCGCCCTGGAAATCGGCGGAGTTGTACCCTGCCAAAGCGATGTCCTCGAAGGCAGCGCCTTGCGCGCGCATGTCGGCGACATCGGGAGCGGACATGGACGTGGTCCAACGAGGCTTTCGGGCGAGCACGCTCACCAGGCGATCCGGCTCCCGGTACGGCAGCGGCGCCAGCAAGACGGCGTGGACCACGGTGAAGATCACGGTGTTGGCGCCGATGCCGACGGCCAGGGTCAGCAGCGCGACCAGGGTAAATGCCGGGTTCTTACCGAGCAGACGGATGGCGTAACGGATGTCCTGCATGCCTCCTCCTCGCGCTTACGAAGACGGCGGCGGGGCTGAGTTGGTTAGCAGCGGCGTGTGAGCGGGCCGGGGACCTGTGGTTTATCCTGGGTAGCGATGGGCGGGATGTGGCGCAATCTCCAGTACGGGCTGCGGCAGGTGCGGCGCAACCGCTTCTTCAGCGGTATCGTGATTTTGCTGCTCGCCATCGGGATTGGAGCGAACACTCTCGTATTCAGCCTGGTGAACGAACTCCTGCTCAAACCGCTGCCGGTTCGCGATCCCCAGAACTTGTTCCTGCTGGAGAAGATCCGCGAGAAGCAGGTGCGGCCGGATGCCGATTTCGAGTACCTGGAGTTTCGGGATGTCGTACAGAAGAGCGACCTGTACGCGGGCGCCGTGGCCGAGGAGGAGCCCCTCGACAGCAGCGTGGCGCCCTTCTCCACGGGCAGCGATGTGCGGCTGATCATGACGCAGATCGTTTCGCCGAATTACTTCACCGAGCTGGGCGTCGAGGCCGTTGCGGGACGCGTGCTCACCGCCGCCGACGCGTCCAGTTCCACAATTCCCGTGGCCCTCAGCTACCAGTTCTGGCAATCGCAGTTCGCGGGCAGTCGATCCGTGATCGGACGTACGATCCGGCTGAAGGGCGCGCCGTTCCTGGTGGTGGGTGTGTTACCGCGCGAATTTCACAGCTCGGACATCGATCGCGCGCCGGACGTGCGGCTGCCGATCTCGGCGGGGCCGATTCTCCACGGACAGACAGTCACCGAACGCCGCGGCGAGAGGACGGTCGAGTTTCGCATCCTGGTCCGTCTGGCATATGGCGTCTCGGCGCAGCAGGCCGCGGAGGCTATGCTTCCGCCGCTGCGTGGCTTCATGGAACAGGCCGTGCGGGAGAAGCGTCGGGATCTCATCGATTACGACTTGAATTTCCGTCTCGTGCTGGAGCCCGCGGGACGGGGGGTGTCGCGATTGCGGGACCAGTTCTCGCGCGCCTTGTGGCTGCTGCTGGGAGGCGTAGGCCTGCTGCTGCTGGCCGTCTGCGCGAACGTGGCCGGATTACTGCTGGCGAAATCGGATGAGCGGCGGCGGGAAATGGGAATCCGTCTCGCGGTGGGAGCGGGCCGCGGGCAACTCATCCGCCAGTTGCTGACCGAGAACCTGCTGCTGGCGCTGCCCGGAGCTTTGCTGGGCGGGCTCGCGGCCTATGCGGCTGCGCCTTCGCTGGTACGCTGGCTGCCGCCGACTCGCGACTTCGCCCGGTTTCAGACTCCTCAATTACTCACCGTCACGCCGGATAGCCGCGTGTGGTTCTTCGCCGCGGGGCTGGCGCTGTTCTGCGTGTTGGCTTTTGGCATGGTGCCCGCATGGCGCGGCACGGGAGTGTCGCTCACCTCGGAAATTCGGGCCATCGGGCGGCGTGGTCACGGGAGCGCCGCCGCGATTGTTCCGGTGGCGCTGCAGGTCGCCTTTTGCGTGGTGCTGCTGGCGGCTGCGGCCTTGATGCTCCGCACCTTCTGGAAGCTGGGACACCTGGACACGGGATTCGACCGCGACCACATCGTGGAGTTCACGGCCGATCCCGTGGACGCCGGGTACAGCGTCGGGAAGAGCGGCACGTTTTATGGGGAGTTCGCAGCTCGGGTGGGGGCGTTGCCGGGGGTCCGCTCCGTCGCCTATGCGGGCATGGGCGTCATGCGGGGCGTGGGTATGAAAACGACCCTCGCCCCGCAAGGCGTAATGTTGCCACGAAGCACGTTTTTGAACACCAGCCTCAACGCCGTGACCCCGGGCTACTTCGAGACCATGGGGATGCCGCTGCTCGCGGGACGCAACGTGGAAATCGGCGACGTCGACAAACGGCCGATCCCCATCGTGGTGAACCAGGCATTTGCCGATTTCTTCTTCCCGCATCAGAACCCGATCGGGAAACTGATGAGCCATGGCACTACCGGCGACCAGACGCCGCGGTTCGTGGTGGTGGGCGCCACGGTCACCGCGAAGTACCGCTCCATGCGCGAGCCGGACCCGCCTACATTTTACGACGTGCTGGATGCCGGCAAAGGCAACCAGCGGCCGCTGCTGATGTACGTGCGCACGCACGGCTCACCGG
>JBGPKH010000693.1:0-4705 GCA_041485845.1 Bryobacteraceae bacterium
GCCCCCGGGGCGGGGGCGCCGGGTCTCGGCGGGGCGCGCCGCGGCGGGCCGGGGGGGGGGGGCCTGGGGGTTCGCGGCTGTTTGACAAAACGAACCCATTTTTGGGGTTTGGGCTTCGGTTTCAGTGGGTTGTGAAGGTGGGGATGGGGGTTCGGCGGCGGTTTCCGGGGGCTGAGACTCGGCCGGGGTCTCGGGTTGAGGCGCGGCGGCAGTGGCGGCGTCGGGCTCGGAGTCCGGGCCGGCAGGCAAGGGGAGGGCTTTCAGGCGTTCGAGCTCGTGGAGGGCTGCTTTGTAGGCGCGGCGGACGGCATCCTGGCGGTGGCCGATGTGGGCGAAGGTGGCGCGCTTGATGTCAATGACCTGACCGAGTGCGGTTTCCGGTTCGATAAAGTTAGCGTCCAAGATGGTGTGCTCCAGGAGTTGGGCTTCGGCCACGGCGAGACGAGTGTCCTCCCAATCGGTGCGGACCAGGATTTTGACTTGGACGAGCTGTTCGGGGGTGGCGGGCTCGAAGCGGGCCAAGTAGAGTGCGTTGAGGGCCGCGAGCGTTTCAGCGTTCTCGGTGGAGGTGACTTCAGATTTGGCGTCGATTCCGAATTTCAGCGCGTTCATGGCAGAGCGGGCCTTGCCTTCGGCTGTGTGCGGGCCGGTCGAGAATTGGGCGTTGTGGCGGTTGGCCTCGGCTTGTTTTTGAGTGGTCATGGGTTCCTCTTCGGGGAGGGAAACAAAAAGGGCGGCGCTGGCGCCGCCCTTTTTGGGGTGTTTTTTCCTCCCTCGACTAACACATAGCAGGCAGCCAAGGGGGTTGCGGGGGTGGGAATGGCTAAGTGGTTGAGAAGAAAGGGAAAATAAAGTCCGAAAATCGGAACTGGGCCGGAGTGTGACGGGCGGGTTTGGGGCGCAGGCTGGATAAGCGGTTGAAATCAAGTGAATTGGCGGGGGGCGGAATGGGGTTTGGGTCCGAAGGTGATACCATGTCTTAACCCGATGAGATGTGGCCGCAATCCGACATTGCCCACTACCGCATCACGGCCAAGCTCGGCGAGGGCGGCATGGGGGCCGTGTACCGCGCCAGCGACACCAAGCTGGGGCGCGAGGTGGCGATCAAGGTGCTGCCCGATTCGTTCGCGCACGACCCCGACCGTCTCACCCGCTTCACTCGCGAAGCACAAGTGCTGGCATCGCTGAACCACGCCAACATCGCCGCGATCTAGGGAGTGGAATTGGTGATGGAACTGGTGGAAGGTCCGACACTGGCGGAGCGCATCGCGCAGGGGCTGGGAGTACCGACCTGTGGGGTGCTGCCGCTAACTAGGCGGTGATCGCAAGCCGTTTCCCTACCTCCAAACCAAAGCCCGCAAGCGCTGGGGCCGCCTCTCGCCTGACGGCAGGTGGCTGGCTTATGCTTCGGACGTTTCGGACGATTCGGGCCGCTTTGAAGTCTATGTCACCACCTTCCCGAAACCGGGCGGCAAATGGCAGGTGTCCACGGACGGCGGCGATGTTTCGGCGTGGGGACGCGATGGCAAGAACCTGTTTTTTCTCGGTTCGGATCGCAAGATGATGGCCGTCGCGGTGAAGGGAGGAGACCGCTTCGAGGCCGACGCGCCAAAGCCTCTGTTCGATACGCATATCGCGATCGGCAACCAGGTTCGTTTCGACGTCGGTCCGGACGGCCGTTTCCTTATTCCCGAACAACCCCAGCAGACTGCCGCCACGCCGATGACGGTAGTGGTCAACTGGGCCGCGGGGCTGAAGAGATGAGCTCGGCGAGGGCCCGAAAATCGGAACTGGGAGGGGTGGAGAGCTTAAGCCGGCTACTCTTCGCGCAGCGCGGCCATCGGCTCCACTGCGGCGGCGCGCCGCGCGGGGGCATAGGTGGCGGCCAGCGCGGTCACTCCGAGGACGGCTACGGCGCTCACCATCGAAACCGGATCGTAGGGCTTCATGCCGTATAGCAGCGACGACGCGGCGCGTCCCGCCCACAACGCCATGACCACTCCCGCGGTGAGTCCGATGCCCAGCAATAACGCCGTTTCGCGAAGGACCAGGCGGACCACGCGGCCGCGGCCGGCGCCGAGGGCGATGCGCACTCCGATCTCATTCCGGCGCCGGGCTACCATGTAGGCAATCACGCCGTACAGGCCCAGCATGGCCAGCAGGCCGGCGAGGAGCGCGAACGCTCCGGAGAGCGTCGCCATCAGGCGCTCGCGCAGCAGCGATTCCTGCAACTGCGCGGAGAAGGATCGGAACTGGATTCCAATTGCGGGACTGACCTGGGCCACAGCCGTTTTGACGGCCCTGACCAACTCGCCGGGCGAGCCTTGGAGGTGCAGCATGAACGTGGCCCCGGGATCGGGATTCCCGTCCTGGTTGGTTGGGAAGTATCCGAGGGGCAGGAAGTCTTCGCGGAGCTCGTAGTACTTGGTGCTTTTGACCACGCCGACGATTTCAAACAGCGGCTCCGGTTTCCCGGCCTCGGCCTCCTGGCGGAACGTGCGGCCGACCACGTTCGGGGAACCGAAGAACTTGCGCGCGAACACCTCGTTCACAATCGCGACCCCGGGTGCCGGCACGGTGTCCCGTTCGTTGAATTCGCGGCCGGCGAGCAGGCCGATGCCCATGGTGCGGAAGTAGCCCGGTCCCACTCGATTGAAGAAGCTCTGCTTGCCGCTGGACGCGGCGCGGGTTCCATCGGGACCGACTTCGTTGTCCCATCCGCCCCCGCTCACCGGGGTCAGCAACACTTGCGCCGCCGAGACCACTCCCGGGCACGCCGACAAGCGGTCGCGCAATTCCTGGAAAACGGCGAGCCGGCGTTCTTTCGGGTATTGCGCCATGCTCAGGTCCAGGTCCACCGTAACCACTCCTTCGGCGCGGAAGCCCGCTTCCGCCGTGAGCAGATTGCGCAGCGTGCGCACGAACAGCAGCGCTCCCACCAGCAGTACCAGGCAGAGGGCCACTTGCGTGGCCACCAGCGCGCGACGCAGGGTGAAGCGCTCGACTCCCGCGGTCGCGCCCCGCCCTCCGGCTCGAATGGCCGATGCCGGCGACACGCCGGTCGCTCGCACCGCGGGCGCCAGTCCGAAGAGCAGGCACGTTGCCACCGCCAGCGCCGCGGTGAAACCGAGCAGGCGCCAATCCACCGACAGGCCGACAAACAACGGGCTCCGGCTGGTGCTGATGAAAGCCACCAAGCCGCGGCTCAACACCTGCGCGAGGAGGATGCCGAGGGCGGCGCCGCCAAATGCCAGCAACAGGCTCTCGGCCAGAAGTTGGCGGACCAAAGTTGTGCGCGATGCGCCGATGGCCAGGCGCACCGCCATCTCGCGCTCGCGCACGCTGGCGCGGGCCAGCAGCAGGTTGGCCAGGTTGGCGCACGCGATCAGAAGCACCAGGCCGGTGGTCGCCATCAACAGCCACAGCGGTTGCTCGTACTCGCGCCGCAGGCCCGATACGCCGGTCGATCCTTCCGTCGCGCCGATCTTGTTGGCGAGGTACCGCTTCGCCATGTCGGGCTTGTAGCCCGGCGGCAAGCTTGCCTGAGTGATGGCGGGCGAGATCGCCTTCAGGTGCGCATCGGCGCGCTCCACGCTCCACCCCGGCTTGAGGCGCCCCATCACGGACAACCACCAGGCGCTCGGCAGCGGGATGCGGCCCTTCTTGTCGTTGGCCAGCAAACGGTCGGCGCACAACGGAATAGCGACGTCGTAACGGTTGCCCACTTCCACGCCAAAGAACGAAGGAGGCGTGACGCCGATGACGGGAATCGCATATCCATCGAGGCTCACGGTGCGGCCCAACACACCGGGGTCGCCGGCGAACTCCCGCTGCCAGAAGGCGTGGCTGAGTACGGCGCCGGGACTGCTGCACGCCGAAGTGTCATCCTCCGGAGCGATCGTGCGGCCGAGCAGCGGATGGACCCCGAGGACCGGGAAAAAACCGCCGCTGACGTAGAGGCCTTCAGCGAAGCGTGCCTGCCCTCCGACGGCGAGGTTGAAGCGCGTGGCGCTCCACGCCAGTAAGCCGCCGAAGGCCTGCTGCTGCGACTGAATCTGCTCCCACTGGGCATAAGTGAAGCGCGCGCTACGCGTGGAAAACCAGCCCGAGCGGAAGGAGCCCCTTTCGAAATTTACGTAGGCCAGTGCCTGCGGTTCTTCGACCAGCAACGCCTTCAGGCGGATGGTATCCACCAACTGGAAGATGGCGGTGTTGGCGCCGATCCCCAGTGCCAGCGACAGGACGGCGACGAGCGCAAACCCGGGACTGCGGCGCAGTTGGCGGACTCCGTAACGGAGATCCTGGACGATCGATTCCAGCATGTCTACATTACGTGTGGGAGGGGCAGTTGGTTAGGTTTCGAGGCCCGGACGGGTAGAATGAAAGCTGGCATGCTAGGCGACAAGCGGTTTCTGCGAACGGTCAAGCTGCGAAACATCCTGTCGTTCGGCCCCGACACCCCGGAATTCGAGCTGCAATCTCTGAATGTGCTTATCGGTCCGAATGGCGCGGGGAAATCGAATCTCATCGAAGCCATTGGCCTCCTTCAGTCGGCGCCGGGAAATCTGCTCGAACCGGTACAAACGGGCGGTGGCATTGCCGAATGGCTGTGGAAGGGCGTGGAACCAGCGCCGATTGCGGAAATCGATGCGACTGTGTTCTATCCCGAGGGTATAATGCCGCTTCGCCACCGGCTGAGGTTCAC
>JBGPKH010000694.1:0-4701 GCA_041485845.1 Bryobacteraceae bacterium
AGGCGGCCTCCGCGCTGAACCATCCCAACATCATCGCCATCTACGATATCGGCGTGGAGAATGGCGTCGACTACATCGCCATGGAATTCGTCTCCGGCAAAACGCTGGACCAGCTCATCCCGCGCAACGGGATGCGTTTGAACGAAGTGTTGCGCCATGCCGTCGAGGCCGCCGATGCCTTGGCCAAAGCGCATGCCGCCGGGATCGTTCATCGCGATCTCAAGCCCGGCAATATCATGGTCAGCACCGACGGTCTGGTAAAAGTTCTCGACTTCGGCCTGGCCAAACTCGCCAAGCCAAGCGAGGATCGGGAAGCGCCCACCCGTACCATCGACGCGCGAACCAGCGAAGGCACAATCATGGGCACGGCGGCCTACATGTCCCCGGAGCAGGCCGAGGGCCAGGAAGCCGGACCGCGTTCCGATATCTTCTCCTTTGGCGCACTGCTCTATGAGATGGTGAGCGGTCAGCGGGCATTCCGCGGCGACACTCTCCTGTCGACCCTGTCGTCGGTTCTGCGGGACGATCCCAAGCCGATTACCGAGGTACGGGAAGACTCGCCCAGCGAACTGCGACGCATCATCGCGCGCTGCCTCCGCAAAGATCCGGCGCAGCGTTTCCAACACATGGACGATTTGAAGGTCGCGTTGGAAGAATTGAAGGGCGAGCTCGAATCGGGCAAGCCAGCCGAACCGGTGATTCCTCCCTCTCGACGCCGTCGTACTTCCGCTGTGCTCATTGCCGCGGCCGCACTGACGACCGCCGCAGGCGGCATGGCATGGTTTCTCAACCGGACCACGCCGCAGCCGGCCGGCGGTCTCGTCCTCACTCGCATGACTTCGGATTCCGGGTTGACCACAACGCCTGCGATCTCCCCGGATGGCAAACTGCTGGCTTACGCTTCGGACCGCAGTGGCGAAGGGAATCTCGACATTTGGGTGCAACAGGTCGCCGGCGGGCAGCCGATTCGTCGGACCCGCAATTCGGCGGATGACCGGCAGCCGTCCTTCTCGCCCGACGGCTCCAAGATCGCGTTTCGCTCCGAGCGCGACGGTGGTGGCATTTACGTGATTTCAGCCCTGGGCGGCGAAGACCGGCTGGTCGCGAGGAGTGGAATGTATCCCCACTTTTCACCGGATGGTAACCGGATCGCGTATTCGGTCGGCGCGCCGCTGCGAAGTTCCAAGATATATATCGTGAACGCTACGGGAGGGCAGGCCAGTGAATGGAAGCTCCAGATTCCCTGGGCCGCCGTTCCAATCTGGTCGCCCGACGGAAGCCACATATTATTCCTTGGCAGCACGGACCCGTCAGGCAACTTTAATACCATCGACTGGTGGGTGGCTCCGGCGGAAGGGGGCACGGCGATCGACACGGGAGCGGGTTCCGCCTTCGCGCGCCGCGGCTTGCGAGCCCCAAGCGCACCCGGTTCCTGGACCGGCGATCGCATACTCTTTTCTGCAAGCCTGGGGGACAGCGCCAACCTATGGCAAGCGAAGATCTCTCTCAGGACATGGCAGATCCAGGACCCGCCACAGCGGCTTACGACTGGCGCCGCACAGGAGTCTGGCCCCTCGATTTCAGCCGATGGAAGCCTGGCCTTCTCGACTTTGGTTAGCGAATCCAACCTCTGGATGTTGGCTATCGACACCAATCGCGGTAAAGTCCTCGGCACGCCGCAACAATTGACCACGGCGGGTGGCGGCAGCATGCGCCCCTCTTTATCCCAGGACGGCAGGAAGCTGGTCTTTGTTTCCAACCGGTCGGGCAATCCGGACATCTGGCTTCGCAACTTGGACAATGGCAGCGAAACGGCGATCACCGCCACCCCTTGGCCGGAGAGCCATCCTTGGCTGACTGGTGACGGTTCCAAAGTGGCCTGGACCTCTCTGGAAACTTCGAAGCCGCCCATTTTCGTGATGACCATCGCAAGAGGTGTCCCGGAGAAGCTGTGTGACGACTGTGGTATGCCTATGCAGTGGACACCGGACGGGAGCAAGGTTCTCTACTACTGGGGACAGCCGATACGCTACGGCTCGATCGACGCGATCACCCGCCAGCGAGCGGACGTGATCCACCACGAGAAATACAATATCCATCGAGCCCGATTCTCTCCCGATGGCAACTGGCTCGCTTTCCACGTGCCGATAGTAGTGGAAGGGGGCCGTTCTCCGATCTTTGTCGCGCCTCTCCGTAACGGGGTGGCGCTGGGCGAAACCGATTGGATACAAGTGACCGATGGCACGGGTATCGAGGCAGCGCCTTTCTGGTCGCCGGACGGGGGGCTGCTTTATTTCCTGTCCCAACGAGACGGGTTCCAGTGCCTCTGGGCGCAGCCTTTGGACAAAGCCACGAAACGGCCCGCGGGAGCGCCGTTTAACATCGCTCACTTTCACGGCGCGCGTCACAGGGTGGATGAAGTGGGCTTCGGCCCCGGCATATCCTCAGATAAGCTCGTCTACACACTCAGCGAGAGCACGGGCAACGTCTGGATGGCGAAACCGGAAGGCGGCCGTCCCGGTGAGGCTCGACGGTAACGGACGGCAGCCTGCTGTAGATTCTTGGAAGGCCATACGCACGGACTACCGGCATCAACGGCTGACCAAATCCCGCGGGTGAACTGACTGAACGTCAAGAGCGTTTTTCCATCGTGCCGGTACGTTTCGTTACGGAAGCCAAATCCGATCGAAGTCACGATCGGCCGGACGCGCTACCTCCACTCACGCCTCGTTCCGGTCCCAGCCTCTGGGATCGTCATGAAAGGGCAGGGGACACTGGAAGCGCCTGCTTTTTGGATTCAAAACGAATCCTCAGTTACGGGCATACTCGCCTCATGTATGTCCAAGATTTTAGATTTAGAACGGGTTGGATGCGTCAGCTCGAATCGTGACAGGCTGATTGATTCATTGATTGCGATCTTGCCTGATTCGTTGCAAGTCACTATAATGGAACAGGAAGGCCACCCTAGCTCAGTTGGTAGAGCGGCTGATTCGTAATCAGCAGGTCGCCGGTTCGACCCCGGCGGGTGGCTCCATCCTTTCAATAATTTACAGCGTAATTCAGGGTCTTGCTGCCGGGCTTGGTAGCAACGTTGGTAGCAACCGGGTTTTCGGGAATGGTAGAAATCCGCCTCAAAAGTTCATCCATCTTCTTCGCGGCATCGCGCTTGGCATTCTGGTAAACGTGCTGGTACACGTTTTGCGTGAGCCGAACGTCCGAGTGCTCGCCCTGGGCACGCAGGAGCGAAATGCGGGCGTGGCGGAGATCATGAAAGCGCTGTTTGGGAAGCTTCGCGGCGGCGACCAGCGAGTTGAATTCTTTCAGGATCTTGCGGTCGTCGATGGGCGTCCCAATCGTGCTCGTGAAGACGAATCCGGTGTCGTGCCATCGGGAGCCCGCAAGCTTCCGCTCCTTGTCCTGGCGTTCCTTATGGGCACGCAGTGCCGTGACGCGGGCGGGCCGGCAGTTCGATCGTGCGGCGGGACTTCTCGGACTTGGGCGGCATGAGCACGCGACCCCCGCCCTTCTTTCGCTGCAGCGTGTGTTGAACGGTAACGGCGCCCTTGTCGAGGTCGAGGTTAGGCACTTAGTTAGCTATTTTTGCGCCGGAAAGTAGCTATTAGCCGCGCCTATTTTGACGCTTATGCATGGTCCGCGGGGCGACCCGGTCGCCCATCCCGCGGCCCCCAAGCGCCTCACTCCTACGTCGCGCACCCGATGGCGACCGGCCCGACGGTATAAAATGACAGGCAAATGCGTTCCCATCAAAGTTCTCTCCGTTGGATGATCGCGGCCGCCAGCGTAATCGCGGCGCTGGCGCAGACGCCCTCGCTTCTGGTGCTGAATAAAGAAGGCTCGCTGGCCATCGTCGACCCGGCCACTCGCAAGGTGCTCGGGCACGTCCCCACGGGCGAGTCCCCGCATGAGGTGGTGGCCTCCACCGACGGGAAGCTCGCCTTTGCCTCCAATTACGGCAGTACCACCCCGGGCAACTCGATCTCGGTGATCGACCTGGCGGCGCGCAAGGAACTGCGCCGGCTCGACCTGGGCGCGCTCCGCCGGCCGCACGGCCTGGATTTCGCCGACGGGAAGCTGTACTTCACCGCCGAGACCAACAAGCTGATCGCGCGCTATGACCCGGCCGCCAACCAGATCGACTGGCTGCTCGGCACGGGCCAGAACAGCACCCACATGGTCCTCGTCACGCCGGACGCCAGCAAAATCTTCACCGCCAACATCGGGTCGGATAGCATCACCATGATCGAGCGCGCAGGTTTGCAGAACTGGAACGAAACAGTGGTCCCGGTGGGCAAAGGGCCGGAGGGATTCGACCTCTCGCCGGACGGAAAGCAGATCTGGGCGGCCAATTCGCAGGACGGCAGCGTCTCGGTAATCGACCTCCTCACCAAGAAGGTGATCCACACGTTTGGCGTCCAGACCAAGCGGTCGAACCGGCTGAAGTTCACGCCCGACGGGCGGCTGGTGCTGATCACCGATCTGGCCGCCGGCGACCTCGTGGTGCTGGAACGCGCCACCAAGAAGGAACTCAAGCGCATGAAAATGGGACGGAGTCCGGCGGGCATTCTGATCGAGCCGGACAATTCCCGCGCCTATGTTGCCGTGACGGGCGATAACAATGTCGCCGTGATCGACCTCAAGACGCTCGAGCTGACCGCGAGAATCAACACGGGCACCGGTCCC
>JBGPKH010000695.1:0-4695 GCA_041485845.1 Bryobacteraceae bacterium
ACGCGACCGATGCCGGGTTGAACCGCGTCGTCGGGATGAGATTGCCCGGGAACGGGGCGTTGTTCAGCGGATCGTAAATGATGACGGGCGTGTTCCGCACCACCGCCGTGGAGAAGTCGCCGTTGCGCTCAGCCAGAGTGGGAACCGTGGACACCTGGTTGCGCGCGTTGCGGTTTCGCCCCAGCGAAAGGTTCAGGTAGACCTGCCACCGGTCGTTGGTCACGAGCTTGGGGATGCGCAGCGGTCCGCCGATATTGCCGGTGAAATTCTCCCGTTCGGACGAGGGTTTAATCTGGTTCTGGCCGTTGATCGAAAACGGCGCTGCGTTGAGCGCGGAGTTGCTCACGTTGACCGCGATCGACCCGCTGTACGCGGGCTGCGTTCGACGCCGGTTGCCGAACGAGGCAAACTGGCCGTTGAACGGTCCGCGGCGTTGATTGGCCGCTCCGCGGCCACCGCGACCGCCTCCACCACCACCGCCTCCTCCTCGGCCTCCACCACCGCCGCCTCCACCACCACCGCCGCGCCCACCACCGGGACCGGCTCCAGGGCCGCCGCGCCCACCGCCGGGGGGACCGAAGCCGCCACCATTGTCGGCGCCGAAACCGTTATTGGCGCCTGCCGCGCCGAAGCCGTTCATGCCCAGAGGATCGCCGCCAATACCGCCGCCGTTGAAGACCGTGCCCTCGCCGCCACCCATCAGCCCGAGCCCACCACCGGGACCGCCGTGTCCACCCGGTCCGCCGGGACCGCGGCCGCCCATCAAGCGGTCACGCCGCGCCTGCTCGTCGGTCGCCGCCGCCAGGCCGCCGCTCATGCTGCCGTTCACCAGGAACGACTCGTTGGAATCGCCGCCGGCGTTCAGGTCGGGTGGGGGTTCGGTAGCGGCAGATGCCAAGTCCTGCTCACCTGCTTCGGTCGCCGTGACCGGCATGTTCTGAAAGGCGGGCTGCCGCCCTCCCCGGCCACCTTGCGCCGCGGCGCGCCCGCGGCCACCCGGAGCCCCACCGCCTCCTCCGCCTTGCGCCGCAGCGTCCCCGCGGCCACCCGGAGCCCCACCGCCTCCTCCGCCTTGCGCCGCAGCGTCCCCGCGGCCACCCGGAGCCCCACTGCCTCCTCCGCCTTGCGCCGCAGCGTCCCCGCGGCCACCGGCTCGTCCGGCTTGCGCCGCAGCGCGCCCGCGGCCACCCGGAGCCCCACCGCCTCCTCCGCCTTGCGCGGGATCTCCGCCGCGTCCCTGTCCGAACCGGCCGCCGGCCGGACCTCGCCGGCCGCCGTTCGGCGCGGGGGATGCCGGTGGCGGGACCGCAGCGCCCGCCGGAGCCGGAGCGCCAAACCGCGGCATCTCCAACGTCCAATCGTGATGCTCGGAGAGATTTCCCACGTCGATCTGCGCGTGCAGGGGCGCGAACCCGAACATCTCGACCTGGATCTCCCACACACCGGGCAGCAACTCGAGGACGTAGCGCCCGGTCTCGTCCGTATAGGCGACCACCCTCGCGCCGCCGTTGCGCGCGGTGACGGTGGCTCCCGGAATGAACTGATCGGCGGCGCGCACCGAACCGCTCTGCTGGGCCGCGCTGAGGAGTCCTGGACCCAGCAGAAGCACAGCGACAAGGAAACGCATCACGAAGCTATCATTATTTCATCGCCGCGAGAGTGTTAGTTCGCTTTTTTGGCAACGAATTCCGTCGGAGGCGGCGCGTTGTCGCCGAGACCTTCGAGAGTGCGCGTGAACTTGATCTCGCTCGCCGAAACCTTGCCCTTGAAAACAATCTTAATGTCGTTGCCGCCGAAACTGCGCACCACGACAAACGAGATATCGTCCCCGTCGACCTTGCCCTCGGTGATTGCGGCTTCGCCGCCCGGGCCCCCCTTCACCGAACCGGTGAGCTTCGCGCCATCGGCCTTGAGGACAAAAGTCTGCTCAGTGGTATTGCCGCCGCGTCCCGGAACCTGGGCGGTCCAATTTCCCGTGGCGTCGGCGGCCCAGGCCACGACACCGAAAATGCCCAAAAGGGCGATTGGTAACAGTTTTCTCATGCAGAATAAGATGGTTTCCGCACGCCGTAATGTTACAGCCCCTTCGCCACTAAAAACGCGATCAGGTCGACCACCCGGCAGGAGTAGCCCCACTCGTTGTCGTACCAGGCGATTACTTTCACCAGGTTGCCGTCCAGCACCTTGGTCATCTGCGAGTCCACAATCGAGCTGTTCGGATTGTGCAGCATGTCGCAGGAGACCACCGGATCTTCGGTGTATGCCAGGATGCCCTTCAGCTCGCCCTCGGCGGCGGCCTTCAGCGCGGCGTTTACTTCCTCGGTAGTCGTCTGCCGCTCCAGCAGCGCGACCAGATCGACCACCGACACGTCCGGCGTCGGAACGCGCATGGAGTAGCCGTCCAGCTTGCCCTTCAACTGCGGCATCACCAGGCCGATCGCCTTGGCGGCGCCAGTGGTGGTCGGGATCATGTTGAGCGCGGCAGCGCGGGCGCGGCGCAGGTCTTTGTGAGGAAAATCGAGAACGTTCTGGTCGTTGGTATAGCTGTGGATCGTGGTCATCGATCCCTTCTGAATCCCGAACTTGTCGTGCAGCACCTTCACGACCGGCGCCAGGCAGTTGGTGGTGCACGATGCGTTCGAAAGGATGTTGTGCCGGGCGGGATCGTACATGTCGTCGTTCACGCCCAGCACGATGGTGACGTCCTCGTTCTTCGCCGGCGCGGAGATGATGACCTTCTTCACCGTGCCGCGGATGTGCTTGCAGGCTTCCTTCGCGTCCGTGAACCTGCCCGTGGATTCGACGACAATCTGCGCGCCCACCGAATTCCAATCGAGCTTCGCTGGATCCTTTTCGGCGAATACTCTGATCTTTTTGCCCGCGACCGTGATGGAATCCGCGTCCGAGCTGATCTCTTCGTGCAGCGGTCCGAGCACCGAGTCGTACTTCAGCAGGTGAGCCAGCGTCTTCGTGTCGGTAAGATCGTTAGCCGCCACGAACTCCACATCATTCCGGTCGAGACCCGCACGGACGACATTCCGGCCGATGCGGCCGAAGCCATTGATACCAACTTTGACTGCCATTTTTTCTCCTGTGATTTGACGAGGGATTGCGTTAATACAAAGGATATCAGGAGGCGGGTATCGGCGGCAACCCGCGAACCGGGAATTTATACTCCGAAATCGGCACGGCTACATCAGGCTTGGGCTTCCGGATTCAGGATTGCCAGGCCTTCCGCTTCAGCCGCCTCCAGAAGTTGGACGTCCGCGCACACGAATGTGGGCTGCTCCGCAGGGATGGTGGCTTTGAGAATCAGACAGCCGGCAAGTTGTACCGCGTCGTAGGCCCGCAAAGGATGGCGGTCGATCAAGCCACATGCCGTCTCGATAATCGCCTCGCCGAGGCTCTGCCGAAGGAACATGGACTTTGTTCCAAATCTCCGGCCCGATGGCGCCTTCGCAACGCCGATCGAAATTTCACCTGGGAGACAGCCAGCACCGAGAAGCGATGATCCGATCTCGCGAGCCGGAGCATACATTCCGTGCCCGGCTCACGACTGTGCAGCTTGACCAGGGCGCTGGTGTCCAGGTAGTAAAGAGCCAACGGCTAGCGCCTTTCACGCAGCACCGTGGCCGATAACGCTTCGCCACGTATGGCTACCGGCTGGAATCCGAGGGGGGAATTCTCGATCGGGCCAAGGAGTGTCTGAATCTCAGGGAGAGACCGGTTCAGCCGAATTGCGGTTACCGGAAACATCGGAGACTTGGGGTTTGGCACTTTGCTGGTCAGAACAAACCTCCTCTCGATCGCGTCGCGAAGCACTGCGGCCCGTGCGTCGGGATCCGCCCACGCTGGGTGCACGGCTGGGAGCACCGAGTCGCGGAACCACTTGAGTGCTACGAAATCATACTCCGGCTTCGATTCGGCGTCACTCAAACTGCGGATCAACTCGGCGGTGGAATCGCTGACCGGCTGATTCGGCCGAACAGGCTCAGACCCTGGAGGCGGGCTCGCCGGCTCGTGAGCAATCTCGAAGCTAACCCGAGTCTCCTCGGAATCGGCAGACCAATTGCCCACAGACGCGTTTTGATCCTTCTTGTTCACTTTGATCGAGACTCCAATTCTACTATAAAACAGATGGGCGCACGCGTGTTCCGATGCGTTTGCGCATTCAACGCGAAATCCCGAGTTTTCCACTCACTTTTGCAGTCCCTTGCTTCGCTCGAACGCCACCTTGCCCCCGACGATCGTGTACGCCACGTCCGTCGCCGGGATTTCGTCTTCCGGAATCGTCATGATGTCGCGCGAAAGCACCGTGATGTCGGCCAGTTTTCCCGCCTCTAGCGACCCCTTCACGCTCTCCTCGAAGGCGGCGTAGGCGTTGTTCCACGTGTACGAGCGCAGCGCTTCCTCGCGGCTCATGCGCTGGTCGCCATAGAACACGGAGCCGTCCTTCAGCTTGCGGCTCACCGATGCGTAGAACGAAGCCAGCGGGCTCACGTCCTCCACCGGTGCGTCCGTTCCGTTGGCCACGATCGCGCCCGACTTCATCAGTTTCTGCCACACGTAGGCGCCCTCTTCGGCGCGCTTCGCCCCCAAACGCAGAAACACGTACGGCCCATCGGACGTGCAGTGGACGCCCTGCATGGCCGCGATCACGCCGAGCTTTCCGAACCGTGGAATATCGGCCGCGCT
>JBGPKH010000696.1:0-4686 GCA_041485845.1 Bryobacteraceae bacterium
ACACACCGGCACCCGTCCGGACCATACTGCCGATGAGGCGATCGTCATGCAAGGATCCACTCCGCTGATCGGGTCGGCGTTTCTTCTTCTTGGTTCGGTCTCGTCCTATTCGCAACCTACCGGCACCGCCATCTACGAGGCCTTCTTTCGAGAGGTTGCCCAACTTAAGCCGCTTTCCAATAACCCTGCGCCCAGCGCGACTTTCAACGGTGGCATAGTCATCCCGCTAACTGTGCCTAAGCTTCGTCCTCACCCACCTTCAAGAAGTCAGGGCTGCATTCGGTGATTCACGCTTCCAAACACTGGACGAATACGTGATGCGCCCGGGCAGGAATCCCAGAGATCTTCAGCCATACGGAACCATGCCGGCTTCTCCGGCGCGGCAATAAACCCTACCGGAACGGCAGATCCTCGGCCAGTTGCAAATCGCTCGCCTGCGCGTCGACCATGGGGAAGTAGAGCCACTTGCGATCCGGCGACAGCTCGATGCCGTTGTTGATCACCGGCCGCGGCGTCGTGAAACCGAGCTTCTCGATCTTGCGCGTCGCGAAACGATAGAACATCGCCGTTCCCGGCCGGCTGGAGGTCTGCAACTGAGAATTGGTCGCGATGTCGAGCAAATAGATTCCATCGGACAGGACCTTAAAATCCCGGTTTTTGTACTCCGGCAGGACGGGCTCCTCATTGCCCGTCGCCAATTCCAGCCGCCACAGCGCGCCGCGGTCGCGGCTTTGCAGGTAGTAGAGGAATTTGCCGTCCGGCGAAGCCTGGCAGGAGAATCCGCCGCCTTTGGTAACCCGTGTTGGCGCGCCGCCGGTTGGCGCGACCTTGTAGAGTTGCTGGTCGCCTTCGCGGTCCGACGTGAAATAGACCCACTGGCCGCCCGGATCGAAGCAAGGCGTATTGTCCTCGGCCGGATGGTCGGTGAGCTGCCGTGCGGTTCCATTGTTGGCCGGGACGATCCAGATGTCCGGCACGTTGGTCTTCAGCCGCGCGTCGAACACAATCCACTGCCCGTCGGGAGACCACGATGGAGAGCCGGATCCGCTGCTTACCTGCTCAAAGATCGGCCGGCCATCGGTCAGCGCCGCGTTCCAGACCCACAACATCGAACGCCCGCTACGTGTGGAACTGATCACGATTCGGGATCGGTCGGGTGAGAACCGTGGAGTCTGTTCGCTGCGCGGCGAATCCAGCGCCTTCTCCGGCGTCACTTTCTCGCCGCGCGCCGGGAAGGCCGGCACGCGGTAGAGAGGCGCGATGAAATAGCTTTAGGCCGCGATTGCGCGTCGCCCGTCGTGCGAGATTGCCGCCGAGGGAACGGACTGCGGCAACAAGACCGGCCGGGTTCCGTCGGGTTTCAACAGATATGCCCGTGGGAGGTTGGTGCTCTTTTCGACGACGGCCGCCCGCATTCCGGTGTTGCGGCCAAAGAACGAGATGTTGGCGATCCGCGCCACCTGATTCTCGATCGCGGGGAGGCGGACCGTCTCGGGCTGGCCGCCGGCAAACGGAACCCGCATGGCGGTCGCGGGGTTGCCGACCTGCGCGCGCGAGAAGTAGACCCATTTCCCGTCGGGGCTGAAATCGAACTGGTTATCGTTGAAGTCCGCGGATTGCGGAAGCAGCAGACGCTCCTGCCCGCCGGAAAGTTGCACCGCGAACGTACCGTTGGCGGAAGGCGAATTGCCGAGAATCGATCGACGCTGCACCAGGATCCACTGGCCATCGGCGGAGATGGCGGCTGCAGTGCCTTCTGCAATCCGCGTTTCGTCTCCGCCCAGAGCGGGGACCGAGAAGGTGGCCGGGCCCCTTTCCAAATAGCGGGTAAAGAACACGCGGCGGCCATCCGGCGAGTAAAACGGAGCGGTATCCCGGACGGTGGCGTTGGTCAGACGCAACGGTTTGCCGCCATCCAGCAGCATGGCGTAGATACTCGCCGGCCTGCCCAGTTCTCCGCCGTCCCAGGACAACACGATGGCGTTGCCGTCGGGGGAAAAGCTCGGGCCCGTCTTATCGCCCGCCAGTCCCGCAAAAGGCCGAACTACGATGGAATCGACCGGTTGAGGCGCGGTACCGGACAGATTCAGCAGCGCCCAGACGCCGACGCCGGCCAGCACCACGCTGGCCGCCGCGATGATCATCCACCGGCGTGCGGGCTTCGCGGGCGGCGCCGCCTGAACGGCGGACACACCGCTCTTGATCTCCTCGTGCAATTCGTCGAGCGCGTTGCGCACGTCGAGCGCGGTCTGGTATCGCCGGTCCGTTTCCTTGCGCAGGCAGTGGCCGATCACTCGGCCCAACTCGTCCGGAGCGCGCGGGGGCTCGTCGCGCAGAATCGCGGTGATGGTCGAGATGGTCGTATCGCCCTGGAACGCCTTGCGTCCCGTCGCCATTTCGTACAGCACGGCGCCGAGGCTGAAGATGTCGCTCCTGGTTATCCACGGGCTTGCCCTGCGCCTGCTCGGGCGACATATAGTTCACGGTGCCGAGAATGGAGCCCTCCGTGGTGCGCACCTCACCGATGGTCTGCGTGTGGTCGCCGGGCGTGGCGGCGATCGCGGCCATCTTAACGAGTCCGAAATCCAGGAGCTTCGCGCGCCCGTCGGGCGTGACCATAATGTTGCCGGGCTTCAGGTCGCGATGGATCACGCCCGTCTTGTGGGCCGCCGAGAGCGCGTCGGCGATCTGCGTGCCGAGGCGCACCACTTCGCGCGCGGGCATGCCCGCGGCGGGAATCAGGCGCGTGAGCGTGCTGCCCTCCACGAACTCCATCACGATGCACGCCTGGTCGCCGTGATCGAAGATGTCGTGGATGGTGACGATGCCGGGATGGCTCAGCGAGGAGGCCGCGCGGGCTTCCTGCGTGAAGCGGGCGCGTGCCTCGGGGCTGTCGGCCCTGGTCAGAAACTTGAGCGCCACGGTGCGACCGAGCTTCTCGTCGCGCGCTTTCCACACCGCGCCCATACCGCCTTCGCCGATCTTTTCGAGGATGGTGTACTGGCCGATGCGCGTGCCGATCATGTTAGTGCGCTCCGGAGACAAAACACGTCAGTAAGTGGGCCGATTGACCATCGGCCGCAGCTTACCAAGCTGCCGCACATATCAGTGTGCTCCGGAGTATAACACTCCGTTGAAGAGGAACTTAAAAGTAGCGTGGGGCTCGCCTCGGAAGGTCACTTCGGGGCCCATCACGAAGACCTTGCCTTCGCCGACCTTCGCTTCGGCCACTGCCGTCGCGCCATCGAGATACTGCTGGCCCAGTGCCCAGCCGCTTTCGAGCGTGCCGGGGCCGGTGAACCACGCGACCTTTGTCACGTTCTGCGGCGGCTTGAACACCGGGCTGTTGTCGAAGAACATCACCACCTGCTGCGGCATGCCGTAGGCCAGCGGGTTGGTGTTGTCGATGTGGGTGCGCATGAGCGAGCCCGGGATGTAGAACTTGTCGCGGGAGAGGCCGGCGAGGGCGTTGGGCACGGGCACGCCGAGAAGCTCCGCCATGCTGGTGGAACTGCCCACGGTGACGACTGCGCCGCCCGATTCGACGAACTGTTTGATTTGCGGAATGGTCTTCTCTTCGGTGATGCGGCCAAGCCATCCGCGATACTCTTCGGGAACGTTTTGCGGATCGGCCTGGGCGCCGCCACGCCCTGCGCCCCGGCCCGTTGCTCCGCGGCGAAGGGCGCCATCGGTGAACACCAGGACGTCGAACTTACTCTTGAGATTGCCGGCGTCGAGCGTTTGCGGATAGACCACCTCGAAGGGAAACTCGAACTGCTCGAAGAGCCAGCGCGTCCAGCCCGAAGGCATCAGGCCGCCGTACTGATCGTAGAGCCCGATATGCACCGGCTTGAGCTTGATCGATTCCCCAGCCGGCGCGGAGGCCACGCCATGTACCGTGATCCCCAGTTCGCGCGCGCCCTTCTGCAACACCGGCAACGCCGCCGCCGATCGCGGCACCCAGATCGCGCCGGTGCCGAGATCCTGACCATCGGCCCGCAGCGGGGCCTTGATCCAATAGACCTCGGCCGATGCCTTCAGCAAACGATTCATCAAGGTGAACGAGTTGTTGACCCGATGGCTGATCAGCCAGCCCGCAGGCGTAGCGGGACCGGCGATCGCGCCGGGCAGCGGCTCCTGCAATCCGTTGAGCCTGGTGAACGGACCGTCGAAGCCATCGGGGATGCGGTCGTACTCGACGCCCATCTGCATGGCCAGCGTCCAGCCGGCGATGTCGTAAGGCGGAATCGGCGGGCCGCCGGGAAACAGGTCGTCGCGCGGATGGTCCTGCGGCTCGAACATATCGCGCACAAAGGGGCGGAACGCCTGCGCGGCTTTTACCACGTAGGATCCAGCGGGGTACTGCTTGCCGGCGACGGAAAACGCGGAGGTGGCCTTTAGGACCGTGACCCCGTTCTTGAGGAGCGAGTTGACGAAGCGGGTGGCGGTGGGGAAGTCCGCCTGGTCGGACGGCACGATGTAGCCGCGCGGATCGCGCAGCTTGGGATCGTGCAGGATCTTCTCGTAGAGCTCGGAGGGCACGGACGCGGCGCCGAAACCGCCGCCGGGCGCATCGCCGCCGCCGGCCGCAGACTGTGCTGGTCGCCGGCCGCCGCCGGGTGCCGCGCCGCCGGATGGAGTGCTGCGCGCGGCATCGCCGCCGCCGGGTGCCGCGCCGCCGGGTGG
>JBGPKH010000697.1:0-4686 GCA_041485845.1 Bryobacteraceae bacterium
CCCTTCCGCGAAGATACGCCGCGCCGTCTGCGCTCCCTCGCCGGCCGCTGGCCGAAGCGTCTCGTCGCCATGCGTATCCATGAGATGTCGCTGGCGCCCGAAGCCGCCGGCCCCATCCGCAATCGCGATATGCAGGACGCCCGCATGCTGGCCTGCTGGAAGGCCGTCGCCGCCACGGGGCTCGCCATCCAGATGCACTTCATCCCCGCGCAAGCGCCCCACATCTACGCCCTCGCGGCGGACCTTCCCGATACCACCGTGATCCTCGATCACATGGGCCGCCCGGGGCAGGGGACCGCCAAGGAATACCAGGACGTCCTGAAGCTGGCGAAGTTGCCGCGAGTGATTCTGAAGTACTCCAATTGGACTGCGTACACAGGCGATCTCAACCAACTCACCCGCCAAATTTACGACGCCTTCGGCCCGGACCGCATGGTCTGGGGCATGTTAGGGAATACCGAACCGGAATATCGCAAACAGTCGGCGAGATTCGATGAGCTGCTGGCATTCGCCCCCGAAGCCGCTCGCGCCAAAATCCGCGGCGGCAACGCCCAAAGACTATTCTTCGATTGAGGCCAATCAGAACCTGAGACGGATCCCTCCGTTCAGCACACGGCCGTCGAGAGGCGCCCAGGCGTCCACGGTCCAGCGGCCGTCGATCGCGCGAGCCGGACGGAGCAGCGGGTCCCAGCGGGTCTGGCGAACTCCGCCGAGGTTCTCCACGTTGACGAAGAGACGCACCGGGCCGAGCCTGCGCTCACCCAGCAGACCGAAAAGAACGTAGGGCTCGGACTCGGGGCGGTACGGGTTCTCCTCCAGGCGCTGGCGCCCGGTGTAATAGCATTCGACCCCCAGGCGCCAGGCGTCGCCCTTCTCCCACATTCCGACCAGCCCGAAGCTCTGGCGCGGCGTGAGGGGAGTGTCGACGCGCTGGCCGGACTCGGGTTCGCGGGAGTGCACATAGGTGTAACTGGCGGTGGCCGAGAACGGAGCTTTTCGCCACGTGCCGAGGAATTCGAGGCCGATGTTATTGGCCGAGGCGGGAAGGTTGGTGAGTTGGTAGAGTTGGCGGCGATCGACATGGATCGGATGGTCCACGCGGGATGCGAAGAAGGTCGTAGTGAGGGAGACTGGGCCGAGGTTGCGAGTGAGGTCGAGAGACCCACTGCGGCCGCGCTCCGCCAGGAGCGGCACGGGGATCGAAAGACGGGACAGGCCGGCGGCTTCGGTTTCCTCGGTAAGGGGCGTGGGAGCGAAGAAGCCCTGCCCGGCGGAGAGGCGGCTGGTCCAGCCTTTCCAGCGCAGCAGGCCCGAGAGGCGCGGGCTGAAGAACGTGCCATAGCGATTCTGGAAATCGGCGCGGGCACTCGCCGAGAGCGAGAGCCAGGGAGCCACGGCGATGTCGTCTTGCACGAAGACGCCGGGAGTGGTGTAGCGGTAGGCGAAGCGGGTCACGTCGAGCGGCCGGTAGGCTTCGCGCTCGGCCGCGGCGCCGGCGACCCATGTGTGGCGGCCGTGGGTGCCGCGGATGGTGAGCTCTCCGAACAGCATCTCATGGCGGTCGCGTTCACGAATTTCGCCGAAGCGATGATCGTGGTGCTGGGTGGACGCGGCGATGCGGGCCGTCACAACATAGCGGTGGAGCGCGAGGATCTGGTAGCTGCTTCCGAGGTCGTAGCGGCGCGTGTAGAGCGCTTCCTGGTATGGTGCCCCGGTGGCGGGCAGGAACTGTCCGGGCAGGGTGCCGCCTTCGCGGTTCTCATACGTGATCCCGCCGGTGAGGAAGGCGGTGCGGCCGCCGCCGCCGTCCCAGAAGACGCGCGGCCGGGCGATGCCGCGAGCGTATCGCGCGAGGTCCGCCCAGCCGTCGCCATCGATGTCGTTGCGTGCCTGCCAATGGCCGCCGCCGAGCAGCGAAGCGCTCCACTGCGACGACAGTTTGGACGCGAGGAAAAGGGAAGTATCGGTGGCGCCCAAGGTCGAACGGTTGACCAGGAACTCGTGGACCGGCTCCGCGCCGGGGCGCCGGGAGTTGAGGTTCACTACGCCTGCCATGGCTCCGGCGCCGTATAGAGCGGAGGAGACGCCTTTGATCACCTCGACCTGGCCGAGGTCCATGGGCGGGATCTGCAAAAGTCCCAGGCCGCCTCCCTGCTGTCCGAACAGGGGCAGGCCATCGGCCAGGAAGCGGGTGTAGCGCCCGCGCATGCCTTGAATCCGGACGCTGGCCGCGCCCAGAGACGGCGAGGTGGTCTGGACGCGGAGGCCGCCCATTTCGTTCAGCATCATGACGATGTCGCCGGGGGTCATGAAAGTTTTCTCTTCGATCTCTTCGGCGCCGAGCACTTCGACTCGGGTGGGCGAGTCCTGGAGGCGGGCGTCGGTTCGCGTTGCGTGGACGGTGATCTCCTGCTCCAACGGCTCCTGGCGGTGGAGCTCCAGGATGAGATGGTATTCACGGGGCTCGCCGGCGGAGAGGGAGGTGGTGGCCGGGTGGAAGCCCTCCTTGGTGACGCGGACGTCTATTTTACCGAGCGCGACTTGCGCGACGGCGATGCCGGCCGGGTCGGTTTGGATAGTCACCGCGTTGAGGATAACGGTCGCGGCGGCGACAGGGTTGTCGCCGGAGCGGACTTCGACGCGGACCGTGGCGCGCGCGGGATCTTGCGCAAGAGCGGGAATCGATAACAGAAGGATGAGGATGGTCTTCAAGATGACCTTACGACATACACCGCGGCGGGCCAGCAGAAGCCCGAGCCCGAGCGCCATTCCACGGCGCCGGCCAGCGCAGCATCCGCAAACCCCTCGAGGAGCGCAGCGGTGGTCACCCCGGCGGCCATGCGAATCAGCATCGCCCCGACGCAGGAATTGCGGCCGTTTCCCAGTGTCATGTGGGCGCTCATGCGGCGTGTCACGTCGAGACGATCCGGTTCGGGAAACTGCTCCGGATCGCGGTTCGCCGAAGCCACCATCAGGTGGACCTGTTCGCCCTGGCGGATGCGCACGCCGGCCAGCTCGACGTCCTCGACGGCGCGCCGGAAGAGCGCGGGAACGATACCGGCATAGCGCAGAAGCTCCTCGACCGCGCCGGGCATCAGGTCCGGCCGGCTGCCGAGCCGCGCCCATTCGGCGGGATGGCGCAGTAACGCCACCCATGTGTTGGCCAGCATGCGGGGAAGGGTTTGCGATACCCCCACCATGGCCGGCTCGCCCATGCGGGAAATCCGCGCGTTGAAGGTGCGCTCCATCTCGGCGGTTGCTTCCGCGGCGCGAGCCCGCACCGGCGAATCTGCCGGCTGGCCGGTGCCGGCAAACACTTCGCGAGCGAGCGCGGCCAGCTTCTCCCGGTCGGCGGGATCGGCGCCGGTCACCAGCATCGCCAGCGAGAGACACCAGGGCTGGGCAAACTCGCCGAGCAGATCCACCGGGCGATCGCGCGGCAACTGCCGCACGGCGTTCTCCGCCAGCTCCTCCATCTGCGACTGCCAAGGCGCCACCTTGGCGGGCGAGACCGCGTCCAACATCTCGCCGCGCGCGCGCAGTTTTCCGGTCTCGTCGCGAACCGAATGCTGGTCCTCGCCGCGCTGTCCGATGGGCCATAAGCGCAGCTCGCGAAAGGCGGCGAGCACGTCCGCATACCGGCTCAGCACCCAGGCGCCGGCCGCCGGGTCGAAATACGGAGCCTCGGGCGGTGGAGGCGACAGGGGATCGGCTGGCATCGCGCTACTTCGAGAGCTTGGCCATCAAGTCCTTCACTTTTTTCCAGGCTTCATCGCGAGCTTTGACGTCGGCCGCGTGGGTGGGGTTCGAGGCGGTGGGGTCCTCGCCGCCGCGCATGAATCCGTGTCCCGCGCCATCGTAGATTACGGGATCGTACGTCTTGCCCGCCGCCTTCATCTTCTCTTTGGACGGCTCCACAGTGGAAGTGACGCGGGCATCGTTGCCGCCGTAGAATCCGTACACGGGGGCCTTGATGCGGTTGATCGAATCGTCGGTGGGGCCGGGGCCGTAGAACGCGAACGCGGCCTTCAGGTCGGTACGGTTGGTGGCATAGCGGAAGGTCTGCGAACCGCCATAGCAGAATCCCGCGACGAACAGCTTTCCGTTGGAGGCCGGCAGTTTCAGCGCGTAGTCCGCGGCGGCGTTGAGGTCGGCGGTGATCTGGTCGGCGGGCAGGTCGCGGATCGCCTGTCCGATGGCCGTGGAGTCCATGGTTTTCGTGCCGCCGCCGTTGGGCCCTTTGCCGGAGAGCAGGTCGGGCGCGATGGCGATGTAGCCCGCCGCGGCGAACTCGTCAGCCGCGAGCTGCGCCCAGTCGGAGAGTCCGAAGATCTCGTGGATGACCACTACCACGGGCGCTTTGTCTTTGACCTCCGGATAGGCGACGTACCCCTCCACCGTCCGGCCATCGTGTTGCAACTTGACCCATTCCCGGTGACGCGACGATTGTTCCAGTTTTTGCTTGGCCCAGTCCTGCGCGCGCAGGGAAGTGGCGAGCAGGGCGAAAGACAGTAAGATGCGTTTCATGTTCCCTGTTGTATCACATGTAATCGTTGGTCTTCGTCGCGCTATGGCCGGGTACGCAAGGCAAGTTGGGCTGGGTGCGGCTTAACGCTGGGAGCTGACACTGTTCGTCTGCCGACCACACCACCGCGTCGGGAGGCGGATTCAAGTACAACCTCACGA
>JBGPKH010000698.1:0-4678 GCA_041485845.1 Bryobacteraceae bacterium
CGTTGTTGTTTCCTTGTTATGCATGAAACATGAAAGCCAACACGCAATTCCACGACTGGAGGACAACTCTAACCCATTAAGAAACAGCAGCTTACGGATTTCGCGACAGAAACTAGCTAAATGAAGAAATGCGCAAGTTCGATTGGCGTGAGCCTGATCCTGACGGCGGGGCTCTTTGGCGCGGACAACGTTCTGACCCCCGGGGAGAAAGCCGGGGGGTGGGTACTCCTGTTCGATGGCAAGACCCTGAATGGCTGGGATTCGGCCGTTCCTGAGGCCGCTGGGCGGGGCCGCGGACAGGGCGGCGGCGCCGCGCGAGGTGGCGCTCCGAAGCAGGCGAAAGGCCCTGCACAGCCCGGCGCTGCGCCGGCGCAGGGCTCCAATCCGCGGCCCTGTTCGACCCCGCGGGAGCAGGCCCCTCTCGCCGCGGGCTCGTCCCACTGGGAAGTCGTCGATGGAGCGCTCTCGCCGTGCGGGGATGCCGCTGGCTACCTGATCTCCAAGGAGAACTATAAGGATTTGGTTCTGACCGTCGATTTCAGAACCGGCGAGGACACCAACAGCGGCGTGTTTGTCCGCTCTCTCGGGAGCAGCCTTGGCTACGAGGTGCAGATTTGGAGGGCGCAGCCGGCGGGCTACAACACCGGCTCAATCGTAGGGGCAGGCAAGACCGAAAGGGAGTACAAGTTCATTCCGGACCAGTGGAACCACTACGAGATTACCGCCGGCGGTGATCATTTGGTTGTTGTCCTGAACGGAACAAAAACGCTGGATATTCACGACTCGCAGTTCTCCGATGGCGCCATCCGGCTGCAATACCAGAAATTCCCGATCGACTTTAAGAATATCAAGCTGCGAGCGATTCAGCACTGATGACTCGCCAGAATTGCTCGCGGCGGCCGGTGGCGGGCCGCCTCAAATGCTTTGACCAAATGAAAAAAGGGTGTTGCCTGGCGTTTTGGCGGCCAGCGCCATTGCGGCGATGGCTTGTCTGGCCGTCGCGCTGGCTGGACTGGAACTCACGGTCTCGGTATCCTGGGCTATCTGCATTGATATCGGCGGCGACTTCAGTGGCTCGGTTTCTTCAGTTATGAGTACTTGGGGTAATGTCGGTGGGGCTGTCTCCGCCGTGATGGTCGGCTATCTGGCTACGCTTTTTGGATGGACCTCGCCGTTCCTCCTGGCCAGTGCATTTGTGCCTGTTCTCGGCGCTGCTGGTCAGCCGCATCGATCCCCGGCGGCCGGCCGCCAGGCATCCTGGCGGAGAGTGCGAAACTTCGAGGAACGTACCTTTATGAGAATCGATCCCGATAAGTGCCGGCATGTGGAAACTGCACATACGTTTGCCCCATGGGAGCGATCTATATCGCTCCCGTCATCAAACGTGCAACTTCAGAAGCGCGACAGATATGTCACCGCCTCTTCCGGCGTTCACCGCCCTTCCTTTACCCAGTCCAGCACTCTTGCGGATTGTTCAACCCGTCGCGCGCCAAACGGATTCCCGAAGATGCTCGCACAAAAACGAAGTAAAGCTGCCTGTCTTGTGGCGCTGCTGCTGGGCGCCTCCCTGCTTCGCGGGGAGATTAGGGTCCTGAGAAACTTCACCCTGATCGACGGCTCCGGCCGCCAGCCCGTCGCCGGCGCCGCCATGATTCTCGACGCCGGCCGTATCGTCTGGGTGGGGCCCGCGACACAGCTCCGGGCTCCGGCCCGGGCTCAGACGATCGACCTGGCCGGCAAGTATGTGATGCCCGGGATCATCAACCTGCACGGGCACCTCGGCAATACCGTCGACCTGACGCAGGATGCCAGGTTCTTCACGCGGGAAAACGTCGAGAAGAACCTGGAGACCTATGCGTCTTACGGCGTTACGGCCGTGCTGAGCATGGGCACCGACCAGGACCTGATCTTCCAGATCCGAGATCGGCAGCGCGCCGGAAGGCCGTCGATGACGCGGGTCTTCACGGCCGGCCAGGGTTTCATCTTCAAGGGCGGCTACGGCGGCATCGCCGGAGTGAACCAGGGCGTGGCCACTGTCAGTGAAGTCGAACCGGCGGTGGCGGCCCAGGCGCGCAAGAAAGTGGACATCGTCAAGCTCTGGATGGACGATGAACTGGGCAAACTCCCGAAGATGCCATATCCGATTGCCAAAGCCATTATCGATGACGCGCATCAGCACCACTTGCGCGTGACGGCCCACATTTTCTACCTGCAGGATGCGAAGCAATTGACGGATTACGGCGTCGACAGTCTGGCTCACAGCGTGCGCGACAAACTCGTCGACGAGACGCTGATCGCGAGCATGAAGAAGCACGGCGCCTGGCAGATGGCGGCGACGCTGTCGCGCGAGGCATCCATGTTCATCTATGCCAGCGCCCCCCCGTTCCTCAGCGATCCTTTTTTCACGCGCGGAGTGTCGCCGGCGGGCATCGGGACGTTGCACAGTCCGGCGTATCAGAGGACGATTTCATCCGGCCCCCATTTCAAAGAATACCCGGGCTTTCTGGAGACCGCCAGGAGGAACCTCAAGATGCTCGTCGATGCGGGCGTAAAGTACGGTTTCGGCACGGACACGGGACCTCCCGGACGCTTCCCAGGCTATCTCGAGCACTGGGAAATGGAACTGATGGTGGAAGCCGGGCTGACGCCGATGCAGGTTCTCACCGCGGCCACACGGGACGCAGCGGAGTTTCTGCGTGCGAAGGACCTCGGTACGCTGGAGCGCTCCAAATGGGCCGACCTGATCGTGCTCGACCGGAACCCGCTCGACGACATTAGGAACACCAGAACGATCAGCGCGGTCTATATCGCCGGCAACCGGGTGAAATAGCGCGCGCTTACGCGTCGGAGCGCGCGATCGGGCCTATGCGATGCGGCTGGCCGCTTTGGATCCGCGGGAAACAGTACGGGCCACGACCAGGGAAGACGTCCGATTTCCTCGCTGATAGCCTACGAACCAGAAGGCCGGCAGTTCGAATCTGTCCGGGCGCACCACCGAATCAAGGACATCGCCTTTTCATCAAAGAAACAATCGCTGCCCGCGATCGCGTTGCCTTTGACCGCTACGCCGTCGTGGGCCGGCTGGCGCTGATGGCACCGAGAAAGGTCAGCTTGAAGACCGTGCCCTGCGGACCGGTGCTCTCGACGCATACCTCGCCACCGTGGTTCTGCATGATCTCCTGAACCACCGTGAGGCCCAGGCCGATGCCTTTCTCTTTTCCGGAGCTGACGAACGGTTGGAACAGATTCTGGCGGATGGACTGCGGGCATGCGCGAACAGTTGGCCGAGGTTCGAAAAACACCCGCCCCGCCGGCCGCGCCTCCCACAGCCGCGCTCGAACTGGCATCCAAGCTCAGCGATCGCGTTGCTGCCATAACCGAAGAACAGCAGGTGACCGGCGCCAAGCTGAACGACCAGGATCAAACCAAGGTCGCCAGCGGTTCCCGATACCATGTGCGGCTTTCGGGACTCGCGTTGCTGAATGTGGCGAGCATCCGCGGCGCGGTGGATCAAATGGACGTTCCCAAGGTTGCGCAACCCAGGGAGCCGGGGAGTTCCAATGGGAGCTTCGGCGCGACGGTGAGGCAATCGCTGGTCAGCCTGGAGGTGTTTGGGCCGGAGTGGAAAGGCGCCAGGACCGGCGGGGATGTGAAATTCGATTTCTTCGTCGGATTCCCGTCTGCGCCCGACGGACTTAGCGCCGGGCTGGTCCGGCTGCGTTCCGCCAGAATCGGTTTGGATTGGAAGAACACCTCCATAGTTGCGGGCCAGGAGGCCCCGTTCTTCGCGCCGCTCTCGCCCACCTCGCTGGCTTCCACGGCGTACCCGGCGTTCTCCAGTACGGGAAATCTTTGGACATGGACTCCTCAACTTACCTGGAACATCGCTCCGATTTATCCGGGCGAAGTAAGCTTGCGATCGAGGCAGGCATTCTCGACCCGCTCACCGGAGAGCTGCCGGCCTCGGAGTACAATCGCATGCCTACCGCTGGAGAACAGAGCCGTACGCCGGCTTACGCCATGAGGCTCGGCTGGAAGCGCGCAGCTTACGATGGCTTCGCGAGTTTCGGGACAGGAGCGTATTATTCCCGGCAGGACTGGAAGTTCGGACGGCGAGTGGACGCGTGGGCCGGCACAGCGGATTGGGATCTGCCGTTGGGCCCGCGGTTCTGGCTCTCCGGCGAACTGTATCGGGGCCGGGCCATCGGAGGATTGGGCGCCGGCGCCAACCGAAGCGTGCTGTTTACCGGCTCCGCGGACATTGCGCAGAGCACTGTGTTGCCGCTGGATAGCGCCGGAGGTTGGCTGCAGTTGAAATTCAAGCCTGCGGAGAAGATCGAGATCAACTCCTCGTTTGGAGAGGATCATGCGTTCCTCTCCGGGATGCGGCGATTTCCGGTGGGACTCTCCGATCTGGTCCGGCGAAATGCCGGCGGTATACTGAACGTCATCTTTCAGCCCCGCTCGAACCTCCTGTTCTCGGTGGAGTATCGCAGACTGCGCACGGTCCGGCCTTCGCCGGTCACCGCCGATCACGTGAGTCTGGCAGCGGGGATTCTATTCTGAGCATCTTCTCAATGATCCGGGGGAAACATTAACAAAGCTTTATGATTTTTTGCTGAACAACGCGCCCCTCCCGGTTTTACTATCCAATGGATGGGTAGCCGCAGAAACCGCA
>JBGPKH010000699.1:0-4656 GCA_041485845.1 Bryobacteraceae bacterium
CAAACAATTTGATTCTACAACGTTTCAAACGTTTTGGCGTGATCTGATTTCTCTCAATCGGCGCATAGTAGGGAAACCGTTACAGGTGCCCGCTGCCACCCGCACGGTCAGTTGCCCGTCGTTCCAAAGTAGCCACACCCATTTGTTTCGCACCGGCAAACGGCCGGCACGGCCGGCCCCGCCGCTTGCCCCAACCTGGAGGGCACTGGTATACTGGTTCTTTCGAAACATAGGGAGATTTCCTGTCTTATGGCAAGAGTTTGCGAAGTGTGTGGCCGCGGACCGGTATTCGGCAACCGCATCAGCCACGCCCACAATGTCACGAAGCGCCGCTGGAATTTGAATTTGCAGAGCGTGCGCGCTCTGGTAAACGGGGCCGGACGGCGCATGCGCGTATGCACCTCCTGTATCCGCTGCGGTAAGGTACAAAAAGTCGCCTAGCGCGGCTGCCCCCGATCCTCAAGAATCCACCAGCCGGCTCACCGGCACCGAGTGATCCGTGTGTGCGGCGCCGGCGATTCGGTGAGTTTGTCAGATTAGTAGGACAGGCCGGAGGCCTGTCCTGCTCAGAACACCAGGCGCAGCGACAACGACATCTGTCGCGGGGCCAGAGCCGCAGTGTAGCGGCCCAGGCTGGCGTTGGTCTGCTGTAATGTTCCCTGCTGCCACAAAGGCCAGGAATACTGGGGAGCGATATTGGCCGCGCTGAATTGCGTGTGGTTGAAGATGTTGTACATCTCCGCGCGGAACATCAGTTGGCGCTTCTCGCCCCCCAGCGGGAAGGCCTTGCCGAAGGTGACGTCCCAGTTGAACACCCGCGTGTTGGGGATCGGAATGATGCTGCCCGGTCCGGCGTTCCCGAAGCACGACATCGATTGCCCGATGCCCTGCTGTGGAGTCGCTCCCGGCGCAAAACTGCACGGGAAGGGAATCACGAATACGCTCTCGTTGAGGATCTGGTTGCCGGGTGTCCCGTTGGCGTTGGCGCCGGGGGCGGGAACCAGCGGAGTGTTGCCGGCGAATGATACCTGGCCGGAGGGAAGCTGCGGGTTCCCAGTCACGACCATGCGGGCCGCTTCGTTTCCGGAAGCGTAACTGCCGGTCCAGTTCATCAATGGATTGGTGGCAGTATTACCAGTGAAAGAAATGCCGGGGACGCCGACCCGGATATTGCTGCGCCACTGGGTAACACCGGAAATGGTCCAGTGGTCGGTAACCCATCCGACGGGTTTGATGTTCAGCCGCTGCCCCAGGTTCGGGAGTTCGTAGATATAGTTGACTACGAGAAGGTGTGGAGTAGGCTGATACAAAGGCCCATAGTTGCGGAGCTTGTCCGGGAAGTAGGGACTCACGGTCGGAAACTCGGAAGCACCGTAAGCGGTCATGGTCTTGGACCACGTGTATGCCAGCCCGTAAGAGAGGCGCCTGGTGAAGTTGCGCCGCACACTTACCTGGAGCGAGTTGTAATTGCTGCTGGCCGCGTAGTCCACATAGGTCAGGGCGCCCAAGCCCTGCAGCGGGCGGTAATAATTGTCGTTGAGATTTTTGCCGCTGGAGTTGGAAGGCAGATACCCGACGTTTGGATTGAAGTTGGCGGGGTTGTACTGCGCGAACAGGGGAACGGCGTTGAGCTGCCGCCGGAGGGTTCTGTGTTTGCTCATATTGAACACATATGCCACCTCCAGAACCGTCCCGAAGCCGACCTTCTGCTGGATTCCGAAGCTTCCGTTGATCGTGCCCGGCACTTTCTGGTCGCCGACGGTGCCATCGGGAGTGATGGGAGTGATTCCCGCACTGCTCGCCAAGCTCGGAATCTTGTCGACGGTGGAGTAGTAAACCGCGCGGTTGTAGATATCGGGCGGATTGCCGGAGAAGTTCTGGGAATTCTGCGTGGAGCTGAGGTTGAAGTACTGCCCGATGCCCGTGCGGATGGCCGTCTTCCCGTTGCCAAAGACATCCCAGGCGAGCCCGAACCGGAGCGCGGGAATCACCGTGGCGACGTTCCATAGGGATAAGGGGAGCTTGGGGTTGTTGCCGTCGGCCCTCTCCATGCCTGGCGCGGGCGTCGGCGTGCCGGTATAGCCTCCGACCGACGCGGGCACGAAGGTGCCGGCGAGCGCGAAGGCCGCGGTGGAACCGGTCACGGGGTCCACGGCAATCTGGTTGGCCGTGGGACAGGCCCGGGCGGTGGTGGACACGGTGCACCCCGGATAGTAGAGCCGCATCGCTTTCGAGGGATTGTAGGACGAGCGGACCCATATGGTCGTGTTGTGGTCCAGGTTTTCAGTGGGGAGCTGGTGGTAGAAACGCACTCCCACGTCGAGCGTCAAACGGCGGTTGACGCGCCAGTTATCCTGAATAAAAGCCTCGATGTCGGTGTACCAATAGTCTCCCACGACGCGCCCGCCTTCGTTGTAACTGTTGAAATTCCCGAGGAAAGCGTTGGCGTACCCGTCCTGGGTGTTGTTGGGCATAGACGAGGAACTGGCGAAACTGAACGCACCCAGGTAGGGACTGCTGAACTGATTCTGTTCCACCTTGCCGGTCCGCTCGTAGTAAAGTCCCGTCTTGAGATTGTGCGAGCCTATCACCTTACTCAGGGTGTCGTTGAAGCTGTAAATATCGTTCCAGTTGGTGTAGGGGCAGCCTCCACTGCAGGGTCCGCCGAGACTTGCCTCACCGGGTTGCTGCCCACCGCCAAAGCTGATTTCGGGAATGCCGATCTGGAGATTCTGGCTGCCCGGCGAGAGGCCGGGACGCTTTTTGTTCTGGTCGGCCTGGAATTTCGGATCGGTCGCGAAGTTATTAAATGACGGTGGGTTGCCCATGGTGGAACGGTCGGCCTGGGACTGGTCGTGCGCATAGTAGTCCCAGGTGTTATAACTCTTGCCGAAGGTGAACTCGTTGACCATTGTCGGGTTGATGGTATATGTGATTCCGACGCCGAAGCCATGTCCAGGGTTGGGGTGATCGATGGTGAGAGGAGCATACTGGCCGGAGGAGTTTTTCAGCTCGCCGAACGTGGCGGTGGTATCCAGATCGTAATCGTTGATGTAGCGGAACCAGGTGCTCAGCTTGTTGGTCATGTTGTAGTCGACCCGCAGAATGTCGTTGCGCCGCGGATGCGTCTCATTGAACTGCCAGTAATAATTGCGTTGCCATTGTTGGGTGGCGAACTGGGCGTCCTGGATGCAGCCCGAGGAGGCAACGCCCTGGTGCCCGCAGATGTTCGGCAGGGGCATGGCGTTGAGGATCCCCTGTCCTGCTTTTGCCGCCGCGGGATTCAAGGCAGCCAGGCTCGCGACGTTGTTGTTGGGGATCGGGTTTCCGGTGGTGGGGTCGGTGAGCGGGACCAGCAGGCCGTTCTGGTCGCGGTAATCGGAGAAGTCACCCGCGCGCTGCGCCAGGGTGGGCATGTTGGAGTACCCGGAAAGCGTTGCCGGCTTTTGCCGGGTGTACTCCTGCGAGAAGAAAAAGAACAGCTTCTTCTTTTCCGTGTTGAACAGCTTGGGAACGTAGACCGGCCCGCCAATCGAGTAACCCCACACGAAGAACCGGTAAAGGCTCTTCGGCCGGCCGTTCAAGTTGTCGAAGAAGCTTTTGGCGTTGAACATCTCGTGCCGCTTGTTGGCCCAGGCACTGCCGTGGAATTCCGTGCTTCCGCTCTTGGTCACCACGCTGATGACGCCATTGGCGTTGCGGCCGTATTCCGCCTGGTAGTTGCTGGTGAGGACGCGCATCTCGGCGATGGAATCCATGTTGGGCTCGAAGTGCGTGGTCCCGTTGGAGCCGGTATCGAGGTCGGTGATTCCATCCACCGTAAAGTTCGCGCTGGAATAGGGGGCGCCATTGATCCGCACCGACCCGACGCTGTTCTCACTGGAGGTCTCCCTCGGGGTGACGGCCACTCCGGGGATGATGGCCAGCAGGCCAAACAGATCGCGACCCTTCTGCGTGATTCTTGTGAACTGATCTCGGTCGATCAGTTTGGAGTTCTCGCCCGAGGCCGTCTGGATGGGCGTGGCTGCCGCTGTAACCAGGACGCTTTCCGTCATGGTGCCTATGGTCAGGGCGATTTTTCCCAGATCGCGGACTTCGTTGGCAGTGACGGCGATATCCGACTGCGTGTAGGTCTTGAAACCCGCCGACGGCTTGATGGTCAAGCTGTAGGTCGCGGGAACCAGGCTGTTGAACCGGAAGATGCCCTCAGCACCCGTACTCGTGCCGACGATCGCTCCGGTCGCTGCATTTTTCAACTCGACCGTCGCTCCGGGCACTGCGGCGTCCACGGGATCCACTACAGTCCCGAGCAAGGTTCCGGTTGTGGTTTGGCTGAAAATACAGCCGCAGAGGAACGTCAGCGCGCACAGCACGCGCGCTATTCGCTTAACCGCCATGACTAAACCTCCTATCCCGAGTTTCCACTTGTGTCCTGACGCCCACCGGGCCGCAGGGTCTTCGTTGGTCGTGATTATACTGGTAAATGGCGGATTTTGCAAAGAGTAGATGACTATGGTGACTATGGGGTGCGCGACACAAAAGTGGACGCCGACGCGATTCATCAGCAAAACGGCTTGAATCTGAGCGTATGTCTGCGCAAGGCAGGGGGCGCTCTTGTGGCAGCTTGGTAAGCTGCGGCCGATTGTCAATCGGCCG
>JBGPKH010000700.1:0-4645 GCA_041485845.1 Bryobacteraceae bacterium
GAGATTTGCGCGGAGAAGAAACAGGGAGAGGAGAGCAAGCGGATTCGCGTGAATTGGCGGTCGCGACTCGCAGTCGGGTTCGAGAACGCGGAGCGAGCGGAGGAGCGCAGTCCTGGGCGCGGCAGCGTGTCCCAGGGCGACACGGGCAAGTTATTTTTGCGCGCGCGCTTACTCTTCGTCATCGAGAGCCTTGACGTCCTCGGTGGTCACGGGCCGGGCGCAACGGAAAGTGGGGAAATCGTAATCGCTCATCTCGATGGATGCGCCTTTCGCCCCCTTCGCCGATTGCAGAATCAGGTCGCCAACCACTCGCCCGAGGCTGCGGTTCCGATCCCGGGCGAGCGCCTTGGCGAAGTAGTAAGCTTCATCCGAAATGTCGAGCGTCGTTCGCACAAAGGCATAATAGCATAAGCACACAAAACTTGGACCGGTGCAACCCAGTGCATTGGTTGAATCGGGAGGGCGGAAACCAGGATGTTGGTATCCAGCACCACACGCACCAGGCTTTGCCGGCCTTGCCTTTGGCGCGACGTTCGGCACGGACCGCACGCACTGTAGCGTCGATGAGGGTCTGCAGTTCGCTGGGATCGGCGCCGGCAGCGCGGGCGGCCTGCTCGATGAACTTGGAGAGGTCGCCTCTTTTCATTCCCCGGGGGCAAGATCGGAAGCGGCAGTCCGGACGGTCAGAACTGCAGGCGCAGCGAAAGCTGAATCAGGCGCGGACCACCCACCGGTCCGCCACTGGCGCCGATCGACGTCGCCACCGCCGAGCCGAGCGTCTGCGTAATTCTGCCGAAATTCGAGTTGCTCAGATCGGCCACCGGGTTGGCGAAATTCGCGTGGTTGAAGCTATTGAAAAAATCGCCGCGAAACTCCAGGCGCGCGCGCTCCGTGACCGCGAACGACTTGGCGATCGCGAAATCGAAATCCCGCAGCCCCGGTCCGTAGTATTGGTTGCGCCCGGAGGCGCCGGCCCGTCCTGCCGGCGCCGCGCCGAACCACGTGGTATCGAACGCCCGGTCGGGGTTGCGCCGGTTCTGCGGAAGCCGGCCCGCCTTCACGATATCGGGACGATTTCCACCGTCGGGGCTGACGCCGGATGTCGATTGATTGAACCCGCTCGAATCCGCGCCGCCCGTCACCACCGTGAAGGGGATGCCCGTTTGCAGCGTGGCCGCACCCGAGAGCTTCCAGCCGCCCAGAACGGCGCGCGCGCGACGCGGCGGCGCCGGCAGGTCGATCGCATACAGCAGCACAAACCGTTGGCGCGTGTCGAACGCCGAAGGGCCGCGCTCCAGCCGCAAGTTGGTGGAGTCGACCGGCGCGCCGGTCTCGCCCGGCAGATTCCCCGAGCCGAAATACGATGAGTTGTAGTCGAGCGACTTGCCCAGCGTGTACGCGCCCTGCACGAAGACGCCTTTCCGTCCGGCGTATTTCGCGGTAAAGACCAGGCCGTTGTAGTTGGAGCCGCCGATCGACCGGGCAATCTGCGCCTGGTTGAACCGGTTGTCGGGAAAAACCTGCTCATTCGGCGCCAGCGGCCCGCGCCGTGCCGGGTCCCGGACAATCACCGCGGGTTGGTTCACGTCGACATACATTCCCAGGCCGTGGCCGCTGCTGCCCTGGTAGTCGGCCTCCACGGATACCGCTCGCCCGAGCCTCCGCTCGAAGCCCAGGTGGTAGACGTAGGCGAAGGCGCTTCTCAAGTGAGGATCGACGCCCTGAAACGTCAGGATTCCAACCGTCGGCGTGCCGGGTCCCTGCCTTCCGTAGTTGGAGATGAGCGGCACATTCTGGTCGAACGCCAGAGCCCAGGGAAACTTCGCGGGTTGTGTGACGTTGGCCGTCTGCGTAGTCTGGATGTTGTGCGGCACGCTGAGCGCCATGCCGGCCGGGACGTTGTGGAACAGCTCGTCGTAGGCCATGCGAACGCCTCCGCGAACCACCATGTCCCGCCCGCCACCGGGCGTCCAGGCGAAACCCAGCATGGGCGCGAAGTTATTGCGGTCGGGATAAGCGCCCGAGGCGGGAAGCGAAAACGGCGCGGTCCGGAAGGTCAGCGAGGCAGGGCCGGTGAGCGCGGGATCGATCCCCACAAGCTGGTTCGTGCCCACGATCAGCGGTCCGTACCCGGGAACGTAGTTGGTGGCCCGGCTGTGCAGTTCCGCCAGCGGCGAGGGTGCTTCGTAACGGACGCCAAACTGCACGGTGAGGTTGCTCCGCGCGCGAACCTCGTCCTGCCAGTAGAGATCCGCGGGATACCGGCGCCAGTGGGATTGCGTGCTTCCGGTGCGGAAGGTGGAGGTGTTGATCTGCCCGCGCGCGAAATCCGCGAACGTTTGAAAATTGATGGTCCCGCGCTCGGCACGGTTCAGATACCGGCTCAGGGATTCACGGCGAATATGCAATCCCCACCGCCACGTGTGGCGCGTGCCGCCCAGCGGGGCCCTCCACGAAACGTTGTCGAACGCCTCGATGGTCCGCGAAGTGCGGCCCTGCGGAAAATTCGCGTTGGCGCCGAGGGCCGCGAACCCGCCGCCAACCACGATCGAGGGCAGGCCGGCGTTGAGCGGGTCGCGCCGGCTGTCCACTGCACCGGGTAGGGGCGCGCCGGCCGCGCCGGTGAAGATCATTGCCGCGTTCACGCCCTGGTCCTGCGGTGTCCGCTCGGTGGTATTCCCGGAAACGCCCAGGCGGAATTCGTTCAGCAAAGCCGGCGAAAATACGCGCACCTCGTTGAGTGCGGCCGAGATCTGCGACAACGGCCCGCGATTGCCCCCGCTCAGCGGAGTCGGCCCGGGCACGGTGCTGGCCCCCCAGTACTCGGTCCAGCGGGCCGAAAGCTGATCGCGCGCGCCCAGCCGCTGGTCCAGCCGCGCGAGGCCGGTGTTGTCCGAGTCCAGGTTCGGCACGTTGGAAATGTAGTTGGCCGTGCCGCTCGCGTTCGGCAGCGGCCAGTAGGCCAGCAGGCGCTGGGAAATGGGGTCGGTCACGCTGGCGCGCTGCGCTTCCGTCGGCGCCAGCGTCGAGCTCACCGCGGGCGCCACCTGGCGGAAGCCTTCGTAAGAGACGAAGAAAAAGGTCCGGTCATGGATCGCGGGGCCGCCCAGCGTCGCCCCGAACTGGTTACGGTTCAGCGCGGCCTTGGTCCCGCCCAGCTTGTTCGTGAAAAAATCGGAAGCGTTCAGCACGGTGTTCCGCAGGTATTCGAATGCCGACCCGTGAAACACGTTCGACCCGCCCTTGGTGACGACGTTCACCTGCCCGCCGGCGCCGCGTCCGAATTCGGGCGAAGCCACGCTGGTCTGGACGGCGAACTCCTGGACGGCGTCGGTGATGCGGAACAGGTTGAGCGGCCCGTTGCTTTGCGTGTCCTGGTTGCTCACGCCGTCCAGCAGGTAGACGTTCGACTGCGAGCGCATGCCCGCCGCGTTGAACCCGCTCCCCTGCGTGCCGGGCGCGGCCGGTACGATGCCCGGCGTGAAGAGCGCCAGGTCCAGAAACTGGCGCCCGTTGAGCGGGACGCTGCCGATGGTCCGGGTGTCGACCACGCCGCTCAGCGCGGTGCGGTCCTCCTCCAGCAACGGCGTCACCGCCGCCACCTGGATCACCTCCCACCGTTCCCCGAGTTCCAGCGAGACATCCGCGCGAGTCACCTGATCCACTCGAACCACCGCCTCCGGGATATTTGCGCGTTTGAAGCGGTCCGCTTCAACGGTTACCGACCACACTCCCGGAGCGAGTTGGAGGAACCGGTAGGAGCCGGTGAGGTCCGAAAAGGCAACGGCCTGCGCCCTCGTCGTCACGCTGCCGGCGGTGACGCGCGCGCCCGCTATCGGCGCGCCCGCGGGATCCCTAATCACGCCCGCGATGCCGCCAGCCGGCGAAGCGAGCATCGAAGAGCTGCGCAGCAGCAGTGCGATGGTCAGCGCAATGGTCCGAACAGACGGGCTGGGCACGAACGACGGTCGGTTAATGGGCGTGCTCCATCGTCATCATCCGGCTGCTCACCACCTGCACCACTCCGGTCCTCGTGAGCGAGAGTTGAGAGAGCGGCTCACCCAAACGAGCACGCGTTCCCTCTGGGAGTGTAATACGCAGGCGCCCGTGAAGTCCACAAACCGGCGCCCGGGTTGCCCGGGTGAACTGCCGTCCGGTGACGAGCAACTTCCAGCATTGTTTTGCGGTCAGCGCCGCCGGATGTCGTTTCCTCGCCGATACAGCCAGCCATCAAGCGCGGCGGAAGGCCACTGCCAGTGGTCCTCAACTGGGCCGCAGGCTTGAAGAAACGATCGGCGAATCCACCGCGCAATAACGCATCATGGGCAAGCTCGCCGAGGGCGGGATGGGCATCGTCTCCGCGCTCGGGCCAGATAGCAGGTCACTCTTCCACAGCTCGGGTGTCACTCCTCCGGAGGGCCGCTTCAGGCCGCTGTCCAAGAGTAGTCCCCCATGCGGGACTTTCAATTAGGCGTCACGGAAGAATAACCTGGACAGTAACCAGTTAACCAGATCTCACCGCGGAGAAACGGAGACGCGGAGATTTGCGCGGAGAAGAAACAGGGAGAGGAGAGCAAGCGGATTCGCGTGAATTGGCGGTCGCGACTCGCAGTCGGGTTCGAGAACGCGGAGCGAGCGGAGGAGC
>JBGPKH010000701.1:0-4639 GCA_041485845.1 Bryobacteraceae bacterium
AAGATTTTCATCATCTCCGATGTCCCGAAGGGAACCCACCCCGTAGGGACATCTTGGCTTGCTGACGCGCGCGGCTCCGATTGCCTTATCGTTGCGCGGAAAGCTGCTTCTCGATCGACGCCCGCGCCGACGGCAGGTAGCGCAGCGCGTTGGCGTAGTAGACCTTGCGCAGCACGTCGTCCGGCAGGCCGATGCCGTAGATTCTCCACCGGCCGTGCAGCGGAGCGCCGGTCGCCGAGCGCAACTGCGCCGGGTGATCGAAGTGCTCGTCGAAGGTCTCGAGGAACCTCCAGTGCGGCACCCAGAACTCGTCGATCCCGCGGCCGGGATTGCCGTCGGTGCCGAACAGGATGCGGTCCTGATACTTCAGGAAAAACTTGCGGATCATCAGCGGCGCGCGGCCCAGGTCCTGCACGGTCGCGGAAAGCTCGACGTCGGCGTTGGGATACTTATCGAGCAGCGCGGCGACCTTGTCCATGTCGTAGTACCGCATCGCCATGTGCGCGTTCACGAATCGGGTCTTCGGGTGTTTGGCGTGCATGTTCTCGCGCGCCTTCTCGATCACGTCGTTGGACGGGTGGCCGGTCTTGTAATAGTTGCCTTCGGGGCTGCTGCGCCACAAGCCGGCTTCGTAGCGCTCGTTCTCGGGTCCGATGGGAAGGAAGCGCCCGTACGAATCGCTGATGTGAATCATGACGGGCTTGTTGTGCCGCGCGCACATTTCCCAAATCGGATCGAAGCGCTTGTCGTCGGCCTGGATGTACGTGCCGTCGGAATTCTTAATTGTGAGCCCCAGCTCCTTGGCGATCTTCAGCCCTGCGGCGCCGGCCCGAAAGCAGCGGTCCAGCTCGGCCGCGGCCTTTTCCGGCCAGCCTGGCTGGTTGATCCCCTGGTAGTTCAACCGGGCGAAATGAATGATGCGGTCCCGGTAGGGCTCGCCGACTTTCATGTTCTGGTCGAAGGCAGCGCCGAATCCGCCGTCCATGTTGCAGATCAGGCCGATGCCGGTCTTGTCCATCAGGGCGACCATCTTCTGGTAATCCGCGGCCGTCTGCAAGGATCTGCCGTGGAGGTGGAAGTCGATGGCCGGAAACTTCGCCCGCGTAATGCCGGTCCGCGGAAGTTTCATGAGGGCCTTGGGCATGGCCGGAACTTCCGGCGACGGTTTGAATTCGGGACGTGTGGGCGACTGCGCGGCCCCGGCCGCGACGAACAGCGCCAAAACGGGTAAGCGTCCGAGCATAGCGATACCTCGTAGAAAGTTTACATCCACCGGGCCTGGAGTGGCCAGAAGAGTCGCGGCACGGCCGTACCGCCGAACTCGCAGCTCCTTACGTGTTGATGATCACGTCCGGATCTTGCGGAACCGTATCCACCCCAGGCTCCTGGCAGGTGGTCCCATCGGAGCGTTGCAAAGTATACGAGCTCGCGCCTATCGGGGCGTTGGTCAACAGTTCGTAGGTGCACGAAGTGTTCCCCTTGGTCACCGTGAAGGTCAGCAAACAAGTCGACGGCTGACCCGTTGCCACCGCCCAGGCGCCGGATGGCAGCGTGATCGTGTAATCGTACTGATTGTCGTTGTTCTTCCATTCTCCCTGGTTGGGTTGATTGTTGCTGCCGGTCCGGGACATCTGAGCGGAGGTGCCGTTAGGCGTCACGTTGCAGTTGTTGATGTTGAAGGTCTGCTTGGAATTGGGCATGAGCTCTCCTTGAAGTATCCTTTATACACCTTTTGGTGCTCCCGTCAGTTCCGTGGAAGCCCGACCTCATTTCAGCAGCGACCGGAAGGCCGGGTCCTCCCGGAGCTTGCGCAACTCGGGCGCCCGTTTGATCCTGGAAACCGCGTATCCGCGGGTCATCGCCTGCTGGATCCAGCGCAGCGCCTCCTCGCGTCTGCCCAGCATTTCGTAAATCTCGGCCGCTTGGGCCAGGACTTCGGGGTCCTCCGGCGCCCGTACCAGGGATTGATTCACGTGCTCGGCGGCCTGATCATTCCGCTTCAGGTGGACCTCGTAGGAGGCCAGCAGGCCCAAGACGCGCGCGTCGCCCGGTTCCGCTCGAATCGCCTCTTCGGCCATGGAGGCGGCCCGCTCGAATAACCCCTGCACCTCGGAGCTCGATCCGTGCGCGAGCTCAAGCGCCCGAGCCAGGCTGCCCCACTGCCGGTAATCCTTGCCATTCAGCTTCAGGGCCTTTCGATACGTGTCCGCCGCCAGGCTGTAGCGCTCTTCCGCCGAATACAGGTTGGCCAAGTTGGCGTAGGCCGCATAGGTTGGGCTCAGGGCGATCGATTTCTCGTACATGGTCCGGGCGCCGGCCGTGTCCTCCAGTTTCGACAGCACTACGCCCAGATTGCTATAAGCCGCGGCGTTATCCGGAGTCATCTCCAGCACACGGCGAAACTGGACCTCCGCATCCTGGTAGCGCGCATGGCGAAAATAGAACGCTCCCAGCGAGTTGATCCCGTTCCAGTAGTTGGAGCGCAAGGCCGCGGCTTTCTTGAAGGACGCTTCCGCCTCGGCCAGACGCCCCATGGCTTCATAGGTGCCCGCCATACCGGCGATGGCCTCGGCGCTATGCGGGTCGAGCTCCAGCGCGCGCTGGAAATGGACAATCGCCAGGTCGCGCTGCCCGGCGCCGTCCTGGAGCAGGCCCAAGGTGACGTGCGCCGGAGCCAACTGGCTATTGATTTCGATGGCGCGATTGCAGCTCTGTAACGCTTGCTGCACCCAACGCGGGTCCTTGGTCACGCGGAACTGGACGCGGTACGCCTCGCCCAGTCCGGCGTGCGCCCGCGCGAATTGGGGATCGGTCTTGATGGCGCCGGCGAACTCGCCGATCGCGGTATCCAGGTTGCCCGGCTTGTCGTACCGCTGCATGTAGCCGAGGCCCTTCAAGTAGGCTTCATAGGCGGCCGGCGCGGCGCCGCGCTCCTGACCGGCGCCGCGCTGCCCCTGCGGGTTCCGCTCGAGTTCGAGAAGCCTGGTAATCTGCGCCACCGCGCCGTCTTGCAGGACGGCGAAATCGCCGCCGGCGTCGTCAAGCACCTGCGAGCCCAGTTGGCGCAGGCTGGCCGCATCCACCAGGCTGATTACCAGCCGCACCGCGGGCCCCGCCCGCTGGACGCTGCCGGTCACCACCAAGTTGACGCCGAATTGCCGCCGCGCGTCGGCGGCGCTCGCTATATTTCGCGCCCGCACTTCGCTGGCCGGCACCACCCACAGCGAGCCCTGCGCCTGTTCGAGCGAGGAGAGTTTGCCGGTGAGCGTTTCCACCAGGCCTTCGCAGAGTGCGGCGTTGCCGGGGTCATTGCCGACATTGCTGAACGGCAGCACGGCTACGTGCTTCTCTCGAGGTCCGAACCATTTGGGCAGGCTCCGGCGCACCGACGGAATCAACAGTGTCGCGATCGCCAGTACCGGCGCCAGCACTGCGACTGCGGTCCGCGCCTTCAGCCGGGTGCGGCGAGGCGGCGGCTCGGTCATCCCACCGCGCATCCGGCTCGGGCGGACGGAGGCTCGTCCCGAGGTATCCTGGATCACCATCGATCGCGTAACGGCGCTGTCGGTGGCGCTGGCCTCCGTGCGAACGGTGCGGAGATCTTCCACCATATCCAATGCGCGCTGGTATCGCTCCGCCGGGTCCTTGGCCAGCGCCTTGAGAATGATCTGCTCCATCTGCGGCGCCAGTTGCATCATGAGCGGTGGCTCATCCCGGGTGATCGCCAGCAGCAGGGCCGGGTAGCTCTCGCCCTGGAACGGCAGCCGTCCGCACAGCATCTCATAAAGCACCACTCCCAACGACCAGAGATCGGAGCGGTGGTCACCGTGTCCCGCGGCCTGCTCGGGCGACATGTACGCCACGGTGCCCACCGTCGTCCCCGTGGCGGTCAGATGCGTCGAGTCGGCCAGCTTGGCCAACCCGAAATCGACGATCTTGGCGACGCCTTGCGGCGTCACGATGATATTAGATGGCTTGATATCCCGGTGGACGATGCCGTGCGCGTGCGCTTCCGACAACCCCTGCGCGATCTGGATGGCCAGATCCACCGCCTGGGCCATCGGCATGGCTCCGCGTTTGATCCGTCCCGACAGCGTCTCCCCCGCATAGTAGGCCATGACGATGAACATCTGGCCGTCGGGGCTCTCCTCGATGCCGTAAATCGCGCCGATGTTGGGATGGTCCAGAGCCGAGGCCGCCCGGGCTTCCTGGAGAAACCGCTCGCGTAAAACGCCCTCACCGCCAATTTGAGCAGGCAGGAACTTCAGCGCCACCGGCCGCGCCAGCTTCGTGTCCAGCGCCTTGTAGACCACGCCCATGCCGCCCGCGCCCAGTTTCGCGCCGATCTCGTAGTGCGAGATACGGCGTCCGGCGGCAGGATCGCGTTGGCCTTCATCCATGGTCGATTCCAGCAAGTTGATAGGATTGGAACGGCGTTCCGGTAATAGCGTAACGCAAATCCGGAAAGCGACGTGGGGCTGCGCCACGGTATTTCCGGCTCAGCATGCCGGTTCGGAGCCGCGACCGTGAGGGAGCGGTTTCCTGCCGATCAAGCCACGATTTGCGGATTTTTCTTGAGTTAGTAATAGGTCAGGTGTTTTTTGCTGTCATTTTATTGTTTGTTGTTTTTGGTTTGATT
>JBGPKH010000702.1:0-4639 GCA_041485845.1 Bryobacteraceae bacterium
CCCTGGGACACGCTGCCGCGCCCAGGACTGCGCTCCTCCGCTCGCTCCGCGTTCTCGAACCCGACTGCGAGTCGCGACCGCCAATTCACGCGAATCCGCTTGCTCTCCTCTCCCTGTTTCTTCTCCGCGCAAATCTCCGCATCTCCGTTTCTCTCCGGTGAGATCTGGTTACTGTCCAGGTTATTCTTCCGTGACGCCTTAGAGGGTCCGCCCTGCGATTCATGCAGATGTCAGGTCGCGGCTCCGCAACAGCCCCTCCGTGCTCAACTTCCATGTCGCGCACTCGTAACCATACAACCCCGGACGCCGCCATATTACAATAGAACTTCATGCGTTTTTATTTTGGCCTGGCACTCCTGGTATTGGTTAGCGCCGCCTTCGCGCAAAGCGATGACGATCCCGAGGTTGCGCGCGCCAAGGCCGGCATCGAGAGGCTGCGGACGCTGGTGGAAGCCGGGGCGCTGCCGCGGGTCCAACTGGAAAAGGCCGAAGCGGCGCTGGGCGATGCGCGGGACGCCGCCTTCCTGCGCAAAACTCTGTACGGCCAGGATCTCACTCCCGAGCAATCGGACGAGATGATCGCCGCTTCCACGCGCCGCTTCGAGCGCCGCAAGAAGGCGTTCGACGAGGCCAAAAAGCTGGTGGATGCCGGCGTGGAATCGCAGCTTTCGCTGGGTACTTTCCGGGACGAGTTGGATCGGGCGCGGAAGGAAGGCGACCTCGCCGAATCGCGCGCCAGGCTCACCCTGCAACTGGCCGAGATGGCCAGGGCCGAGGAGGCCGCTGTAGCCAGGCTGGCGCAGGATCCGTCCGACGAGCCCAGGATCGCCGATCGGTTCGACGGCAATGGATTCTTCACCGCAAACCTGTTGACCAAGGTGGAGACGGCTTTTGCCGGCAAGTTCGGCAAGCCCCTCCCGGTCAGCGCCATGGGTGAGACGGCCGTCCACCGGGCTCTCGGTTTCGACCATACGGGACGGGTGGACGTGGCCATCCATCCCGATCAACCCGAGGGCGTGTGGCTCCGGGAATACCTTACCGAAAACCAGATCCCCTACTTCGCGTTCCGCCAGGCGGTCCCCGGCAAAGCCACCGGCGCCCACATTCATTTGGGGCCGATGAGCACGCGGTTCAAACTGGGCGGATAATTACAAGTGCATGACTGATCCAAAGCTGCGGGTGCTGATCTCTTCCGCGAAGATTCAGGCCCGGATCCGGGAACTCGGCGAGCAGATCTCCCGCGATTACCCCGACGGCCGCCTCCACATGATCTGCATCCTCAAGGGCGCCTGCTTCTTCCTCACCGACCTGGCGCGCGCCATGAAGCGCGATGTCTTCGTCGATTTCATGGGCATCTCGACCTATGGAAAAGGCAAGACCAACTCGGGCGAGGTCAAGGTCACCAAGGACCTGGACATTTCTCTCGAAGGCGCCGATGTGCTCATCGTGGAAGACATCGTGGATAGCGGCGTGACGTTGACCTACCTGATGCACCTGCTGGAGCAGCGGCGGCCCAAGTCGATCCGCATCGCCGCGCTCCTGGACAAACCCGAGCGCCGTTTGCGTCCCGTGCACGCCAGCTACGTGGGGTTTCAGATTCCCGACGAATTCGTGGTGGGATTCGGTCTGGATTACGCGGAGAAGTACCGCAATCTGGACGACATTTGCGTGATGGGTGCAGAAGCGGATTAGGGGGGTAATACGCAAGCCCCTTTTCGGGCCGCCTTGGCAGGTGCCTGACTCGGCAAGGTATTCCGCGGGGCCGGAAACTTTGAGTTGGCCTTGCACTATCGGTTCAGCAGCTTCTCCAATCGTTCGACCTGTTTCTCCGCCTTGTCCTTGAAGCTCTTCGCCGAGGCGGCATCGCCGCTGTTGAGCGCGTTGGCGGCTTCATCCAGGTAGCTGTTCATCAGTTGCAGAGGTTCCTGCAAGCTCGCATTCAAGCCCAGACCGCGGGCTGCTTGCTGCCTTTCCATGTTTTGGAGGGTGCTGCGAATGCCGCTGGCGCGCGGGTTCAGCATGATGAGCTGTTCCCGAACCTCCTGAAGCGCCGCGCGAACCGCGGCGTCATGGTTCTGCGGTTGCGGAGCGGCCGGCTGTACAGCCGGCTGCTGAGGCGGCGGTTGCTGAACCGCGGGCTGCTGCGCAGCAGGTTGTTGCTGAGTCGTGAGCGTCTGCGTGGGGGCCTGTTGCGGCGGCGCGGGAGCACTCGGGTTCACCCGGACTGGCTTGGAGGCCGGCGGCAACGGGTTGGGCGTTTGGGTGGCGGCAGCCGGCTGCTGTTGCTGCGGTGCGGGCGCCGGAGCGGCGGGCTGCGGCTCCGTCACTGGCGGCGCGGTGGGCACAGGGTTGATCTGTGGGGTCAAGGTGGAAGTCGAGGGCGTACTTGCGGGACCCTGCGCGGCCTTCGTCCCTTTTCCCGGCCCGAATTCGATGACCCCGACTACTGCCAGCACGCAGGCTACCGCCCCCATGGCCATCCACAACCCGCGCTTGCTTCGCGACTGCGCCTGGACCAATTCCGCGGCGGGCGGAGCGGCCACCGCCGCCGCCGCGGCCACTGTTGGAGCTGGAGCGGCGACGTTGCCCAGAGCGTTGCGGAAGGCCGCCGCGGTCTGAAACCGCTCATTCGGATCCTTCATCACCGACATCAGGATCACGTCGTTGAGCAGTTGCGGCAGATTGGGATCGACCGTGATCGGCGCCACCGGCGTCTTTTCCAGGTGCGCCGCCATGATGGCGTACTGGCTGTCGCCGTCGAACGGCCGTTTCCCAGTCACCAGCTCATAGAGCGTAACGCCCAGCGAATACAGATCCGACCGCGGGTCCAGGCCGGCCGTCCCCTGGATCTGTTCGGGCGACATGTAGTACAGCGAGCCCATCGTCGTTCCGGTCATAGTGAGACGGCGATCGGTGGCGGCCTTGGCGATTCCGAAATCCATGAGCTTCACCACGCCCGATGGCGTAAGCATCATGTTGGGGGGCTTGAGGTCGCGGTGGATCACGCCATGACCGTGCGCATACTCGAGCGCGGAAAGCACCTGCCGCATGTAGTCCACCGCTTCAGCCACGGGAAGCGGGCCATCTTTGAGCTTCTGCTCGAGCGTGGTGCCCTCGACGAACTCCATCAGCATCAGGAGCTGATTCTCCACGCGGATGGCGCTGTGCAGGGCGGCGATGTTGGGGTGCTCCAGGCTGGCCTGCACCTTGATTTCGCGCAGGAAGCGGTCGCCCAGCTCCGGCTCGTTGGCCAAGTCCGGCAGCAGCACCTTCATGGCCTCGATGCGGTCCGAGATGAGGCTGCGGACTTTGTAGACTTTGCCCATACCCCCGGCGCCGAGCGTGCCGACGATCTGGTAATCACCCACTGTCGAACCGGTCTCGAAGTCCATAGAGGGCCCCTTTACTTCGGATTGGAAACGGTGTCTCCCACCTTGGGTTGTCCGGATCCGCTGAACTTGCCCACGGCGGACTGCGCGTCCACCTCGGTGATCGTCACCGTGCCGACGGTATCCTCGATGCGGCGAATCACCTTGCCGGTGGCCGGATCGTTGATGGTGCGCCCGGTGCGCTTGATGTCGAGCTTGTCGCCGACTTTGACGCCGGCGCGCGAGCCGGCGTTGATCACGATGGTGCCGTCGGCCGCGGCGTCGGCCACCAGCCCGTCGATGGTGACGGCCTTGGTGGGCAGCGCTCCGGCTTTCTGATCCAGCCCATGCGCCACTTCGACTACGGCCTTGTTCACTGCGGCGCCGAGAACGGTTTGGGCGAAGTTCTTGCTGGTCATGTCGAGCGCGCCGGCGGCCATCCCACCGTAGCTGCCGCCCGCGCCCAGAATTCCGGTGCCGCCGCGCGACTCTTCGCCCTTGCCCTGCACACTGGCCAGGATCTCCGCGGTGCTGGTATCGATCATGCGCGCGGTGATCTGTACCACGGCCGTGGCCTTGCTTCTTTCCACTCCGCCAATGCCGAACCTGCCGAGTGGGTTCTTGACGGCCCCGCCGCCGATGTCGGTTTTCTTGTCGTCGCGGCCGAACTGCGTGATGCTGCCGATCACGATGGCGTCCACGCCCAGCACGCGGCCGATCTTGGCGGCGCTCGAAGGATCGGCGCGATCGCTGTTGGAGAAGTTCTGCTCGCCGATCACCTTGTCGAGTTCCTTGCGCTCAATCACCGAGTAGGCGCCATCGGACACGAGCTTGTCCACCAGAATATCGGCGATCCCCTTGCCGACGTCCTGATTGGAGCCGAACAACGAGGAAACATAGCTCTGCACTGTGGCGTAATCGAAGTTCATCACCGCAACGCGCTTCTTCTGCTGCGCTTGAGCGGCGGTGAGAACGATCAGAAATACGATAGCTGCTTTAGCCCGGAACATGGCACCCCCTTCTAGAGATACATACGATTGCCAGGAGCGGGCCGTCAACCGGTGTAGTACCCCTCCCGGCGAGTCAACGTGACGATTAACACGATACCACGTGGGGCGGCTCAGGGCATGGGGCGCGGGGGCGCGGCAGCGATTCCGCAACCAAGTGGGCAAACATGTTCAAAAGGTCGTGGAAGCTTGGAGATGCCAGCATTGCGGGCGGAAGGGGAGATTCGTGATGAGCGTTTCTGGCCGGAGAGAGGCAAGAATCAA
>JBGPKH010000703.1:0-4637 GCA_041485845.1 Bryobacteraceae bacterium
AACCCAGCGGCGGGAAAGACTGCTTTACGGACTCTGGCCGGCATCTCCTAACAGTTTGGTACCGCAGCCGGAGATTTGGCAACTAACGAATTGTATTTCGAGTCCTGCTTGTGCTATGAATAGGTACTCTAGGGAAAACAGCAATGGCATACGTTATAGCAGAACCCTGCATTGGCACCAAAGACACCGCCTGCGTCGACGCCTGCCCGGTCGATTGCATTCACCCCAAGAAGGATTAGCCCAACTACGCGGACGCCGAGATGCTCTACATCGATCCCGTAGAGTGCATCGACTGCGGCGCCTGCGTGCCGGTCTGCCCGGTTTCGGCGATCTTCGCTCTGGACGACCTTCCGGAGAAATGGGCGGACTTCACACCCAAGAACGCGGCGTATTACGGCCGGTAAGCCAGTAGCGGCGGCAGGCGCCGCTCGGCTGAAGACGCGGCGAAGAACCGGCGAAAATACCCGGCCCGCTCCGGTCGCGTCTTCGTGCCCTTTGGCGGGCCGCCGCGCCCATCGGGACCTCCCTGGGAAGTTTTTGGGGGCGTTTGCGTCGGCGTTCATTCGGGCAGGCGCTCCGGCAAGACCACTCCCTGAACGGTCGTGGCTCCGAACAGAGCCGCGCGCGGCATTCGGATTCCTCGGCGAATTTCAGAAATGTGTAAGGCCCGCCCCTACAACGCCAGGCGTTGCGTGCGCGGGCTGTCGATTCGATTCTTCAGCCGCGCTTCCCTGCGCCGGATCTCCGGGGTATCGGCGATCGCGAGGGCGCTGCGGGTCATTTCGAGCGCCATCGCGTAATTCCGCTCGCGGTGTTCGTAGTGTTTGGCCAGTTCTTCGAGGGCGCGCACGCGATACGGATTGCGCGACGCCGCCAGTTCCGCGATCACGGCGAGTGCGGCGTCTGTACGGGCGAGACGCTTCTCGATGGCGGCGATATCCCACAGCGTCTTGAAGAGCAGCGGATCGGGCAGCCCCATCTCCACAGCGCGGCGGAACAGGCGCAGCGCTTCCTCGTGGCGCTCGGCCTGCATCAGCCAGCGCGCCAGGCCGACGAGGTCGGCTCCATGTCGCAGCGCCGCGTCCTCCGGCGAGCGAAACGCGAACGGCACGATCGCCGTGAGGCAGGCCAGCGAAAGAATGTCGATGGCGTTGTGATGGAAGATAGGCACCAGGCGGAACGCCTGCTTCGTGCGCAGGTATTCGAAATAGCAGTATGGGATCATTTCGCCTGGCAGGTCGCCCTGCCGCTCCACGCCCAGGATCTGGTATTCCAGGTCCACCAGACGGCAGCTTTCGAGGCGCAGCTTCCATAAGCGCCGCGCGCCGAACAGCAGGTCGAGGTGCTCCATGCGCTCGAACGGATGGCGGGCGCGCGCCATGCGGAAGCGCGTTTCGAGCAACGGCTGGTCGTAGGCTTTGCCGTTGTAGGTGATGAGTACGTCAAACCGGGCGAGGTGCTCGGCGAGCCGCCACAGCAGCGACGCCTCTTCGCCGTGATCGCGCATAAAGAACTGGCGCAGGCGAAAGCCTCCCGCCTCGATGGAGCCGACCCCGATCAGAAACGCGTAGGTGCCGGTGCCACCCGCAAGCCCGGTGGTCTCGGTATCCAGAAAGGCCCACTTCATAGGGTGCGCGCGCGCGATGGCGCCGTCGGAAAGCCCTTCGAGAAGATCTTCGGGAAGCTCGGCCAGGTCCGAGATATCCACGCTGCCGTGGCGCCGGTGGCGCTCCCACAGCTTCTCGGTTTCGAAGTGCTCGCCGTGCGGGGTGCGTACCACTTCGCCGCTCATGAGGTTCTCGATGAAGTAGCGCGCCGGCCGCTCGTCGCGGCGAACGCGCGGAAACGGGTCGCCGATCTTGGGCGCTGCGGCCCGGTCCCCGGCCCCTGACCCCTCCTCCCCGGCCCCCGGCCCACTCGCGCTTTGGCGAGCCTGCTCCCCAACCCCCAACCCCCAGCCCCCAACCCCTGCTTCCCGGCCCCTGGCCCCTGGCCCACTCGCGCTGTGGCGAGCCTGGCCCCCGGCCCCGTCCGCATACTTCCGGTCGATGCGCGCCACGCGCCTGCGAAGGGCCGCGAGCTGTTGCTGGATATCCTCCATCCCGGTTCGCTTTTTCTTTGCCTAATATAGCACCCTACGCGCTGTTATATTCATAAGGTGATCAAGAGCGCAGTCGTACCGGTTGCGGGGTATGGGACGCGGCTTCTGCCGGCCACCAAATCGCAGCCCAAGGAGATGCTGCCCGTGGCGCGCAAGCCCATCGTGCAGTACGTGGTGGAAGAACTGGTCTCCAACGGCATACGGCAGATCCTGTTCGTCACCGGCCGCAGCAAGGCCTCCATCGAGAATCATTTCGACCACGATCCGGAACTGTTCCGCGCGCTTCAGGAGGCCAACAGGCAGGACCTGCTCAAAGAGGTGGACTTCGCCGATCTCAAAGCGAATTTCTTTTACACCCGCCAGCGTCTGCAAAAAGGCCTGGGCGATGCGGTCCTGTGCGGCGAGAATTTCGCGGGCGAAGAGCCGTTTCTCGTGGCTCTGGGCGATTCCATTCTGGGGCTCAACGCGGTGTCGCGCGCTATCGGCCGCATGGTGGAGATCTTCGATTCCAAGCGCGCGAGCTGCGTCATCGCGGTGGAGGAGGTGCCGGCGCAGGAGACGGGACACTACGGCATCGTGCAGCCGGAAGAAGCGCCGGACGATGTTTTCCGGATCGTGAACCTGGTGGAGAAGCCGCAGCCGGACGAAGCGCCCAGCAACCTGGCCATCGCCGGCCGTTACATCTTTTCGCCCGTGATCTTCGATATGATCCGCCGCGTCGAGCCCGACCGGCGCGGCGAAATCCAGCTCACCAACGCCATCCAGTTGATGTGCGAGGAGGGACGGCGCGTGATGGCGGTCAAGCTCTCCCCCGAAGAGAAGCGCTACGACATCGGCAATTTTCCCAGCTACTTCGCGAGCTTCGTGGAGTTTGCGCTGGCCGATCCGCTTTACGGCGAGGGATTCCGCCGCGTGCTGGAGCGCCTGCTGGCGAAGTCCGCCGTAACCGCTTGAGCAAGACTTCGATCTTTTTTCTGCTGCTCGCCGCACTGCTGGCGGCATCGCGGATGTGTCACGTCGCGATCCTCTGGGAAGGCGACACGCTGCCTCTCGCCGCGGCCCAACAGATGGCCGACGGCAAGGCGCTCTACCGAGACGTGTGGTACGACAAGCCGGTGCTGGTGCCGGCGGTGCACGTGCTTTGGGGGGCGCGTCCCGGTTGGCCGCTGCGGCTCGGCAACGCGTTGTACGCGCTGCTGGCCTGCTGGATCGCATTCCGCTTTGCGCGCGATTTGTGGTCCGAGCGGGAAGGCGTGTGGGCGGCCGGGCTTCTGGGCTTCTTCCTCATCTTCGATTTGCCGTCGGCCGTGATTCCGGTGGCCTCCGACCTGATGATGCTGGCGCCGCACCTGGCGGCCGTTTGGATGGCGTGGAAGCGGCGGCCGTTGTGGAGCGGCGTGTGGGCCGGCGTGGCGTTCTGGGTCAGTCCCAAGGGACTCTTCGTGGCGGCGGTGTGCGCGTTGTGGAATCCGGCGGGCATTCCCTTGATGGCCGCGGGGTTTGCCGCCGTGAGCGGCGCCATGGCGGCATGGCTGTGGAGTTCGGGCGCGCTGGGCGCGTACTGGGAAGAGGTCTGGAAGTGGGGGCGCTTGTACGCCGGCAGTCCGGCTGTGGAGTCGCCTGTCCGCAACGGAATCGTGCGCACTTTGAACTGGATGGGATTCCATGCGGCCATCGTGGCGGCGGCAGCGCGCTTCCTGTGGAGTGGGCTCTCCGCGCGCTGGATCGGCTGGCTGCTCCTCGCACTCCTCGGGGTGGCGACGGGCCTGCGCTTCTTTCCGCGCTACTACTTCCTTCTGTTGCCCGCGGCCGTCCTCATGGCCGCGCGCGGCTTCGCGCTGCTCGGACGCAAACGCGAGCTGGTGGCGCTGCTGCTGTTGATTCCGGCCACGCGCTTCGGGCCCTCATACCTCACCGCGCTGCGCGACCCCGCGTGGCGCGACACGGGAATGGACCGCGACAGCCGCGCAGCAGCGGCTTTCGTTCGCCAACTCGCCAAACCGGGCGACACACTTTTTGTTTGGGGATACCGCCCTGAAATCTTCGTCTACACGCGACTGCCGGCGGGCACGATGTACCTCGACTCGCAGCCGCTCACCGGTGTGCCGGCCGACCGGCATCTCACGCAATCGGAGCCGGTGGAGACGCCAGCGCCCGCACGGCGCCGCGCGGAACTGACGCGGTCGCAGCCGGCGTTCGTGCTGGACGGACTCGGCCTGCTCAACCCGCGGCTGGCTATCACGAACTTTCCGGACCTGCACGAGTGGCTGGCGCATTATCGCGAAGTGGGACGGACGGCGGAGACGGTCGTGTACCGGCGCGGCGACTAGGACTAGGTGCTACAGCGTACCGTACGCGCCGATGCACCAGGAGGTAGAGGTACGCCCGACGGCCGGCGCCCGGCCGATTCAGATTGTGGCGCTTTGCTCATACACTTCGGCTACCGCCACGGGCCGGTTCTCGCGCGCGGATTTGGCGGCGGCTAAACCAATCGCGACCGCGGCCAATCCATCCGTCCCGCCGACCGGGACCGGCT
>JBGPKH010000704.1:0-4612 GCA_041485845.1 Bryobacteraceae bacterium
CATGACGCGCTGGAACGCTGCGGCATCGCGCTCGACGGCTTCGGTGAAAAAGCGGCGGTCTTCCTCGAACGCGGAGCTGTCCTGTTTCGCGAGCCGCGTCACCATGGCGCCGAGCGCCGCCGCCATCGCCGCCGCGGCCGCCGAGGCGCTGCCTCCCCCGGGAGTGGCGGTGGGCGCGGCCAGGGCGTCGAGGAATTCGGGCAGTCCGCTGCGCGCGGTCATGGCTTCCGCGATGCGGTTCTCCAGCACCAGCTCGGGACGGAAGTTCTCGTAGCGCAGGAAGTACTCGGCCGACATCTCGATGGCCTTCCTGGGGATCAGGCCCACGATCTCGCTGCCCACCACCGGCACGCCGTAGCGCTCCGCCTCGAAGCGCACGGTTTCGAAGACCAGGTGCATGGGGGTCTGCTCGAAATCGGTGAGGTTGATCGAGACCTGCGCCAGGTTGCGCGATGCCAGGGTCACCCCCATCGCCTTGACGTAGCGGAAGCCGCCGGAAGAAAAGCGGATGGTCTTGGCGATTTTCCTGGCGATGCCCACGTCGGGCGTCCCGAGGTTGACGTTATAGGCGATGAGGAATTTGCGCGCTCCCACTACCACGGCGCCGGCGGTTGGGTGGCAAACGGCATCGCCGCAATCGGGCTGGCGCTCGGGTACGGTTCCCATCTCCTTGACGAGCGCCTCGAACTGGCCGCGCCGGATGTTCTCGAGGTTGACACGCTCGGGCCGTTTGGCGGCCGCTTCGTAGAAATAGACCGGCACGTGGAGCTGTTCCCAAATCCTGCGCCCCACCTGTTCGGCGAGCTTGACGCAGTCTTCGAGGGTCATGCCTTCGATGGGGATGAAGGGCACGACGTCGGCCGCGCCGATGCGCGGGTGTGCGCCCTGGTGCCTGGTCAGATCGATGAGCGACACGGCTTTCTCCACGGAGCGGAGAGCGGCGTCGGCCACCGCGGCGGGAGGTCCCACGAAGGTGAGCACCGAGCGATTGTGATCGGCGTCGGACTCGCGATCCAGGAGGACCACTTCGGGAACGGCGAGAATGCTCTGGACGATGGCGTCGATTTTGGCGGCATCGCGCCCTTCGGAGAAGTTCGGAACGCACTCTACGAGTTGTCGGGGCATGGGACAGCACTCATTCTAACGCGGGGCTGGTGGGGGGCCCGTGTACCACTCGGTTGAAGACGCGGAGAAGAACCGGCGAAAATACCCGGCCCGCACCGGCCGCGTCTTCATGCCCTTTGATGGGCCGCCGCGGCCCATCGGGACCTCCCTACGGTCGCGGCTCCGATCTGGCGCTGCGGTAGATGAGGATACCGGCCATATTGGCGATCACCACCACGCTGCAGATCTTGGCAGCGTACGCTGCCTTGCTGACTACGTCCACGATCGGATAGACGGCAATGAACAGGGAGATCAGGCTCGCCGCAAGACCGCAGGCCGCGGCTACCTTCACCCACGCGGGCAAGGCCGCGCGCAACGCCCGGCTCCCGATCAGCGGAAGCGCGAAGAGCGCGACGTAGGTGATGGCGTAGAGCACGATCGACGAGGCCGCCAGCAACTGGTTGGCCTCCTGCTCACGGACTCCCCACATGCTGAGCAGGACCAAGAGCATCACGAGGGCCGCGACGAACAGAATCGAATTGACCGGGGTCCGGCGGCGGGGATCGAGTTGGGTGAACCACTTGGGCACCAGGTTGTCCCAGCCCGCGGTCATAGGCAGGCGCGTCAGTCCGGTGAAAATGAGGCTGGCGCTGGCGACGGCGCGCGCCAGGATCAGCAAAATGCCGAAAGGCGCGGCCCACACCCCCACACTGGTGTCGCCAAACGCCAGCCGCATGGTCTGCGGAATGGGGCCGATCACGTTGATCGGCTGGCCGTCGATGAAGGTCAGGACAGAACTGGTGCCGAGAATGAACATCAACGCGATCACCGGCGCGGAGAGCATCACGGATTGCCCGATGGTGCGAGACGCGCTGCGGCACTCGCCGGCCAGGATCGCCACGTACTCGAAGCCGCTGAGCGCGCCGACGGTCATCTGTCCGAAGATCGCGAGGCCGAACAGGTCGAGCTTCGGCCACTGCCACGGGATGGGCTCGAATCGGGAGATGGAGCCGCGCAGCAGCGCCCAGACCGGCAGGCCCAGGAGAATCACGTAGGCCAGCAGGATCATGACGCTGCCGGAATTGTGCAACCACTTGCCGATGTTCAATCCGCGCACGGCGGCGAGCGTGATCCCCGCCATCACGCCGCCGGTGAGGACCAGAGTCGCGGCCTTGCTCCCGGGGATCCAGGCGGCCGACGGTCCCAACATATACGAAAGGTCCGTGGGCACCACGAATATGATGGCGCCGGTGACGATGACCGCGTAGACCCAGAGATTCCATGCGGTCAGAAATCCGGCCATCTCGCCGAATCCCGCTTTGGCCCATTGATAGAGGCCGCCCTCGAGCGGCATCAAGCGGTTGAGGTAGATCACCACCGCCGCCAGCGGCAGGTAGAAGAGCAGCATGGCGGTGAGCCAGAAGACCACGTGGGCGCGGCCGAGCTTGGCCGCGATCCCCACCCACGATGAGCCCACGACGCAGAGCACCTGTGCCAGGACGAGGTCGCGCAATCCGAGCTCCTTGCGCAGGCTGGATTCCTGGATGCTGGCGACGGGCGATCCGCCGGACGATTCAAGGGGCACAGTTCATCAATCATGCCACAATCCCCGGGGATGCCACAGTCACCGGCGGCTCAATGCCGACTTACGGAAGGGGCGCCGATTTCTGCGCCTTGCGAAGCTGCGCGATGGTGGCCTCCACGTCCTCCAGCTTCGACGGGATCCCCGCGGAGATCACCTTGGGCGTGCCGGTGGTGATCACGACGTCGTCTTCGATGCGCACGCCGATGCCCTTGTACTTCTCGAACGCGGGGCGGACGGCGGCGATGAACTTTTCGTTCTCGGGGGTCTTGGGAAGATTGTCGAGCGCGTCGGGACGGATGTAGATGCCGGGCTCGACGGTGATCACCATTCCGGGTTGGAGTTCCCTGCCCCCGGCGTCGTGGACGTTTAATCCGATGCCGTGGCTGATGCCGTGGTTGAACCAGAGGCGGAGCTGCAGATCGCTGGTAACATCCGAGATCAGGCCCAGCTTGAACAGTCCTTCCTTGAAGACCTGGTTCGCCGCGCCCTGCACGGAATCGGGTCCGCCCGACCCGGTGTGGCCGGGCAGGGCCATTTTGAAGGCCGCCTGCTGGGCCTCCCAGACGAGGCGGTAGATGCCGGCCTGCTCCTTGGTGTACTTGCCGTTGACCGGGACGGTGCGGGTCACATCCACGGTGTATCCGTCGAACTCGGCGGCGTCGTCCATCAGGAGAAGGTCGCCGGCTTTCATGCGGTCCTTGTTGGCTTCGTAGTGCAGGGTGGTGGCGTTGACGCCGGAAGCCACGATGCACGGATAGCCCCAGTGGGAGTTGCGCCGCAGGAAAGTGAACTCAAACTGCGCCTGGATCTCATACTCCCAGGCGCCGGGGACGGCGAGCGCATACACGCGCTGGAAAGCTTCGGCGGTGATATCGACGGCGTGCTGCAGGATGTCGATTTCGCGCTGGGACTTCACCCTGCGCAACGCCGAGAAGACCGGCGTGGCGTCTTTCACGGTCACGCCGGCGACGGAGAGTTTGGCCGCGAAATCGATCTCGCGGCGATATTCGTCGGGGCGCCCGCGGGAGATCATGTAGACCTCCGGATTCCCGATGGGCTTTTGCAGCTCCGCCTGCCAATCGACGGGCGCCGGTGGCGGTGGCTCGGGCAGGCCGCCTCGTCCCCCCCGTCCGCCCCTTCCGGCCTGGCCGGCCTCGGCGCTGAGAATCGCCTCTGCGGGAGGGATCAGGGTCGAGAGGAACGACTTCAGCAACCGCGCGTCGCGGATATCCTGGATGCCGGAAATCCTGCGGCCCTCGCCGGGAGTGAGAACGTGGCCCGTCCAGTTTTCCCGCGCCGGGTTGGAGGGCGGCAGGAAAAGGATCTCGCGGATCTTTTCGCTGCCGGGAAGGATCACCAGCGCGCCGCCGGGTTGGGGAACGGCGGTGAGGTAGAAGAAATCGTTCTCCTGGCGATAGGGCCAGTCGACGTCGCCCGCGTAGTTTCGCGGTTCGGCGGCGTAGAGAATGAGAATTCCCTTGGCGCCGATCTGCTCGGAGAGGGCGCGCCGGCGCGCGGCTAGGTCGGAGACGCGATCGCGCTCCCAGGAGGCGGGAGGCGGCGGAGTCACTTTCCAGATGGCGGCATCGGCCGCGAGGGCGGCGATCGACAACAGGAGACCCAGGGAGCAAACACACAGGTATCGACGAGCCATCAGTTTTCCTTAGCCCTCCGCCAACGTGCCCCCATTATAGGAGATTCAGGGCGGCCAAGACTCACCGGAGAGAGAAAGCAAAGTGCAAACCGGAGAGCGCTGGGCGAGCGGAGATCACAGCGTGGCAAAGCCGCAACCAAACAGGACTCGGGTTCCGACGCGGAGACGCTGCGGCGCGGAAGGGAATAGGTTCACCGCGATTCGCCGAGGCGCGGAGGGGAATAGGTCACCGCCGATTCGCCGAGGCGCGGAAGGGAATAGGTTCACCG
>JBGPKH010000705.1:0-4608 GCA_041485845.1 Bryobacteraceae bacterium
GATAGCCTGAAGACCGCGCCGGAGCGCAACAAGTGGGGGCAGTTTGCAACGCCGCCCGCCCTGGCGCTCAGTCTTGCCCGGTATGCGCAAACGCTCCTGGGCAAGACGCCGGTACGGTTCCTCGATCCCGCCATCGGCACCGGCTCTTTTTTTTCGGCGGCTTGGCAGGCGTTTGGGCAGAAACACATTGCCGCCGCCACCGGCATCGAGCTTGATCCACTGTTTGCGCAAGCCGCTGCCACCTTATGGGAAGGGCAGGGGCTCCACGTCATTAGGGGCGATTTCACGAAACAGCATCTACCAGAACAGCGCTTTAATCTCGTGCTCACCAATCCGCCATATGTCCGCCATCACCACTTGCCGGCAGTGGAAAAGGACCGCCTGAAAATGCAACTCGCGCTCTCTCTGCATCTCGATATCAGCGGCCTCGCCGGACTGTACTGCTATTTTCTGCTGCTGTGCCACGACTGGATGGAAGAACAGGGGCTTGCGGTCTGGCTCATCCCTTCGGAATTCATGGACGTGAATTACGGCGTCACCTTGCGCCGTTATCTCACCGAGCGCGTAACGCTCCTGCATATTCACCGTTTTTGCCCCACGGACGTGCAGTTCACGGACGCCCTGGTATCCTCCGCCGTCGTGGTGTTCCGCAAATCGCCGCCCCCGCCCGGCCATACCGCCCGTTTCTCGTTTGCCGGCCCGATAGAGCGGCCACAGACGGAGGCGCAGGTTCCGTTTGAAACCTTGCGCCGGTCACGCAAATGGACACAGTTCCCGGCCACCACCACGGTTAGCGACACGGGCGAGATGACCCTGGGCGATATTTTCGTTATTAAGCGCGGCCTTGCGACCGGCTCCAACAGCTTTTTTATCCTTACCGGCGCCGACATCGAACACTGGCACATTCCGCGCCAGTTCATGAAGCCCATACTGCCCGGCCCTCGCCACTTGACCGGCGACATCATCGACGCGTTGCCAAACGGCGCGCCCGACGTATCGCCGCGCCTTTACCTGCTCGATTGCAGCGAGCCGGAAGAACACATCAAGACCGCCTGGCCGCGTTTCCATGAATATCTTCAGACAGGCCGCGCGCAGAAAACTCATGAAGCGTATCTTGCCAGCCGCCGCGCCCCGTGGTACTCGCAGGAACAGCGCCCTCCCGCGCCGTTCCTCTGCACCTATATGGGCCGCTCCCGCAACGGAAAGCATCCTTTCCGTTTCATCTGGAACCGCTCGCTGGCGACCGCCCACAACGTCTATCTGATGCTTTATCCGACCGGCCCCTTGCGTGCCGCTCTGAAAGAACATCCCGAGCTTCATGTGCACGTGTTTGAAGCGTTACAGCGCATCACCCCGGCGCAGCTTCTCTCCGAAGGCCGCGTCTACGGGGGAGGGTTGCATAAGGTGGAACCGAAGGAACTTGCCCAGATTCCTGCACGCCTGGTACTTGACGGCATGGAGACCCATGTGCGCATCGAGGAACAACTGCCGATGCTCTTCACCTGAGCAGGCTTCACCTTTTTTTCTTTCCCTTGACCGGGGCGAAGCTCTTTGTGAACCGTGCGACACAAAGAAGGACACACAAATCGCTCGTCACAGCGCTTGCCAGGTCCTCGGGGGCAGAGTATATTTAACTCCACTCGAGGTTATCCTGGCGCGGCTGGTCTCGGGAGAAGCCTCAGTCACGGAGCTGACGGAGCCTTTCGAGATGAGCATGCCCGCCATCTCCAAGCACCTCAAAGTGCTGGGTGGAGCACTATCGCCGTTTCTGGGAGCAGGGCCTTGGCCCGGCGAATCCGCGAACACTTTGGCATCCAGGTGCATCCTCGCAGCGTCGAACGCGCTTGGGCGCGCCGGCAAAAAAAAACGCCGGTAAGCGGCGAGCCGCGCACCGCTTCGTCCCCCTGCGACACTCTGGCGGCGCGGTACGAAGAGTTGCGCGGTCATGTCCTGAGAGGCTCGGGGGAGGCGCGGGACTCTTCGTGTTTCTGCGCCAAGGCATGCCGGCATCGGTGGCGATCTTCCCCGGCTCCCCGCCCGCATACTCGATCGCGCGGCCGGAAAGTCCCGGCTCGCCCGGTTGCCGCGCGCCGTCGTGATTGAGGTCGAAATAACTCGCGCCGCTCACCGTGCCGCGCAGGCAGCCGGGCGCGCGGAACGCGCCGATCCGCGTGGAGTAGTTGGCAGCGCCCGCCTTCAGATAGTCGCCGACGTACCAGAATGTGCAGTCGTCCGACGGGTCCATGGCGGTCGAGGAATAATCCTCCCAGCGGTTGCCGGCGGTCTGCGAAGCCTCGCCCTGCGCCAGGACCGTCTCGTGCAGCGTCAACACTCCCGGCGGGTCGCCTGCCAGCCGGACGGCGAAGCGCTGGCCGGCATAGTTCGGCGTGCCGCCAAACGAGTAGCCGATGCCGATGTTGCCCTGGCGGTCCATGCCGGGGCTGGCCATCCAGCGGTAGAACGCGTCGGGCGCGTAGGTGCCCTGCTGGTAAAGACGAGGGTCGCGCTGTTCGTCGAGCCGGAACTCGTACCAGCGGACGCCGCCGCCGCCCGCCGCGGTGTTCACCGAGTGCACCGCAACGATCGATTCGCGCCCGCCGGTATTGCGGTACACCAGCCGCTGCATGATCTTGTCGCCCTGCGCATCGAGCCGCCGCGTGGTGTCGGGCTGCGGCACGCAGTTGGTCAACTGGCCGTCGCAAAGGTAGTGGTACGGCGCCACCGGGATTTTCACCGGCCCGCTCACGCCGGTGTTCTTCGGGTTGTTCCAATCCACATGGAATTTCCACGCATAGATCCCGTCGTCTTCGAGGATCTTCCGGAGCTGCGTGCCGCCGGCCGCCATCATGATGTTCGGCGCGCCGGCCGGCGGCAGGCCCGGGCCGTCGATATCGGCATTGTTCAGAAAGTTGACGCCGTCAATGATCACGCACTGCTCGGTGGCATCGCCGCCGGCCAGCATCCTGATGCGGTCGGCCACGCAGGCATGCTTCTGGATCACGGTGTCGCCGGTGCTCGTCGGATTGTAGTATCCGTCGGGCCAGACCGCCGGCCGCGGGTAATCGGGGAACAGCTTGCGGCGGAACTCGTAGCGGTAGTACGGGCCCAGCGGATCGGCGCCGGCGCTGACCGCGTAGCACATCGAGTACGGCTCCTCGGGCCGGTCGGGAATCCGCCCGAAGATCGGCATCACGTAGAGCCAGCGCTCCGCCAGTTGGTCGTAGCGGACCACGGCGTCGCCGTTGTTGCGGCTCTCGCAGATGCCCCCGAAGCCTTTGAAGATGGTGTTGGTGGTGACAGCGCCGTACAGCACTTTCCCCTTCTTATCGAAAACCGCCATGCGCGAATTGACGATCTGGACTACGTGGTTCGGCCCCACGGCGAGGCTGTTGTCCGAGGGGTTGCGGCCGGTTGACGCGCCCTGCGGACCTTCGAAACCCACGCCGAGACCGTCGAAAGTGGCAACCATCACCGCGGCCGGACGGTTGCCCTGCGACGTCTGCTCGATGGCTGCGCCCGGCGCGCCGGCGCGCGCCCGAGGAGTGGCTGCGGCCCCCTGATCGTCATCCGGGTCGTGCGGCGATGTGCCGCAGCCTTCTTCGCAGTCGATCTCGCCGGCGGGGGTCGCGAGATCGCCTAGCGACGCCAGCGGTGGCGAGACATCATGCGCCGCGGCGCGATGCACGGTGACGCGGCCCGCGGGCCGAGAGAGCACCATCGCGCCGATAATCGCGATCCCCGCGGCAGCACCCAGCCGGCGTATGAACATATGACCGCAATTATATCCGGCACCCATTACAATACAAACTGATGATCGCTCTGCTGCGCGGCGTTCTGATCGAGAAGCATCCCAACCAGGCCATTGTGGAAGCCGGAGGCGTGGGGTACGACGTGACCATTCCGGTTTCGACTTTCACCCACCTGCCCGATCCCGGCGCCGAAGTGCGTCTCCGCATCCACACCCACGTGCGCGAAGACGTCCTGGCGCTTTACGGCTTCCTGACGCAGGACGAGAAGGCGCTCTTCGAGAAACTGATCGGCGTCAGCGGCATCGGACCCACGCTCGCCGTGAAGATACTCTCCGGTCTGGCCGCGCCCGATCTCATCAACTCCATCCGGCGCGGCGAGGTCGATCACCTGGTCCGCATCCCCGGGATCGGCAAGAAGACCGCCGAGCGCATGGTGCTGGAGCTCCGCGACAAGCTTCCCGCGGCCAGCGGAGAGGAGCCGGCAGCGCCGGTCGCCACTCTCTCCGCCATCGACCAGGACGTGCTCTCGGCGCTTCTCAATCTCGGCTGCGCGCGGCCGCAAGCGGAAGCGGCGGTGCGCAAGGCCAAGGCCGCCGGCGCGCCCGCCGACTTCGAGCCGCTCTTTCGCCGGGCGCTCGAGCTGGTACGGTAGACCGCTTGCTGACGCGCGCTCCGATCGGAGCCGCGACCGTGACGGAGCGGATGCCGGGCCGCGCGTGATATTCCTATAGGAATTGAGCTATCTATGAAGAGGCCCGTTCTCCTGTTTCTGGCCGCGGCATCCGTGCTCGCGGCGGCGGCCGACTACGCCGCGGAAGGCAACCTCTGGTGGGCGCACATTCAGTTTCTTGCCGACGAC
>JBGPKH010000706.1:0-4607 GCA_041485845.1 Bryobacteraceae bacterium
CTGGGTGAACGCTTCGGGCAAGACCTTGAGCGCCACGTCGCGATTGAGGCGCGTGTCGCGGGCGCGGTACACCTCTCCCATGCCGCCGGCGCCGAGCGCGCCGAGGATCTCAAAGGGACCGTGGCGGGCGCCGGTGGAGAGAGGCATGGCGATGTTCCGTGATTGTACCGTAAACGCTGCGGTTAGAAATGTTCATGGTTGTCCTATTGGGTTGCGAGAGCACACACGACTTCACCTGGCCGATTGACAATCGGCCGCAGGTTGACAACCTGCCCCACAGGGCAGCATATCTTTTCAACTTATGACCCTGGTGGCTAGTAGTACTTACTCCTCTCGCAGGCACACCGCCGGATCTACCCGCGACGCGCGCAGCACCGGGACGGCGGAGGCTGACAGCGCCACCCCGCCGATTAGCGCCATCACCGCGGCGTAGATGGTGGGGTCGTGGGCAGTGACTCCGTACAACTGAGTGGCGAGTAACTTCTGGAGCGCGGTTGCGCCGGCCGCTCCTGCGGCCACTCCGATGACTGTGGCTCCGAGGGTCTGCTCCAGCACCAGGCGGGCGACGCTGCGGCGACTGGCGCCCAGCGCCATGCGAATGCCGATCTCGCGGGTGCGCTGCGCCACCGTGTAAGACACCACTCCGTAGATTCCCAGAGACGCCAGAAGCACGGCGAGCGCGGCGAAGATCAGCAGCAGGCTGCGCGTGAAGCGCTGCACGAGCGTGCGGTCGGCCTCCTCGGCGAGCAGGGTGCGCGGGGCGCCGAGACGGATTTCGGACTCGACGCGCTTCAGCTTGTCGCGCAACGCGCCGGCCACCGACTCGGGCGCGCCCGCGACGCGGACGAGCAGGGTGGGCGCGCCCCACTGGCCGTCGCTCGACCAGTAGACTTCCGGCTGCTCGATGCGCAGGGGGCCCTGGATGTGGGTGTTGCCGACCACGCCGACGATCTCCAGGCCCATGCCGTCGCCCATCACGATGGGTTTGCCCACCGGGTTCCCGGCCGGGAAATACACGCGGGCGAACTCCTCGTTGACGATCGCCTGGCGCGCCACCGGATGCGGCTTGGCGAAGAAACTCCCGGCGCGCAACGGAATGCGCAGCGTCTCGAAGAAGGCCGACGAGACCTGCATGGTGGGCAGCATCGGCAGGTTCGTCGGATTGCTGCGGCCGGGTATGCGCAGCGACGGCAGCATGCCGTTTCCGCCCACGTGGAACGGCTCCGCATAAGCCGCCGACACGAAGCCGGGGAGCGACTGCATCTCGCGCAGGATGCTCTCCGCGACTGCCGCCGACTGCGCTCCCGAAGTGTATTTGTAACCCGGCAGGTTGAGCCCGATTTGCACTACGCCATCCGGCCGGTATCCGAGATTCACCAGGCTGAGGTTGCGCAGGGTCTGGATCATGAGGCCGGCGCCTGCCAGCAGGATGGAAGCCATGGCGAGCTCCGCCGCGACCATTCCCCAGCCCAGACGGCGCTGGCGGCGGCTGGTGGCGCCGCGTCCCGCCGATTGCAGCGTGGCATGCACGCTGGCGCGCGAAGATTGCCACAGCGGCGTCAGCCCCATGATGGCGAACGTCAGCGCGGTGATCAGCGCGGCGTAGAGCAGCGCCGAGCCATCGATCTGGAGAGTCTGGGCGCCCGGCAGAGTGCGCGGCTGCGAGGCCACCGCCCACCCCACGCCCCAGTACGAAAGCAGCACGCCGAGCGCGCCGCCGGCCACGGCAATGATGAGGCTTTCGGCCAGCAGCAATTGCAGAAGACGCCAGCGCGCGGCGCCCAGCGCCAGCCGCACGGCGATTTCGCGGCCGCGCCCGAGGGTGCGGGTCAACAGCAAGTGGACCACGTTGCCGCAGGCGATCAGCATGACGAATCCGACGGCGCCCAACAGCAGCAGCAGCGGCGTGCGGACGTTGACGGTATAGTAATCGTTCAGCCACGCGGCGATGGGGCGCACGTCTTTGTTGGTCGCCGGATACTGACGTTCGAGATCGCGCGCGATGGCGTCGAGATCCGCGCGCACGCGATCGAGCGTCACGCCGGGCTTCAGTTTTCCGACTCCGCGGAACCAGTGGTTGCCGCGCACCTGATCGATGCTCACCCAGAATCGATTGAGCGGCAGCCAGAGGTCGATGTTCTCGTAGCGGAAATCGGGCGGCAGCACGGCGCCGATCACGATCGAGTCCGCGGACTTGCCCAGGAAGGAAATGTGCGCGCGAACGTGGCGGCCGATGACCGAAGGGTCGCTCGAGAAGTAGCGCTCCCAGGCCCGATGGGTGATGGCGCCTATGGGCTGGTTGCCTGGGCCATCGTCTTGCGCCGTGAACAGTCGCCCCAGCACCGGCTGCACACCGAGCAGGGAGAAGAGATTGGGGTGCGCGTATCCGGTAGGGATGGACTCGACGGCGCCTTCGAGGCGCAAGGTGACGGGCGGGAACTCGCGGACCAGCGCGAGGTCCTCGAACAGGGCGGTCTGACGGCGGAAGTCCTCGAAGTTCGGATAGGAGCAATTCAGGCGGCCGGACGCCGAGGCTTCGCTGAACATCACGAGGCGGCCGGAGTCCTTATAAGGTAGGGGCTTCCACAGGACGCCGTTCACGATGGTGAACATGGCGGTGTTGATGCCGATGCCCAGGGCGACGGTGAGGACGGCCAGGAGGGCGAAGCCGGGACGCCGGAGGAGGGTGCGCGCGGAGAAGGCAAGATCTTGCAGCATTAGTGGATTAAACGGATGCCAGGGCTTTCGGTTAGGCCGGGTCACGGCTCCGGGAGGCGCATTTGACGCAAAAAAACGGCTATGTGGAAGTATTAATCTTGCCATAGCTAAGCTCTTTCCATTCTTTGGCTTGCGGGTGAGCCGGAAAATCGGGAGGCGCATCCGGGGGCCCTTTTCAGAAAGATGCGCCTCCCGAAAGCCTCCCCCGCGAGACAACGGGCAAACCGCTCAGCTTTGAGCAGTTTTCAGAAATCCAGCGCCGCAGAATCAACGGCTTGGCGATTGACATAGGTCTCCCCAATAAAAAGATCGCAAGCTCGCTTGCGATCGGGTGAGGAAAGAGGCCGGCAACCCGGGCGCAACTTCCTGCCTGACTTAATCATGGCAGAAGGTCAAGCGGCTGACGGCGCTCTTGAGAGAAAAAGAGCTGAAAACAAAGGCAAAAGATTTCCCAAAAATCGGTGACTCGGTTTTTCGGCCAAATTGGGCGGAATCGAGGTCTTGAGCGTAACCGATTTGGATTCAGAGGATTGCCGGCGTTTCACCGCGGAAGCCCGCGCGCGCAATCCCCAGCTCCGCGCCAGGTTCGACCGCATGGCGGAAGCTGACGCCCCGGGCATTCCTCAGCCTCTGGATCACGTCCCCGCCTTGCGAGCAGGCGCCCATGCAGTGCCAGACGTTCTTCTGCGGGGGCACGATGAGCGACGGGTCGTGATCGTCACGGAAGGGGCACAACCCATCAGGTCCTTGCCGTGCCGCGTCAACGCGGCGCCGCGCGCCGCGACGAGGAGGGAGACCTCTATTTTCAGCCGCTCGATTACCGCGTCCGCAATGCGCGCCATGAAAACCGTCCTTGAGTCCAGTGACTGTGATGTCAAGTCACTTCGAGAGGCTCTTCGTATTGCACCAACCCACCTGCGCCTCGATGTACGCCCCCGCCCAGGGACTGGCTCTCGCGGCAGGCCAGGCCATCGCCAACCATCCCTGGTGGGGAGTCTGGTTCAGAGTGGGCTTGATGGGCGGCGTGTTGTGCTGCACCGCGATGGTCTCCGGCGACACCGAGTACGGCTCGCGGTCCAGGCCCGTGGCGCGACACAGCTCGAAAAACGGCAGGCTCAGGAACAGAAGTGGATGGCGTTGCAGGAGCCGTCACCGGCGCGCGCCATCGCGGGTTCGGCGCCCGGGCGTACTGGAATGGCCGCGCGGATGGCGCCGACAACCGCCGGAGTCAACGCGACCCGAACTGCCCCGGGGCGAATCAGAACTGGAAGAAGAAGCCGCCGGTGGCGCGATAGAACATGTCGATGCCGCCATTGGGCTTATAGGCTTTGAACTCTCCCCGGAAGCCCAGACGTTCGGTGGCATAGAGGCGAATGCCGCCGCCGAAGCTGGTCGCGTAATTGGTGCTGGCCGGAACATCAAACGGCGTGGTAGCGGGCTTTCCACCGGGATTGAGTGGATCCGGGTACTGGATCTGTTCGGTATGCGCGCTGTTGTGGATGGCGCCGAAGCTCAAGACTCCATACGGGATGACTCTGGACTTAGGAATGGGAACACGCAAATGGATCCCGAAGTTGAAGTCCGTGATCGGCAGGCTGAACGTGGCAGTGGCTCCGGCGATTCCGGATACCGTCGCCGTCCGTCCGATTCCGGGGAAGTAGCTGACTTCGGCGAAAGGCATCACTTCCTTGATGACGGAATAGCAGATGTTGCCGCCGCCCATCGCGCGGGCCTTGTCAATACCGTAGCTGGCGCCAATGAAACCGCCGATTTCCGTGGTATGCGCACGGAGGATCGGGGCGGGCTGAGCGTTGAGGGAACTCCCCATCACGATTGACATCGCGGCCATGAGCAGGACTGTCTTCGCAGCAGTTGTATCAGAAAGGTTC